>DEYX01000366.1 GCA_002365025.1 Hungatella sp. UBA3147 | reverse complement strand
GCAGATATTGGAACGGATCATGGTTATATTCCTATCCATCTGGTACAGGAAGGAAAAGCAAAATATGCCATTGCCATGGATGTGCGGAAGGGCCCCTTGTTAAGGGCCCAGGCCCATATCCAGGAGGCAGGTCTGCAAGCTCATGTGGAAGTCCGTTTAAGCGACGGACTTTTAAAATTAGAGCAGAACGAAGCAGACTGTGTGGTCATAGCTGGCATGGGCGGTGAGCTGATCATACATATACTAGAGGAAGGCCGTAATTTATGGGAAGGCATTTCCTACTGGGTCCTATCCCCCCACTCAGAACTGGACAAGGTACGCAGATTCCTGGAAGAACAGGAATTTTTTATTGAGCGGGAGACTATGATAAAAGAAGAAGGAAAGTTCTATTCCGTAATGGGAATCAGCAGAAAGATAAAAGCAGGCGATAAAGATGAACGCGAGATTTCCTACCGCTATGGAAGGAGCCTGCTGGAATCCAAAGATCCTGTTTTAAAGGAATATTTAAAAAAGGAAGAAGAGCAGTTGGAGCAGATCATGAGAGGGCTTTCCGGGAGCCAAACGGAGGCAGCGGTCAGAAGACTGGAAGAGCTGAAGTTTGAATTAGCCTATAACAAGGAGGCACAGGATGCATTGCGATAAACTCATAGAAAAACTGGAACAGCTGGCGCCGCCAGTCTGTGCCTGTGATTGGGATAATGTGGGCCTTTTAGCAGGTCGTAGTAATAAAGAAGTAAAAAAGGTTTTTATTGCTTTAGATGCTACTGACGAAGTGGTGGAAAATGCTGTCCGGTGGGGAGCAGATTTATTGATTACCCATCATCCCCTTATTTTCAAGCCTTTGAATAGAATTAATGACAAGGATTTTATATCCAGACGTATTATTAGCCTGATCCGCAATGACATCTCTTACTATGTCATGCATACAAACTTTGATGCCGCTCCTGGCTGTATGGCTGATGCGGCCGCACAAAAGCTCGGGCTTACCGATTTAAACGTGCTGGACAAAGAAGGCGTGATGCTGAAAGAGACAACGGAAGGTTCCAGGGAAACGGTATATGGAATCGGGAAAATGGGGTATCTTAAGGAAGAGATGACAGTAAAGGAGATCGCTGTTCTTGTAAAGGAGCGGTTTCAACTTCCCTTTGTCACTGTTTATGGAGAAGCAGCACCAGGAGAGACCGTACGTTTTGTAGGCATAAGTCCTGGATCCGGAGGAAGCATGATCAAACCGGCTCTGGCTGCAGGTGTGAAAGTCTTTATAACAGGCGATATCGGCCACCACAATGGGATTGATGCTGCTGCAAACCATATGGCTGTCATTGATGCCGGCCATTACGGCCTGGAATATCTGTTTTTGGACTTTTTGGAGGAGTATCTGAAGAAAGAAGTAGGGGAGGACTTAGAAATCTGCAAGGCAGAAGTGGAATTTCCTGAAACATTCATATAAGGAGGAAGCGAATGGCAGTTGTTACTATAAACGGTGTAGAAAAGCAATACCCAATTGGAACGTCTTATCAAGAGATCGCAAAAGAATATCAGCCCCAATATGAAAATGATATCTTACTGGTAAGCATAAACGGAAAATTAAGTGAGCTCCATAAAACAGTCCAGTTCGACTGCAGCCTTCGCTTCTTTACAGGGAAAGATCAGCCCGGAATCCAGACTTATCACAGAAGCGCTATATTTGTTATGATGAAAGCCTTTTACGATGTGGCTGGCGCAGAAAATATTGAAAAAGTGACTGTGGATTTTTCCCTTGGAAAAGGCTATTATATAGAGGCTCACGGAAAGATTGGACTGACTGAGGAACTGCTTTCCAGGGTAAAGGCCCGCATGCAGGAGTATGTGAGCCAAAAAATCCCGATTATGAAACGGAGCGTAAACACGGACGATGCCATTGATTTATTTCACAAGCACCGGATGTATGACAAAGAAAGACTATTTCGCTACCGACGGGTTTCCCGTGTCAATATCTACAGCATAGGCGGCTTTGAAGATTACTATTATGGATATATGGTTCAGAATACCGGATATGTTAAGTATTTTGATTTGATATTACATGATGACGGCTTTATGATCATGCTGCCCCAGAAGGAAAACCCCAAAGAAGTGCCTGTATTCGAGCCGGAAAAGAAGAAGAAGCTGTTCCGTGTGCTGAAGGAGAGTGTAAAATGGGGGGAACGGCTGAATGTATCTCATGTAGGCGCTCTGAATGAAGAAATTGCATCGGGCAATATCAATGAACTGATTTTAATTCAGGAGGCCTTACAAGAAAAGAAAATTGCTGAGATCGCGGAACGAATTGGCGCCGACAGGAGTAAAAAATTTGTTATGATCGCCGGACCGTCCTCATCTGGAAAAACCACCTTTTCCCACCGGCTGTCCGTTCAGCTAAAGGCTCAGGGAATGATCCCTCATCCCATTGCCGTGGACGATTATTTTGTCAATCGGGTAGACAGTCCGAAAAATCCGGACGGAAGCTACAATTATGAGGTTTTAGAAAGCCTGGATATTGAACAGTTTAATAAAGACATGACAGCTCTTCTGGCTGGAGAAACAGTGGAAATGCCGCGGTACCAATTTAAAACAGGGGTCAGGGAGTACCGAGGCGATTATCTCAAACTGGGAAAAGACGATATCCTGGTGATCGAAGGGATCCATTGCTTAAATGACAGGCTCTCCTATACCCTGCCAAAGGATAGTAAATTCCGTGTATATGTAAGTGCACTGACTCAGTTGAATATTGATGAACACAACCGGATTCCAACAACTGATTGCCGCCTGATCCGGCGTATGGTACGGGATGCCAGAACAAGAGGCGCTTCCGCGCAGGACACCATACGCATGTGGCCGGCGGTGAGAGCAGGAGAGGAAGAGTATATTTTCCCCTTCCAGGAATCTGCGGATATGATGTTCAACTCAGCTACGGTCTATGAACTGGCTGTGTTGAAGCAGTATGCAGAACCGCTGTTATTCGGCATTCCCAGAGAATCCCCGGAATATATGGAAGCAAAGCGCCTGCTAAAATTCCTGGATTATTTTCTTGGGGTCAATTGTGAGGATATCCCACGCAATTCCATTGTCAGAGAATTTATAGGAGGAAGCTGTTTTAAGGTCTAAACCGGAAAGTAGCTTTACAAATTAAGAAATGTATGATATGTTAGTATAGCTCATGAGAAGCAGTCTTTTTCGCTTCTTATAAAAGGTGCTGTTTTTTGCACCGTCTATCCGATTATGAAAACATTTTTTTCATAATATAGTTTTGAGTAAGACAAATGGCCGCAGCTGCAAAGCCGAAAGGCTGCAGGTGAGGAAAGTCCGGGCTTCACAGGGCAGGATGCCAGATAACGTCTGGCGGAGGCGACTCCAGGGAAAGTGCAACAGAAATATACCGCCGCTTTATGCGGTAAGGGTGGAAAGGTGGTGTAAGAGACCACCGCCCTTCTGGTAACAGGAGGGGTCCATGTAAACCCCATCCGAAGCAAGACCGAACAGGGAGCATAAGGCGGCCCGTCTGCTCCCGGGTAGGTTGCTTGAGCCTGCTGGCGACGGCAGGCCTAGATAGATGGCCATTCAACGACATAACCCGGCTTATCGTCTTACTCAAAACTTAGAGAAGTGGATACGTATGCAATGTCTCTGTTTCTTATCAGAGCAGATCATATGGAAAGAATAAAAAACTGCCTTCCTTATATTCCGGGAAGGCAGTTTTTGAATTATTTTGAATATTTTTCTTCGCAATACCGGCAGCGGTAAACTTCCTTCTGCTCATCAGCAAGATAGAATACATGAGGAAGCCCCTGCTCGATGGAGGTAATGCAGCGGGGGTTTTTGCATTGTATCACGTTGGTGATCTTATTAGGAAGGCTTAAGGTCTTCTTTTCCACTATCAGGTTATCCTTTATAATGTTGATCGTAATGTTATGGTCAATATATCCCAGGATGTCTAAATCAATGTGATCTAAGCCGCCTTCAATTTTTATGATGTCCTTTTTTCCCATCTTATTGCTTCTTGCATTCTTAATGATGGCGACCTGGCAGTCCAGCTTGTCCAGACCCAGGTTATAATAGATTTCCAGACTTTTGCCGGCTTCAATGTGGTCTAATACGATTCCTTCTTTTAATCCGCTGATATTTAACATGATTTTTCTACCTCCAGTAATGTCATGATAAGAGCCATACGCACATACACGCCGTACTGTGCCTGCTTAAAGTAGGCGGCTCGGGGATCCTCGTCAACCTCCACTGAGATTTCGTTGACTCTTGGAAGAGGGTGAAGAACATACATATCTTCTTTCGCCAGTTTCATTTTCTTCTTGTCCAGAATGTAGCAGTCTTTCAAACGGATGTAATCCTCTTCATTGAAGAAGCGTTCCTTCTGAACGCGGGTCATATAGAGGATATCAAGAGAAGGCATGGCTTCGTCAAGGCTGTCCATTTCTACAAATTCAATGTTGTTGGCTTTCAGTACATCTTCTCGGATGTACTCAGGCACCCGTAGCTCTGGGGGGGAAATTAAGATGAATTTGATGTTTTCGTAACGTACAAGAGCATTAATCAGAGAGTGAACCGTACGGCCAAATTTTAAGTCGCCACAGAGGCCAATGGTCAGATCATTCAAACGGCCTTTTAAAGAATTGATGGAAAGCAGATCAGTAAGGGTCTGGGTCGGATGCTGGTGGCCTCCGTCACCGGCATTGATGACCGGTATGCTGGAATGGTTGGCAGCTACCAGTGGAGCACCTTCCTTTGGATGTCTCATGGCACATATGTCTGCGTAGCAGGAGAGAACCCGAATGGTATCAGCAACACTTTCTCCTTTTGCGGCAGAACTGGAGTCGGCAGAAGAAAAGCCTAGTACACTGCCGCCCAGATTTAACATGGCAGCCTCGAAACTCAAACGAGTTCTTGTACTTGGCTCATAAAATAATGTCGCTAATTTTTTTCCATCGCATACATGAGAATATTTTGGAAGATTTTCTTCGATATCTTTCGCCAGGTCTAAGAGTTGTCCTGTCTCTTCCACACTAAAGTCTAACGGGTTAAGTAAATGTCTCATAAGAATCTCCTTTATCCACTAAATTATGGTTTAAAATTCTATCCAATCTATTATACAGTATTCGTTAGAATATTTCCACACTTTTTTAAAATTTATGATATAATCTTTTCGTATGCCATTTTTCCGGAAATTAGCAGCTTCCCTCCTGTAAGGAATAATTAAGGAAGCGTAAGAAAATAAAGAATGACCGATTGAAATATCTTGTTGTATAATGTTCATGTAAGCAATGAGTAGTGCGAATAGGAGCAAGGACAGATTTTCGTTGTGCCTGCACATAAGAAAATCTGTCCTTGCTCCTATTCATAGGGCGAATGCCCGTGAGCCAGGGAACCTACGGTTCCCTGGCTGCACTGCGGATTAGCGGACTACCCAAGAGTTACCCGCTTTGTTGCAGACTTATAATAAGGAGGAATCTGCTTTGGAAAAAGACAAAATACCTATGATTCAGGTCAAGAATCTATACAAGGTATACAAAGTGGGAAACACAAAAGTCTATGCGTTAAACGGCGTGGACTTTAGCATATACAAAGGAGAGTTCTGTGCCATCGTAGGCCCTTCTGGCTCCGGTAAATCCACACTTTTAAACATGCTGGCCGGCCTTGAAAAGCCGTCAAAGGGAGAGATTGTCATCGGCGGAAACCATATAGAAAAGCTTTCGGAAAATCAGCTGGTATCATTCCGCAGAAAGCATGTGGGTTTTATCTTCCAGTCTTATAATCTATTGCAGACCATGAATGCGGTAGAGAATGTAGCCCTGCCTCTGTCATTCCGGGGTGTATCAAAGAAAGCCAGGAATGAAAAGGCAAAAGAGTACATAAAGCTGGTGGGTCTAGAAAAACAGATGAAGCATATGGCCAATGAAATGTCAGGCGGCCAGCAGCAAAGAGTCGGTATTGCAAGAGCTTTGGCGGTAAATCCTCAGATCATCTTTGCGGATGAACCCACCGGAAACCTGGATTCCAAGACGACCAGGGAAATTTTAAGCCTGATGCAGAAAATCGTGAGGGAACAGAATCAGACTCTGGTCATGGTAACTCATGATACTTATATTGCAAAGTTTGCAGACAGACAATTCCATATTGTAGATGGAAAGATCGTAAAAATTGAAGAACAGCATCATATCGAAGAACAGTATCATGAGGTTACAAAGGAGGATATGGAACATGAAGTATGGTAAAAAAGGATTTGTATGGCTGCTTGCAGTCCTTATGATTATTTCGGCTGTACCGGGGGTAGCTTTTGCCCGGCCAGGATCAGACGAGAGTTATATTGAGGTTAAAAAAGTTCCGTCTGGAAAGACAGGGCAGAACATGACCATCAATATGGTTTTCAAAAACAACGAAGGTATTGACTTAAATAATGTGGCAATTCGCTTTTCAGATGAAACAGTGAATGAGGAAAGTGATGCAAAGGCAAATGGAGATACTTATTCAGGAAACACGTTTCCTTTTGAGATCACCTCTGACACCTTTAATAATAAAATGATAGGAACAGTAAAAAACGGAAGCTCTAAGAATGTATCCCTTACTGGGAAAGTTCGAAGAGATCTGGCAGACGGATATTACTCAGTGCCTATAGAGGTAGTATTCGGTGCGACCGCTGGCGGAAATGACGGATCGCCGATTTCTTTTCCTGATGCCCGTCCCGCAACGATCAACATCTGGATCACAAAATCCGCTGCAACCACGGAATCCGGGAAAGATGAAGGGACGATCCAGTTTGAGCTGGGTGAAAACCAGAATACGCCTTTTGGAATCTATCCCCAAACCATGAATTTTAATATGAACGTCCGTAATGCCTCACAAGTTACTGCTTTTGATGTGAATGTCCGGATGAAGTTGGACCAGGACAGTACAAAGTTCCCATTTGATATTAACGATGGTAACTACACCAGACATTATGACCGCATGGGCGGCGGTGAAACGGTGGAGATTCCCTACAGCATGAATATCCGCAAGGATGTTTACAGCGGATACTATCCCATTACCTTTACGATCGAATACCGCGACAGCACGGACGGAGACGTACAGAAAGCGGAAGAGACCTTCTATGTCAAGGTTCAGAATAAAGATAAGGAAGAGGAGACCGGTGATTTTAATGCCAATGACAGAACAAAGGCGAGAATCATTGTAGATGGGTTCCAGACGAACCCGGAGACAGTTTATGCCGGGGAGGAATTTGAAATGATCCTCCATATGAAGAACGCCTCCGAAAACGTGGCAGCAAGCAACATCCTCTTTAACCTGGAATCAGAAAAAGTTACAGACAGCGCGGTATTTACCATGGATTCCGGCTCCTCATCGATTGTTGTGAATTCTCTTCCCGCAGGTCAGACCACGGATATAAAGTTAAAGCTTCGGGCGGGAGCATGGGTGGATCAAAGAACCTATGCCATCACCATCAACGAAAAGTACGACAGTCCTGAATTTAAAAACGCGGAAGAAAAGGTGACGGTAAACGTTCCTGTTAAGCAGGTTTCCAGGTTAAACACGGGAACGATCGAGGTAATGCCGGATGCGATTTCCGTAGGTTCAGAGACAAATGTGATGTTTCCTATCAATAATACGGGAAAGGTCCTCCTCTACAATGTAATGGTGACCTTTGTGGGAGATTCCATCCAGCAGACCAACAGCTATGTAGGAAATATAAAGCCAGGAGAGTCTGGTAATGTGGATGCCATGATCAGCGGAACAGCGCCTACCGTGGATGATGGAAAAATTAAAATTATGATTACCTATGAGGATGAAAATGGGGTAGTCAGCGATCCCGTTGAAAAAGAAATAAGTTTAACGGTAACAGAACAGGAGGACTTAGATCCCGGAATGGATGGTTCAGGAGAATTTCCGGCAGTAACAGAGCCGGAGGGCACTTCCAAATATGGAAAGATCATCATTCCAGCGGTGATTGCCGTCCTGGTGATAGGAACCATTGGAACCGTATATGTGCTTAAAAGACGTAAAAAGAAAAAGGAAGCACTGGAAGAACTAGAAGAGGAAAAAGACAATGAAATTTAGCGATTTGCTTTCCATGAGTGTAAATAACTTAAGACGCAGGAAGCTAAGGACATTTTTAACGGTTCTGGGAGTTTTGATCGGTACGGCTTCCATTGTTGTCATGGTGTCTTTGGGGATCGGCTTTAATGAACTTACCATGGAACAGATCGCTTCCTATGGAAGCCTTACGGAAGTTTCCGTATATTCCAATTCCATGTGGGGAGGAAATGAAAGCAGCAAGGACCCAAATTACATGACGGATGATGTGATTGCACAGTTTGAACGGATCGATCATGTGAATGCAGCATCCCCCCTTCTGGAAACCAATGTTATGATGACTCAGGGTGCTTACCAGGCTTATATCAACCTAATCGGAGTCACCCAGGAGTACATGAAAAATATCCCCTTAAAGGAAGGGCAAATTCCAGAAGCGGGAAAAAGAGACTT
>DEYX01000078.1:76333-89850 GCA_002365025.1 Hungatella sp. UBA3147 | reverse complement strand
AATTTTTTGCCTGCCTTATTTCGCACTGCTCATTGCTTTCGTGTACATTATACCATCCAATCACAAGATATCTACCAAAATTTTCAAAATTCTTTCTAAAGAATCTCTCGGCTCCTTCTTAAGATTTCCTTCTCCTAAAACTTGTTGATTTTTTTATTTTCTGATAATATAATATCTTTATACTTTTTGACCAAACTATACGGAATTGAGAGGGAACTGATATGGCTAAAAAACGTATTGTCCTGGCTTTGGGACATCATGCATTGGGAACAAATCTTCCGGAACAGAAAAAGGCAGTTGCAGAAACATCAAAAGTAATCGTAGATTTTATTGAAGCCGGCTGGCAGGTGGCAGTCACCCACAGCAATGCTCCGCAGGTGGGCATGATCCACACAGCTATGAATGAATTCGGAAAACTTCACGACGGCTATACTTCTGCGCCCATGTCCGTATGCTCTGCCATGAGCCAGGGTTACATTGGTTATGATCTGCAAAATGGCATCCAGGCAGAACTTGCAAAACGCGGTATTTACAAGTCTGCAGCCACTATTTTGACACAGATGATGGTTAATCCTTATGACGAGGCTTTTTACACCCCTATGAAGCCTGTGGGACGCTTAATGTCCGCGGAAGAGGCAAAAGAGGAAGAAGAAAAGGGGAACTATGTGGAAGAAGTGCCTGGCAAAGGCTACCGCAGAGTCGTGGCTTCTCCTAAGCCTGTATCCATTGTGGAAATTGACATCATAAAGGCCGTTATGGATGCAGACCAGATCGTTATCGCATGCGGAGGCGGCGGCATACCGGTTATGGAACAGGGATACCGATTAAAGGGCGCCAGCGCAGTCATTGAAAAGGACCGGGCAGCCGGGCTTCTGGCAAAGGAAATCAATGCCGATGTGCTTATGATCCTTACAAACGTTGACAATGTTACCCTGAATTTCGGAACCCTTGAGGAACGTCCTATCAGCCAGATGAGTCTGGAAGAAGCAGAAAGCTACATTCAGGAAGGACAGTTTGAATCAAGCTCCATGCTTCCGAAAATAGAAGCCTCCGTGGACTTTTTGCAAAACGGCAAAAACCGGAAAGCCATCATTACCTCCCTGGATAAAGCAGAAGCAAGCCTGGAAGGAAAAGCAGGTACGGTAATGCAATCTTTTTGAATATGGACAGAGGTCCGTTTCATATATTGAAACAAATGTAATATAACGGAGCTTTATTCATGAAATTTTTGCAAAAATTAAAGATTGCAGAAAGAATCAGAAAACTTTCTATTCCTCCTGAAACAGGTAAGAAGGCAATTATGGTATTCCTGCTTTTCCTCTGCGCCTTTCTGGCCGGCCACCTTGGTGCCATGATGGTGGAACAACACAGGGCAGTGGAGACTGCTGCAGATGGAAACTGGGGGTTAAGTTTCCAGCAGGAAGGGCAGCCGCCGGTGGCCAATGCAACCATGGACTATTTAAAACAGTATAATGCCTATTATGCTGAAAAAACCCCGGATAAAGTTCTTTATCTGACCTTTGATGCCGGATACGAAAACGGAAATACCGCTGCTATACTGGATGCGTTAAAGAAACATAATGCCCCGGCCACCTTTTTTGTAGTAGGAAATTACATAGAGACTGCACCGGAGTTAGTAAAGCGTATGGTTGCGGAAGGCCATATCGTAGGCAATCACACCTATCATCATCCGGATATGTCTAAGATTTCTTCAAAAGAAGCATTTGAAAAAGAGATCAAGGATTTAGAGAACCTTTTTGAACAGACCACCGGACAGCCCATGAAACAATACTACCGTCCGCCACAGGGGAAATACAGTGAGGCCAATTTAAAAATGGCAAATGATATAGGCTACAAAACCTTTTTCTGGAGCCTTGCCTACGTTGACTGGTATCAGGATAAGCAGCCCACAAAGGAGGAAGCATTTAAAAAGCTTTTAGGCAGGATCCATCCCGGCGCAGTCGTGCTCTTACACAGCACCTCCAGCACCAACGCCCAGATTCTTGATGAATTGCTGACAAAATGGGAGGAGATGGGCTATCAGTTCAAATCTCTGGATCAGCTGGTGGCTCAGTAGAAACGCGGTCCTCTTAAATAGTATTAATATAAAAGATGAGCTTATAAAATGGGTTTAAACCATTCAAAGCTCATCTTTTTGTGCACAATTTGTATGCAGTTGTTATTCCAGGAAAATATCCTCCAGCTGTTTGATGATGGTGTCATCCAGTGATAGTGCAGTTTTGGCATACTCTCTGATGGTACCGTAATCCTCAAAGATTTTATTGATGGATGCTTCGATATACTCCGGCTTTGTATCAAAGAGGGAGAACAGGTAATCTGCTACCCGTTTATCCTTGGCAAGCTCCAGATATTTTTGATAATAGCGGACATTTTTTTCTGCTCTTGCCCTTTTCGTGAGCATGTAATCATAGATCAAAATATCTTTCGGAACTCCAAGGATCCCTTCTAAAAGCATTGCTCCGAATCCAGTCCTGTCTTTTCCTCCCCTGCAGTGCTGGACGCTTGGATTGTTTGACCGCAGGGCTAAGAGCCTTAAGCTTGTTCCAAAAGCAGCACGGCTTTCATCTGATATGACAAAATTCAATTGCTGCTGAATCATCCTTAAGTCACCTGCATAGGGATTTTCTTCTACCGCGATTCTGGCCTGCTCTATGATGGCCTCATCCTTTGCCAGATTTTCGTTATTATGAAGGAGTCCGGCAACCATGGCCGTATGGGCATTGGGGTCGCAGGAATAAGTAGTCACACCCTCTCCCAGTTCCCGGTTGGGGCTTCTTTTTATTTCCCCTTCATTTCTGTAATCAATGATGGTTTTGATTCCCAGGCTTTTTACATACTCCAGTCCGGCGTCTTCCAGAAAAGCGAAATAATCTGAGCGGAATCCTATGCCCCATTTTATCCTCTTTCCCGACCCGGTCATATACCCTCCCATGTCCCGCAGGTTATACATTCCATCTACCGGAAGGATTCGGTATCCAAACAGCATGGGGGCCTGATTCTTCCATTCAATGATAAAATAAATCTGTTTTCTTTTTTCAGGTGCAGCATGAAACGTCAAATTTTTTTTCCTGGATGAGAAGAGAAAACTGCGGTTTTGAGTAAAGGGGTCTTTTTCACAGGTCCAGTACAGATGATATTCCTCCAGCATCTCTTCATCCGAAACAATGTTTAATTCTGTTTTGCCGTTATCCAGAGGAAAGGCCTCGATGTACTTTATCTCCATGGCACTACCTCTTAAGCTGTTCAATTTTCTTTTTCATATCCACAGGTGCATCGTAGGCCGCAACCTGATATTCGATCTTAACTCCCATATCCGCCAGTTTATTAAAATCTTCCTCTTCCTTTGGGGAAAAGCAGATGATATGGTCATAGGATATGGTTCTTTCCGGAGTCGTTCTCATGCCCCCGAAATTAATGTGGTCAATAGGCACACCTCCCTCTTTCAGCCTTAACGCATCGCTGAAGCTTCCCATAATCAGAAATGTGTTTTTCTTAATGGGATTATTGGCATATACCCGGATAAATTTATCTACTCCGAACACGTGTACCGTATAGGCAGGCGCCGCCATTTTCAGCACCTGTACCTGCACGGGATTTTCCACAGCAGCATCACTGACACAGATGACCTGCTCTGCTCCGATGTGGCTTAACCAGGAAGTTGCTACCTGACCATGAATCAACCGGTCATCAATACGAATCCATTTGATCGCCATCTTGTTCCCCCTCTTCTATCAGCTTGTCGTTAATGCGGACCAGACCCATTTCATAAGCTCTCTCAATTACGGAGCCCGCCTCTTCCAGTGTTTCAGGCTGTGCAATAAACAGTTCCATTAACACGGGCATACTAAAACCGGAATACACCAGGATGTCTGGCGCTGTCAAGGCTAAGTAAGTGGCTGACTTGGCAGGTGTCCCTCCATAAATATCTGTTAAGATTAAAATTCCTGACCCTTTGTCATCATAGGAAGCATAAAGATCCAGCAGCTCCTTAAGACACTGGTCATAGCTTTTATCCGCTGTCACGGAAATGACATCAACATATTTTGCAATATCTCCAATGATCAGTCCGGCCGTATTTAATGCCTCCTGGGCATACAGGCCATGACTTGCCAGAATGATACGAATTCCCATATCTATCGTTTCTCCCCTTTTTTTTATTTCTGCAGGACGAAACTGGTATTTATCTAAACCAGTATACCGGCCATTGCCAGCAAAGTTCCCACAATCAGGATGCCGAAAATAAGAAGGATCAGATATTTTCTCGGCATCCGGCTGTGAAGCTTATAAAGCCCGATGGTGAACAAAAGAGGAAGCAGCTTTGGCAGGATCCCGTCTAAAAGAGCCTGAATGTTTACGACGGTCTCATTAATGACGATTTCTGTCCCCACATTGATCTTCACATAATTTCCTATAAGCGCACCCAGCACGATCACACCTACCATGGTAGATATATTTATGATTTTCTGGATCACCTTTGCCTGCTCCCCGCTCTGAACAAATTCGATCCCTTTTTCATATCCCATGATGGTGCCGAAATATTTAACCCCAATGTTGATGCCATTGTAAATCAGGAACATCAGAATAGGGCCAATTAAATTTCCCTGCAGGGCATAAGCCGCACCAATACTTCCTGCAATGGCCTGGATGGTGATTTTAAATACGCTGTCTCCGATTCCCGCCAAAGGTCCCATCATGCCTGCTTTTACTGCAACTACTGCTTCTTTTTCGTCCACTTCCGTGGTTTCCTCAATGGCCGCAGTGATCCCAAGGATCATACCCGTAGCCGTATTTTGAGAGAGGAAATAAGCCAGATGCCTTTGCATGGCCTCTACCCTGGCGGCTTTTCCAGCATCCTTATAAACCTTTTTTAATACCGGTGCCAATGCAGTAATGAATCCAATGGCCTGGGCATTACTTGAGGTCACGGTGATTCCAAGGCCGAAAATCTGCAGACGCCAATAGACTGCATTTAAATCCTTACGGGTTATTTTTATGTAGCTTCCTTTTGCCTGTGTATTGGGATTATCCAGTCCCACTGCTCTTTCTTTCCCAGCACTCATAAGTCATAACCTCCATCCTCATCATCTCCGCGCCCTGAAACGGCCGCCGGTGCTTCATTTTGACGGTCCTTTATCTCCATCATAACGGAATACAGCATAGCAAATGCCAGGGAAATCAAGGTCACCGGTAAAATTCCAAGTCCCAGATAGGTGGATGCCACAAAACCAAAAATCAGGAAGGGCCACATAAAGCCCTTCATCATCATTGTCATGAGGATGGATAAGCCCACTGCCGGCAATATTCCGGAGGCAGTACTTAAACCTTTTAATATATTGCTGGGAATGACATTTAAAATCTTATCCACGACCCCTGCAGAAAAATAGACCACAAGAAATGTGGGAACTGCCCGGAGCAAAAACTGGAATGCAATGGCCACATAATTCACCATTAAAATGCTGTCAAATTCCCCGGTCAGAGCCAGCCTGTCTGCCCATACTGCAAAGAACTGACGGACGAAGTCAAAGATTAAAAGAAGCTGCTGGGACAAAACCGCCACCGTCGTAGCCGCGGCCACCCCTGCCGCGATCCCTTCAGCCGTTGCTCCTGTGCTCGTGATGGAAATGGTCGTTCCAACGATGGTTCCGATAATCATATCCGGCGTCTTGTAACCGGCCATATTTCCCAGTCCCATCCACATAAGTTCCAAAGTTGCAGAAATAATCAGCCCTGTCTTTACATCTCCTAATATGATACCTACTATCGGACCTACGAGCAAAGGTCTCCGAAGCATCTGCGGGCCCTGATCGTCATATGAACAATACCCGGCCCATACCGCTATAAGTAGCGCCTGCCAAACTGCCATAATTGTATACCCCCTTTGTTTGATATAAAAAAAATATCATAGAACTGCCCTCACCTCAACGTTTACTTTCATCACTGAACGCGCATAAAATTAGCAGGAAATATTTGCGCCTTATTACGCAGAAAAATAGGGTAAGACATGTCTGTGGGGATCAGCCATCAATATGGTGGCGCAGTTCAGAATCCCCGTTCTTCACCTCCACCAGCCCTTTCCTTAAGTCCAGAAGGATAAAATGGATCTCCTTGATTGCCGCTCCATTTAACAAGACCGCCTCTTTAAGACAGAAGATATAGTACTGCTGATGAGGCTCGGTTCCTGTAAAAATATTGATGTATTTTTTCTTTTCTTTAGCTACATAATCCGTATGGTATATAACGCTGTGAATTAATTTAAAAAATCCCAGCTTCGTATAGCCGGGTGCAATATGTTCCCGCCAGAAATATTCCGCAATGGTTTCTGCCAGGTTTTCAATTCCGCAGTCCAGCCCCACCATATCCGGGGATCCCATGTAATTTAAAATGGCTCCCACCTTTCTCTTCTTTGAAATAACTTTTGCCCAGATGTCATAAGAAAATTTGTTAAAAAAATCGTAATAGTAAATAGGAATAGGTAAATAATCCGATTTGAATTTCAGCCCTGCCGGCAAGAAGACGTAATCATACTTTGAATAATCAAGCCCCCCAGTTTCGTATAAATAATGGGAATGAAAATGAATATTCAATTCATCAGCATTTAACCTTAGCCTCCTTATGATCGTTGAATCCGCTGCCCTTCCTATTTCATTGATCAGAATGACATTGGTTGGCTCATACTGGTTCCGGATTCGGTAGACAAGATTATAGATCAGAATGATCAGCTCGTAGTACATCATGTCCTGTATCTCATCGGTTCTGTGCCCCGGAAGCTCATTGTAAATATAATTTGCCAAAGCCTGTGAGGAAATCATCCGGTTAGTTCTGCATTTTATGGAATAGGGAAATTCCAGTTCCACAATGCCCCACCTGTTTCTCAGCCGCCATTTGCAAAAAAACAGGAGAAGGTGGTCACTGACTTCTTTATAGTGAGTAAGGTCCAAAAATATGCTGTTCTTTAAAAATTTCATAACCTCTTGATAGGTTTCCAGTCCCTCGGGCGCCGTTCTCATATAGCTTTCCTCAGCCCCTTCTTCAAACAATTCCCGGTTGCCCAATAGAAAAACCGCCATGTAATAGTACTCGGAAAGCTCCTTGCCTTCTCCTAAAATTCTTTGTCCCACAGAGAATTCCTCTAGTTTTTCAAGCTGAGACGGGAAATCCTGAGGCTTCATAGTTCCACAGCCTGATCTTATAGGCAAAACTGCCAGATAAAGGACCAGCCTTTGAAATCCCGTATCAGGCACCCGGTACCCGGTTTCATATAAAACTGATTTCAGCTTTTCAATATTCTTCCTGATATCTTCTACGGCAATGCCGTAGTCCTTTAAACAGTGAAATAGAAAGATGTTCTGCTGGGAATCATTATAAATATCGCAAAAGTCCATCAGACAGGAACGGATGGCAAGTTCTTCTCCCGTCACCTTCATTCCGTGATAAGGGATGGAAATAATCTGTATCTGGTAAAACAGCAGATATTTTCTTACGGCTCTCATATCCTTATTCAGAGTCGCAAGGCTTATGTTAAGCATATCGGCAAGTTCTTCTGCCTTTATGCCGTTGACGGAGGACACAAGGCTGCGGATGATATGCTGAACTCTTTCCTTACGGCCCAAAAGCTGGTTTAAGGACAGATTCAGATAGCCGTAGCAGGAACGTTTCAGCTCATCGATCCAAGATTTATCTTCAGGAAGATATTCCAGAAAATATCCCTTTCCCCTCTTATTGCGTATCCTTACATTTGATCTGCCGTATTGTTTCAGCTTATCATTCAGGGATGCTATTTCTATCTGCACCGTACGCTGGGAAATATCAAACATTTCCATAATCTTCTCATTTTCCACATAACTGTTCTCCAAAAGCATGTTTAAAACACTGATTTCCTTGAAGCTGCAATCAAGCATAAAACCACCTTATAGGATGACCTTTGTATCTGCGTCAGAACCTTTCCTTCCTGTATTTTTTTACCGGCACTTTCTCTGTACTCAGACTGCCCCATAAAATAAACAGGGCAGTTTTTGAGTTTATCGTATATTGTTAAGCGATGAAACCCAAACAATTACTTAAACCAAAACCTGCCTCTCTATAATTCTATCATCCATTCCGGGAACTAACAATTATTTATTTTTTTCTGAAAGATCTTGTTTCCCATCGATTGTTAAAAGCAAAAAATAAGCCGGATTTTCTTTTTTAAGGTAAAATCTGGCTTATTCTGCAATTATTTGTTTAATCCACCAGAATTACCTTTTCTCAGGATCGCCGCCGGTCTTCCCCTAAGCCCTGGCCCGGATTCTTTTTCTCAGGTGGTTCTTTTATATGTATTAGACGCGATTCCGTATCTTCTGCATCTTCCTGCCCGTATGACTGATTAAGTGGTGTTACTGATGAAATTTATCATCTATTTCCGCTTATAAAAAAACAGGTACAATTATAGTACCTGCTAAACTATTTTTTTACAGCTTGTCCCAATGGAGAAGCCATAAGAAGCCGGAAAATTTCTTTTCATTAACTTCTTATGGCCTGATTTTCACCTAACTGGCTTTTATAAAACGGAGGCACGCATTAAAGCATCATCAATACAGCACGCAATATTCTCTCTTCCCATATCTTCTACAAATCCCGCCCGTTCCATCATTGACATAGGCTGCTCGTTTACATGGGATAATACCAGTGTGACGTTTTTTCTTTTTAAGTTGTTGTAAAGCTTTTTTAAACTTTTTAATGCAGTCGTATCCATGGCCGGTACGCTCCGCATACGAAGGATCAGCACTCTCTTTCCATCTTCTAAGACCACCTTTGATATCTTATCGGCGGCCCCAAAGAACATCGGGCCATTGATTTCAAATACGGCCACATGCCCCGGAACCGGCTTTAAGTCAATTCTGTCCCCTTCATGATCCTCTTCATCCTCCAGATACTTCCAGCCATTTACCTCGGCCACATCTGCCATCCGCTTCATGAACAGCAAAGATGCGATGACAAGACCAACGCCTATTGCCATAACCAGATCAAAAACCACAGTCAGTACAAAGGATACCAAAAGCACCGACCAATCGCTTTTGGGGGAGGTTTTTACAATGGAAACAAATTCTCTCCACTCGCTCATATTGTAAGCAACCATAAAAAGAATCGCTGCAATGGCCGGCATAGGGATAAGGGATGCAAAGGGCATGAGGAATATGAGGATCAACAGCAGAAGAACCGCGTGAACCATTCCGGCCACAGGAGTCCTTCCCCCGTTTTTAACGTTGGCTGCTGTCCGTGCAATGGCGCCAGTCGCAGGGATTCCTCCAAACAGGGCGGAGAAGGTATTACCAACGCCCTGGGCGATCAGCTCCATGTTGGAATTGTGCCTGCTGCCTATCATGCCGTCAGCCACAACACAGGACAGCAATGATTCAATGGCAGCTAATACCGCAATGGTCACTGCATCGGGCATGACCTTTCCCATCATGGCAAAGGACAGCCTGGGAATATGAAGAGCCGGAAGGCTGGGGGAGATGGTATACAGATCCCCAATCGTATGTACCGGAAGATCCATTATTTTTACCAAAACAGCAGTCAGAATAACTGCAATCAAGGATGGGGGGACCTTTTTAAAATATCTCGGCCAGATGATAAGTACAGCAAGGGCAATCATTCCTACCGCCAGTGCCATTGGATTAAAGGTTCCGATGGTGCGTACCACCTGCTCCAGCTTTTCCATAGTCTCCACCGGCGCCTTTTCAAAAGTAAGGCCAAGGAAATCCTTTATCTGACCGATAAAAATGGTCACCGCAATGCCAGCGGTGAACCCGGTTGTAATGGTATACGGAATAAAACGTATTAAGCTTCCCAGCCGCAAAAACCCCATGATCACAAGGAGAATCCCGGCCATGACGGTTGCAACAGCCAGGCCGTCAAGCCCGTTTTTTAAGACGATTCCGGCTACAATGGATGCAAATGCTGCCGTAGGCCCTGCGATCTGCACCTTGCTGCCGCCTAAAAAAGAAATCACAAAGCCTGCAACAATGGCTGTATAAAGCCCTTGCTCCGGCGTCACACCGGAAGCCAGGGCAAGGGCGATGGAAAGGGGCAGAGCAATGATCGCCACAATGATTCCTGAAATGACATCCTTTACGAACTGCTCCCTTGTGTAATGCTTCATTGATAAAAAAAACTGTGGGATAATATCCTTCATCTTTCCTGTTCCTCTGTATATTATAAATTTTATATAAACTTTTTATAATATAACTGTGAAAAGAGAAGAATGCAAGGAAATTTCCCATGTTTTTCAAATAGTACAAGAATTTCTACCGCAGGCTGTTTGCAGCAAGCAGCTCAAGACCCTCTTCACTTAGCAGCTCCACGTTTCCCCTGGTGAGCTTTACGAGATGATCTGCCTGGAACAGCCGTAAGAGCCGGGTAACCACTTCTCTTGCAGTTCCCAGGTGATGGGCAATCTGCTCATGGGTAATGGAAAGCTCACTGGAACCGTTAAGCCTTCCCTCTTCTAAAAGAAAGGCGGCCAGGCGGCCATCCATTTTCTTATTTAAGACCTGATCCATCAGCCACATGACATCGGAAAAACGGGAAGCCATCAGTTCATTGGTAAAATTGGATACAACTGCCGACTGCTCCATCAGCGTCTTATAAACTTCCGGCGGGATCACAGAAACCACGGAATCCTGCTCCGCTTCCACCGTCACATCGAATTGGATGTTTTTAACCATACAGGGACCGGAAAAAAGGCAGATATCCCGCTCAAGCAGACGGTAAAGCGTCAGCTCACGCCCCTCATCCGATAACATAAAAACCCTTAGCTGTCCTGCGGTCACAAGCAAAAGCCCGCTGCAGCCGTCAGCACCGCCATGGACCAGCATACCCTTTTCAAACCTTGCTTCCCTGGCCTTTTCTTTTAAGAGCATTCTCTGTTTCTCTGTCAGCTTATTCCAGAAAGGAAGGTATTCTCCCAACACCATATCATCAAACCTCCATGTGCCTAAGAACGTTGTAACACAATCTCATCATTGCAGTCAAAAAGCTTAAACCATTCTTTGTAACCCAGTCTTCCGGACTTCAGCTCTTCCGCCATCAAAAGAAGATTCATGGAACTGACTGCGGCTCCGTAAATCCCGGAACGCATCCGGATGTTCTCAAGCCTTTCCCTAAATCCGCCGGTAAAGGCCCCGGAAACAAATGCAAAGTGATAATGAATCACATCTTTGTCAAAGATCTCCCACCACTTATTTGGATTAAGCTTCTCATTCCGTTCCTTATTTTCCTCTATATAACGGTACATCTCATCAGCCTGCTTGATCGGAAGGGAATACCCCTTTCCATAAGCCTTATTATCAATGATCAGCCCATCTTCTCCATAATATACGCACACATCCGGCTTTCTGGTATCGCCAAGCCTGGCTCCCTTAAAGTTAAGTTCCCCAGTCAGAAGCTGGGCAGTCTGTATCTCATAATCCCGGTCAGAAGTGCCGTCAAATCCTAAATCTAAAAGAATCAGATACTTATGATCCACATGGTTCAAATGGGATCTTAAATAATCCTTTAACAGGGACACCTCTGATTTTACCGGTACCGGCCCCTGGCTCTTAGAAGGCAGTTCAAGACCGGTTATCTCCTCCATGATCCGATAGGTATTTCCTGTCTTTTTCACATGAAGCCCAATATTTTCAAAGCTTCGGAGGTCATCGAGGATCGTCTCCTCTGCCTCTTCCATACCCAAGCCTTTTAAATACTTCTTTATCTGCAAAGGGGAGCGGTAGGCTCCTTCCAGGCATTTTATGATATGGGTCCTCCGGTTGCGTAAATATTCCCGGTCAGCTACCTTGGTAGCCAGCATATCCCACATCACCCGTTTGGGAATCCTGGAAAATCTTGAAACCCCTGTGACATGTTTTAATATGGTCCTTCCCTTTAACGTCAGCTGATAAGACTGTGGAATGGTTCCGGTGCAGGTAAGGCCTCCAATGGAAACGGTTACTTCTTTTGGCACCTTATTGATCCAGCCCATCTGAAAAAGCCAGCTGCAAATAGTCCGGACGTATTTATCGCTGGTTCCTTCCGTATCCTGAAGAAGCTTTGTCCTCTCTTCCCTGGTTTCTGCTTCCGCCAGTCCCTGCAGGATCATGTACTGGGGGATGGAGGTAAAGCCTGCCTCCCCGATGAAGCCAAGTCTTGCTCCTATCTCAAACTTTGTCAGATGGCCTTCTTCTCCTAACAGGGACAGCACCCGGCATACGGGTGGATAGGAAAGCAGTGCGGTCTTTAATGCGCCGGCTTCTTCCTCGCTTCCTGCGGCTGCCTCCGCATATTGCCGCCCCAGGGGGGACAGGGAACAGACATCATCGTTCCGGCTGTAATTGAGAAAACCAATGCTCACCGCCCATCTTAGAAAGGAATCTGCAGGCCAGTCGCTTTGGTATTCCTTCCGCTGTCCCGGCAGAACTGCCTGAATGATCCCGGAACAGGGGGCATTGCTCCTTGTATAACCAACAGGTGTCCCCTTTCCCTTTAAATGGGTATAAGGAATGGTAATCTCCTCGCCGCTTAATTCCCGTATAAACTCATCTCTCCCGTCTTTTTCCGATATGAGTCTGGGTATTTTATCCATGCGCAGGATCCTGTTGATCTTTGAATCCGGCACGAACGCGGATACCACATTTTTTAAGTTATCCAGGGTATAGGCCTCCTGTACCCAGCCAAATGTCCGATCTGCCACTGTTATTTCCTCTCTGTACGTTTCCTTTTTCTTAAGTATATCATAGCCTCCCGGGATTGACCATGAAATTTTCCCTGGAACACCCAAAGGGTTTGGTTTGTGATGACCGGCTTCCTGTGATATAATGGTGGAAACTTTAGCCTTCGCGAGAATAACCGGACCGGAAAGGAACAGAACTTATGGGAAAATTACAGATGACAATACTGGCTTTTATAGCAATTTCCTGCTGCATTCATATCAGGCGGCAGCTCAAGGACAGAGATTACATCAAACATCTGTTTTTAGGAAGTGATGCCGGAAAAAGCAGGATTCTCTATCTGGATTATATCCGTCTTATTGCTGCTCTTTTCGTCATTTTAGTCCACTGCCTGGATTTTTCCACAGCCGGACTTACCGCCGGGACCAAAGAATGGGTGGCAGTGCAGTCCCTTTCTTCCATTCTTCTGGTCTGCAACACGCTGTTTATCATGAACAGCGGCGCTTTGATCTTAAGGGAACAAAGAGACAGCCTGGCTGTTTTTTACTATAAAAGATTCCTTCAGGTGGCCCTTCCCTTTTTTTGCTACTACTGCATTTATATCCTGCTCTCCTGCCAGTATTTCAATTCCGGCTTCCTCAGCGGAATATTTAAGGCTTTAAAAGATATGGCGGCAGGCCCTATTGGGTGGGCCCCCCATTTGTGGGTGATCTATGTCATTTTGTCACTGTATATCCTGGCTCCATTTTTCAGCATCCTTTTAAAGCATCTAAACGACTCCTTGCTTCACGGACTGGCGGTTTTTTTTCC
>DEYX01000078.1:0-76220 GCA_002365025.1 Hungatella sp. UBA3147 | reverse complement strand
GGACTGGCGGTTTTGATCCTTCTCTTCCGCTGTCTGGCGGTTTATCTGCCTGCCATGGGCCTTCCTTTAAACTTTGAGCTTATGATCAGCCCATGGGAAGGGGTATTTTTACTTGGCTTTTACTTTTCGCAGCCAATTTCTATGAAATACAGGAAAGCCTGGTGGGGACTTGGCCTCGCAGCCTGCCTGTTTACCGTCCTCTGTACTATCTTGCGCCCTGATTACAAGGCCATCCTATTGGCAGAAGGCGCTCCTGCCATGATCCTCTTAGCAGCCTCGGTCTTTCTTATGCTCCGCTCTCTGGAAAGCCGGCTTCCAAAGCCTGGAATCGTGATGAACTTCTTGATCCGGCACAGCTATTCTATCCTTTTAGTACACTGGGCCGTACTCTATTTTGTCAGGGAACGGCTCTATACCGCCGGATTTAATTTCAAAATGGCAGGCAGCACCCTGATTTCTTTTCTTCTGGTTCTTGTTCTGTCAGCCGCAGCGGCATTTCTCTTTGATCAGACCGTAGTTCTTTGTGTCCAGACCCTTTTTAAACGTCTGGTCCAGCCATTAAGGAGCCGGTGAGTGTTACTCTTCCGGCTCCATTGTTCTATCTGCTGCTATGGGCCTTACCGTAATTCCGTTGATTTCCACATGCTCACTGATGCCGATGACAATGCATGGCCGGCCGTCGATCATCCGGTTTTCTACAAGATAGGTTTTATCAGGCGCCACCTTGATACTCACATCCGTTGTCTTGATCTCAAAGCTTCTGGTATTAACTACATTGGAAGCGATGAAGGGAGGCACAGACGCTTCTTCGTTTTCGCTGTAACGCTGCTCAAACTCCTCAAGCTTCTCCTGGCTGGCTCCGTTGTTTTCCAACAGCCTTTTCATCTGATACTTGTCCAGGGTAAAGGGAGCCGGTTCATCCTTTGTTTCTTCAAGAATCTCATTTAAATTTTCGTGAAGGTTCTTAACCGTTTCAAAATCGCAGTTATCTCCCAGCGTTTCCTCCACAAGGGCCTGGAATGTTTCTTTCTGGCTCTTGGCTGACATAGGTATCACACAGCCAAGCAGTTCATCAATTAAGCGTTCCGGCATCTGCTCCGGGTTTTTGGTATAGTATAAAAGGCTGTGAATATCCGTATTCCGGTCGTTAAAAGACGGGAATAAAAAGCCGGTATCAGGAGCCTCCACGATCCAGTCCCTGCTGCGGTTTTCGATTACGTTAGACTCGGAATTGTAACAAAGGCCTGCCTTTGACAGTTTTACCGGGCAGACGGAGCACTGGATAAACTCATAAACAAAGTCTGAAGCATCATCCATTTCAAGCCCATCAGAGGACCTTGCGGGAATATCGTAGGCACAATGAATGAGGATAATGTAAAAATTCTCGCCGTAATCGTAGCTTGCGATCACCTTATCATAAAATTCCTCGATCAGGGCATCATCTTTTAACTGGCTGTCCCGAAGCTTTAATAGAAAGTTCTGGGTTCCGTCCTCAGCTTCCGTATGTAATGGAAATTCCATATTGACCATGTTCTTACCGATCGTCCCTGACAGGCCGCTTCTAAAGATGGCAAAATATTTAAATGCTTCTTCTTCCGGGAGTGATAAAAATGCTTCCTTAACCTCCGTTCTTTTGTTCTTTTCCGCATCCACATAACAACCACAGATACGGCTGATGGCACAGTTAGCAGGAGTAAAAAGTTTCTTTATTTCGTTTGCTTCTTTCTTATTCATTCTACGGCTTCTCCTATCCTAAAGTAAAACTTCAGAATTAATACTAGAGCAAATCCGGGCAGATGTCAATCATTGGTATTGCTAAAAAAAGCTCACAGACCATCAGGTCCATGAGCTTTTCAACTTTTTTATTTATCTGCTTTCCATAATCCGTGAAGATTACAGTATTCGTATGCGGCAACTACTTCATCTCCGTCGCAAAGCATGAATTCAGCCACTGGTTTATCACCTGGATTCAATATCTTTCTCTGATTGCCCTGCTTGGTCTCTAATGCGATCCAACCGATGAAATGTTCAGGAAGCATTGGGTGTTCAACGGAACCAACTGTAACTTTTACATGCTGACCGTCAATCTCAATAACCGGAACGTGCTTCTCAGTTGCAGCATCTGTTGTATTGGCTACCAATTCGTGCATATTTTCTCCACAGCATGTAATGGTACCGCCCTTTTCCTCTACAACCGCTACAATATTACCGCAACGGTTACACTTTAAAAACTTCATAGTAATAACCTCCTTCGTCTTTTGAATCTTTATTGAATTATATTCTCATTATACCATATTTACCATTCATTTACAATAGAATTAAACCGGCAAACAAAGCCCTCTCATTTGCCGCATCTTTCCTGATATTCCGAAGGCGATACTCCCAAAAGCTTCTTAAACTGTGCGCTGAAATAGGCGGTGTCCGAATACCCCACCTGATCCGCCACCTCATAAACCTTGACCCGGCAGTCCTTTAGCAGGGACATGGCTACCTGCATCCGGTAAAACGTAAGATAACTGGTAAATGTATAATCCGTTTCCTTTTTTAATACCCGGCTCAAATATCCTTCGCTGATTTCTAAGTATTCCGCCACCGTACTAATGGTGATGTTCTCCTGATAATGCATGCGGATGTACCGGATGGCTTCAGCCACATATTTGTTCTTGGACTTCTTGTCCGCATTAAAAAGAAGGACCGGTGCTGAAACCTCTCCTGCCTCCTTTTCCTTCCCCTGCTCAATTTGGCTCCGGATATGCAAAATGGCCTGTTCTAAATCTCCATCCTTTAAGGGCTTTAAGAGGTAATCACTGACCCCTAACCGCAATGCGCTTTGGGCGTACTTAAAATCCCCGTAAGCAGTCAGGATAATGAACTTCGCTCTGCACCCTTCTTCCCTAAGCTTAGTGATCATCTCCACCCCGTCCATGCGGGGCATCTTCACATCTGTCACGATAATGTCCGGGGAGAGCCGTTTTGCCAGACTGGCCCCTTCCTCCCCGTTAGCGGCCTCACCCGCTATGACACAGTCCAGAGCCGCCCAGTTAATGGTCAAAATAATTCCCCGGCGGACCATCGTCTCATCTTCCACAACTATGACTTTATACATCCGTCACCTCCCTCTGGACCGGCAGTCTTAATGCAATGGTGGTTCCCTCCTTTGTCACTTCCGCCCTGATCCCATATTCCTGTCCGTAATAAACTTTCAGTATACGGATCACATTATAAAGCCCTAAGTGCCCATCTCTTTTCACAGGATTGTCACTGTTGATCCAGTCCACCATTTCTTTATCCATCCCGCACCCGTCATCCGTAATGGATATGCTTAATACTCCATCTTTCTGATCTGCAAAAATACAGATGTATCCGTTCTCGCACCCATCAAGCCCATGGATGATGGCATTCTCCACCAATGGCTGCAAAAACATTCTGGGCACCATGCAGTCCTCCAATTGGTCCGGTATCTCGGTTTCATAGAGGAAACGACCCGTAAAACGGATTTTTTGGATCTGAATGTAGCTTTCAATGGTTTCTAATTCCTCCCTCAAGGTGATGAAAGGGCGGCTGGATATACTTCTTCGCAGGATTACCGCCAGATTCTCCGCCAATATGGCGATTTCCGGAATCTGGTTGATCCTGGCATTCCACTTAATCGTATCCAGGGTATTATAGAGAAAATGAGGGTTTAGCTGGGTCTGATACAGTTTAATGGTTGTCTTATTTAAGTCCTTCTGCTTTTGAACCGTATCCTCTAAGTATTTCTGTAAGTCGCCTGTCATCTGGTTAAAGCTTTCCGTCAGCCTTCCCAGCTCATCCTTCCGGTTTGTATGAATGCGGATGGATAAATCCCCTTTTTTCACCTTTGCCATAGCCTTATCCAGCTGGCTCACCGGCTGGGCAATGCCTCTTGACAGAGCACCGGAAATCATCAGGCAGAGGACCAGACCAAGAGCCGATAAAAGTATGCTCACCGTTCCCATCGTGCGGATAGCATCGGCACTGATTGGTGCGGATCGTCTTAGAATGACATAGATCCCCTGGGAAGGTTCCCTGGTCCATAAATACCTGGTATACACTCCTCTTCCCTTTTCTCCCTCATGTCCTGACACTCCATGAAAGATGATGTCATTGATCTCCTTTTCCCCATACTCCGGACTGGAGCAGTAAATGGGCCTTTGATGGGAATCCAGCACTAAAAACGTATCCCCGGAAGAATAAAAGCCATTTAACAGGTTGTCAAAATTTTCACGTGAGAAATCAAGGACCACATATCCGGTTCTTGCTCCATGGGAATTTTCCAGGGAATAGGCTCCCTGCATCAGGATATTTTTATCCGTTTCCGGAAGATAGGGATCCGTCCTGTAATAGGTGATCCCGCTCGCTTCCTGTGCCTTCTTTAAAAGCCCCCAGCGTATGGGGAGAGAACTGTTTTTTGAAGCAGTGTCCGTTGTAAAACGAAGCTTTCCGCCTGAATCATAAATGCTGAACTGGGCGCTGCTGTATATCTCCTGAACCGCCTGATATAAAGACAGATATAAATCCTTTTGCATCTCAATGGCATCCTTATCGATCATTACCCTGGCTGCTGTACCGTCTGCTGTAAAAGTCTCACAGGCCTTCTCACAGTTTTCAAACAGCTGGGTCAGTTTTGCGCTTACCTCCTCCAGCTGCCGGTTTCCCTCCACCGCCAGCTGCCGGTTAATAGAAGCTGCAAAAAGCCTGGTAACCACTACGCTTGAAAAGGTAAGAGGCACCAGAGCTACCAGCAGACATCCCAAAAACACCCGTGTCTTGAAAGAAAACTGACCGTACCACTTCATCCTCCAGTCCTCCTTTTATACACAGTCAGAACCTTATTCCATTGCTTTTGGATTTCCTTTTTCTCCCGGGAAAGACGCTTTAAATCCATATCTATAATGGGAAGCCTGTTGACAGGGGAAAGTCCTGGCAGAGGAGGCACATCCAGCCGCACGGAGCGCCTGTTTAAATCCGAAACAAGGATCCTCTGTGTATCCTTACTGACTGTGAAATCCAGAAAACGTCTGGCCGCCTCCGGGTGGGGACAGCCGTTTACAATGGCAGTACCATCCGGCAGAACCGTGGTCCCTTCTTTCGGGTAAATATAGTCCACATCTGCGCCTCTTAAGCGCAGCGCCTGGGCTGCCCCTTCTATGGTGACCCCCAGGGAATACCTGCCATCCAAAATACCGGAATTCACCTCCGATAAGCTGGAAAGACTTCCGTATTCCAGGTTATCTGCCAGCTGCTTCATATAGTCTCCTTCTCCCCGATACGTATAGACAGCCGTAGCCAGTGCTGAGGAATAGATTTCCGACATACCTGGATCAACAAAAGCAACCCTGCCTTTCCATCTTGGCTCCAACAGGCTGGCCCATCCCGCAGGCAACTCCCGGTATGTCACCACGTTGGTGTTGTACATAATGACTAAGGGGCAGACGGAAAAGCTGGTCCACTTATAATCTTCACATCGGAACGCCCTGGCTATGGTTGGGATTTCCGGGCTTTCATAAGCCTGCCAGTATTCCTTTTTTTCTTCCAGGGTCTCAATTCCTGCCCCAAATACCACATCCCATGCTTCCCCCTCATCACCATATGGGCCGCTTCCATCCTCTAATTTTTTTAACAGTTCCTCCAAAGATCCGTTTTCTACCTTTACATGAAGGCCTGTACGTTCTTCAAACTCCTTGATAACAGGTTCGCATATCCCCTTTTCCTGGACCGAGTAAACCACCAGATCCGCCTGAGAGTTCATGGGCTGCTCCCCCGTTTCCGGGCGGCAGGAAGACAGCAGGACGCAGCAAATAAGAGACAGCGCGCAGACCGCCGGCCATCTTTTCCTGGTGCTGTCAGTAAGTCTCATAGACACTTCCTCCTCTCCTATCCGCAGTATGTTTCGTTTTGTCCATTATATCAAAAAAGTGCTTTTTTTGCCATGGGCAGATGACCATATTTATGGTAAACTTTACCTAATAGTCAAACGGAGGTGCCTGCCATGGCCGTACATATCATAGAACAATCCATAATCCCCAAACACATCGGAAGCAGCCTGTGCGAAGATGGACTGTTTGTAAATGAGAACTTTATTGCAGTAATCGACGGAGTTACAAGCAAGGGAAACCTTACCTGGCCCGAAAGCCCGGGAGGCTGTCCCGGAAACATGACCAGCGGATGCTACGCAAAAGAGGTGCTGCTTGATGCCTTAAGCACCATGCCTTCCGGTATAGACGGCGCCGGTGCCATGGACTATTTAAACGAATCCCTGGCCAGGGCCTGCCGCTCACGCCGCTCCATCCTGGAGGATAGACCTGAAGAACGCCTGCAGGCAGTTCTCATCCTGTATAGTATCAGCCGCAGGGAGGTATGGGCCTTTGGTGACTGCCAATGTCTCATTGGCGGCCTCCACCATCAGCAAGTGAAAGCCATTGACAGCCTGCTTTCCCAGGTCAGAAGCCTTTATATTCAAACAGAGCTTCTATCAGGCCGGACAGAAGCGTCACTATCCAGCCATGACACCGGGAGGGAATACATCCTTCCCCTCCTGCGCCGCCAGCTTCTTTTCGCCAATGAGGACTCTGACTATGGATATGATGTGTTAAACGGTTTTCCCATTCACTCAAATCGTGTCATCATCCATACCGTACCTCCCCACTCCCGGTTAGTCCTTGCAAGCGACGGTTATCCCGTCCTTAAAGAGACTCTGGCTGAAAGCGAAGCCGCCCTTAAAGAGCTCATACAAAAAGATCCCCTCTGCTTTCGGGAAAATAAGAGTACCAAGGGGCTAGTTAAGGGAAATGACAGCTTTGACGACCGCACCTATATCCGCTTTGACACTTTATAAAGGAGGGGCTGCAGTAAAATAATGATGGTGCACAGCATTTTTTGACCCAAGCTCTAACAAAAGGATCAGGAGTGATTGTGCTCACCTGCTGTTTTTGTGAGTTTATTGTTACTACAGGGGAAAATTCTGGGATTGCTTACGAAAGTCCTGGGGTATGATGCCCATTTCTTTACGAAAAACATAGGAAAAATAGCTTGCAGTTTGAAAACCGCATGCAATTGCTATTTCACAGATAGGTCTTTTGGTTTCCCGCAGCATTTCACGGCCTTTTTGGATACGGTATTGAAACAAATAATTGTTAGAATATAAAGTCTTCATTATCTGAACCGAATTTTTCGTCCAGACAGGCCTTACCCGCAAGCAGGCTCTCACCGAGAAGTATAGGGTGGACAAGGACTGTGATATACAAACAGTCAGTATTATCGGCAGAAAAGCCGTAATGCAGGCGTTTCCTGTTAACGAAAATTCCGTTTCCCTTACTTAGATATACAGTCTGTCCGTTCACAAAATATTCCATTGACCCGTCGAGCACTAAAATAAACTCCAAATCCGGATGCCAATGACATGCGGCAGCATATCTGTCAAACTGATGAAGCGTGCCTTTATAAACATAGAGCGGAAAATCTGGTATATTATAATATAAGCGTTCTGATAAATCAGAAAATACTTCAAGCGCAGAAAACATAAATATACCTCACAAAAATAAATGATTTTGATAATAATATAAACGATTTTGTGGGAATTTACAAGAAAAACAATGTATAATTTTGATAGTATTATATTACTGATTATTTGATTTTTTTCTAAAGAGGGCGTTGTTTTATATGGAAATGTCAAAGGGAGTAAGTATTCATACTGCTCAATATTAGAAAAAAAGATCTACAGTCAATACAGCATATTCTCAGTGTGGTCTGTATATTTTCTATCTATATTTCTTATCTTTTTTGTGGTTTCTTTGTTATTACCGGAAATATTAATACGTTTTATAAAGATGATGAGGAACTGATTCAGGTAGAGAAAAAGAATATTATTATAGTGAGTAAGATTTAAAATAAATAATAGAAAGGAACGGAATCAATACAGCTGATTGATTCCGGGAAGGAGTTACAGATATGAGTATTAAAGTTATCGTTATGGATGTAGACGGCACATTGACTAATCACAAAAAGGAGATTACTCCGAAGACAAAGGCCGCATTAAAAAAAGCACAGGAAATCGGCGTGAAATTAATCCTGGCTTCAGGAAGACCTGACAGCGGACTGAGTGATTTTGCAATCGAACTGGAGATGGGCAGGCATCACGGACTGCTTGTTTCTTTTAATGGGTCAAGGGTGACAGACTGCCAGACCGGAGAGGTGCTGTTTAATGAAACAATGACTGTAGAGCAGGGAAAAGCCGTGTTAGAACATATGAAAGGTTTTAACGTCCGGCCGATGATAGACAAAGGAAAATATATGTATGTCAACGATGTTTATGACTGTATGATAAAAAATGGGGAACAGGATATTAACATCATTCATTATGAGTCCCGTGGCGGAAAGTATAACTTGTGCGAAATGGATGATCTGGCTGCTTTCGTGGACTATCCTCTCAACAAGATTCTGACAGCCGGGGATTCCATCTATCTGAAAGAGCATTACCGGGAGATGATGGAACCGTTTAAAGACACATTAAGTTGTATGTTTACGGCTCCATTTTATTTTGAATTTACAGCTCAGGGAATTGATAAGGCAAAAGCACTGGAGGCAGTACTGAATCCTATGGGATATAAGCAGGATGAGATTATTGCTTTTGGTGACGGTCAGAACGATAAAACTATGATTCAGTATGCAGGGATTGGTGTGGCTATGGATAATGCGGTGGATGAATTGAAAGAGGTGGCGGATGAGATTACGTTGTCTAATGAAGACGATGGGATTGCCGTTTCACTATATAAACACATCACAGGTCTGGTTTAAAGCGTAAAAAGTGTGATTACCTAAAAAAGTAAGCGATTGCAGATTTCCTCCAAGTAAAGTTGCAGGGAATCTGCTTTTTTAATGGCCAAAACCTATTGATCGGAATTTGTTGTATATGATCTATTTTATCTGCAATGTGTCTGCTCCAAACAGTCAGATAAAACTGAAATATCTCGGGCACAGAAATCATGATCGCATCTTATAATATACGATTTTGATATTAATATATCCGATTTTGTGGGAAAATCCAAGTAAGATAATGTATAATTTTGATAGTACCAGATGATGAGAAACAGTATAAATTATTTTATAAAAGGAGGGCATTAAATGCAAAAACGAATGTTGCACAGATGTATTTCAATGTAATAAGAAGTATGGAGAATGCACGTTTAAGTACAATAATTAGCTCTGCGGGGTTGCTATGAATATCCTGTTCAACGCCCTTTGAATTACTTAAAGTACACACTGCCGGTGCAGGGCAGCATAGAAAGCTATATTATTAGGTCAATATATTACTTATAAAGGAGGTTAAATGCAATATGCCTGTAGTGGTCCAAGTTATTTTAGGGTTGTTAATTTTAATTGTTATTTCTTTAGTTGTATGGAAAGTGGTTGATATGCCTCAAATTCACAGATATGCAAAGAAACAATATGAGAGATTTATCCAAAATTTAAATCAGGATGAAACGGAAGAAAATAAAAAGTATTCTGGAATGTCTTGACACATTGTCCTTATTGATATATAATCCTAATTAGTAACAAATACTATAATGAGGTTAGCTTTATGATTAGACGAAATACTATTCAATGTGCTTTAGTTCTTGAGGCCGTAAATAAGCTTAGGTGTCATGCGACCGCTGACCAGATATATGATGAAGTCGTTAAGGAACACCCTAATATAAGTAGAGGGACAGTGTATCGAAACCTGCAGCGGCTTTGCGAACTGGGCGATATACGAAAGAGAGAGATTCCAGGCGGGGCTGATCATTTCGACCATCTTTGTGGCAATCATTATCACGCAAAGTGTGTAAAGTGCGGCCGTGTTTTTGACGTGGACATGGAATATATATCAGATATGGAGAAATCTATCAGGGACACCCATGGTTTCGTATTTACCGGACACGATATCGTTTTCAAGGGTATCTGCTCGGAATGCAAAAGTAATCCATAGGCATAGCTTTAGGTAACTCGGCAAGGTGTTATTCAGTGCTCATACGGGAGCAATAAAATACCCCGTAAATATAAAATATAAAGGAGAAGAATGATGAGAAGTATTACAACATTAGACCTGCAGTACGCACACAGATTCTTTGGGTTCAAAGGAGAAGCACAGTATTTGCACGGTCACACCGGTGTCCTGACTATTGAAGTTGAAGATTCTGTTAATTCCGGAGTCAATATGGTTTTCCCTTGCAATGAAATTCAGAAGACTGCATGGGAAGTCCTGAAAAACTTCGACCATGCTTTAGTTTTAAGGGAAGACGATCCTTTACTGCCAGCAATCCTCGATGTCTACGAAAAACAGGGTATTAAAGACGGTGCGCCGACCAATCAAATGAAAGGGCCCGCTTTCAGAACTGAACTTGCAACAGCGTATCCGGAATGTCGGTTAGTTGTAACCAAAGAAACCATGACCGTTGAAGGTATGATCAAGATTGTTTATGATCTGCTGAAAGATAAGCTGAACATCGCAAAGATTACATTTACTAGTGGCGTTAATGCGGCTTCCGAAGAATTTGAGACTAAAAATGAAATTGCCCGTTGCCCATTGTGTGGTATTGCCTTAAATGAAAATGGCGTATGTCCAAAGTGTGGATATAAAAAGTAATTTCAATTAAATTTGTAGGAAAGAATTAAAAACACTTCCATGATACATATTTGAGTGGCATCGCAAAAAATTATAACATAGATATATAATAACGCATAAAACAGCCAACAGGCGCTCTTGGGCATCTGTTGGCTGTTCCAGACGCCCTTCGCCATTGAGATAGCTAACCCACAAACATGCCCCTTCCTCTTCCTCCTCCCCCTTTTCCTATCCTTCCTGCAGTCCCAGATATTCCTCAAACAAACTGCACACGCTCACAGAATCTGCCTCTGCTGCCATCTCACAGAAGATCCGCAGCAACGGTTCTGTTCCGGAGAATCTTGCAATCACCCAGCCGCCGTTTTTAAAGTAGACCTTACATCCATCGATATATGAGATCTTGTCAATTTCAAAAGGCATCTTTGGAAGTTTCCGGTCGCTCATGAGAATCTGGTTGATTCTCTCCTTTTCCTCATTGGTAAAACGGTAATCCCGCTCCGCCATATGGATCGCCCCATACTCTCTGCGGATATCTGCTGCAATCTCAGACAGCTTTTTCCCTGATACAGCCATCATTTCTACCAGAAGGGAAGCGGCATAGATTCCATCCTTGCCATGAATATGTCCCTTAACCGTCAGGCCGCCGGAGGACTCTCCGCCGATGATGGCATCTGTCTCCTGCATTTTTGCAGATACAAACTTAAACCCTACGGGAACTTCGTAACATTTCTGCCCAAAGCTCTCCGCCACCCGGTCCAGAACATGGGTGGTGGAAAGGCTTCGAACCACCGGTCCCCTCCAGCCCTTGTATTTCAGAAGATAATAATACAGCATCACCAGTATGTTGTTGGCATGGAGATAACGGCCCTGATCGTCAATGACCCCCAGTCTGTCCGCATCTCCATCTGTGGCGATCCCGATATCACAGTACCGGTCCAGTACATAATTCTGTAAGTTCCGCAGAGTCTGCTCCGTTGGCGCAGGCATCTTTCCGCCAAACAAAGTGTCATGCTGGTCATTGATGGTTTCAATGGTACACCTTGCAACGGAAAGGATGGTGCTTAAGGCTGTAAGGCTCACTCCGTACATGGGGTCAATGGCAACCCGGAAATCCCGGGAGCGTATGGCATTCATATCAATGACGGATATGATATTATCCAGATACTCATTTAAAGGATTGATTTCCTCTACCACTCCTTTTTTTACAAGCTCAAGATAAGAGGCTGGAGGCATCTGTCCGGCCGCCTCATGGTCTGGCTCATAGATCCGCTCCGCTTCTAAAAGATATCTTTCAATATCCTGGGTCTGGATCTCATCCGCATCACGCCCGCCGTAGGTGAACACCTTAACCCCGTTATATATGGCCGGATTATGGCTGGCCGTTACCATCATGCCGTAGCTTAACCGGTGCTTCATTACATAAAACATGATGAGGGGGGTTGGGGAACTGCGGTTTACGAAATACACCTTGATTCCCTGATTCCCAAATATCTCACAGGCCCATATGACCGCCTCTTTCGAAAGGAAACGTCTGTCATATCCTATGACAATTCCTTCTCCCTCTACATTTTCCGCTTTCATCTTAAGACTGACGGCAAGCGCCAGCTTCTGGATATTCTCCTTTGTAAAATCTTCTCCAATAATGGCTCTCCAGCCACCGGTACCAAACGTTACCATCCTTCGTATCCCTCCATGTTTTCTAAAAATGCCCAAAGCCTTCCTGTGAAAACTTTGGATGGACTATACAACCGAAACCTTTCCCTTGCTTACCTTTAGGAAAATGAGCAGGGAGATGACCGTGCTGACCGTTAATATGGAAGCCAGTGCCGCCGCAGTACCATAGCTGTTCCGGACAACTTCCGTATAAATGGCCACGGATATGGTACTTGTCTTGCCGCCATAAAGCATAACGCTGGAGGACAGCTCATTGATGCAGGTGATCCAGCTTAAGATAGCACCTGACAGGATGCCCGGGGCCATAAGCCTTGCCGTCACCTTGGCAAAGGTTTTCATGGGTGATACGCCCAGACTGATGGAGGCCTCTTCCACACTGGGGTCCATCTGCTGCAGGAACGCACTGCCCGACCGTACCGTATAAGGCAGCTTCCTGACTACAAAAGCTATAATCATAATAGCGGCAGTACCCGTAAGGATCATGGGCTGCTTATTGAAGGCCACGATCAGGCTGATGCCCAGTACCGCGCCCGGAATGACAAAGGGGAACATAATAAGAAGATCCATAAGCTGTCCTGCTATCCCTTTCTGACGCACTACGATGTAGGATATCAGCATGCCCAGTATGATAATGAATACAATGGCTGTGGCAGAGAATACGAACGTATTCCGGATATTGGTCCACAGTCTGTTAAAAATCGTCACATAGCTTTCGATACTGAAACCTTTTTTGAAACCTGTAAAATCGCTCTTTATAAAGCTGCTGACCACCACCACGATCTGTGGAAGGATGCCGATAAATGTTACCAGCATAACCGGCAATGTTACCAGGAAGCGTTTGAGACCGTGAAGCTGCTCTTCCTTAGGCGGTCTCATGGCTGTCATGACATAATTTTTTCTGGTCACAAAATATTTCTGCAGCAAAAGCACCGTAGTCGAGCAGAGTACCACAATCACGGACAGGGCGCTGGCTAAATGAGCATTGCCGCCGATCTCACTCATATATTCGTTGTATACTAACACGGGAAGAACCATATAGCCTTCGCCGATGAGCATTGGCGTACCGAAGTCTGCAAGGCTGGTCATGAATACCATAATGGCTCCCGCTGCGATAGAGGGCAGAATGACCGGTATGGTGATGGTCAAAAGCCTGCGAAGCTTGTTGCTTCCCAGATTTTCCGCCGCCTCCTCAAGGCTTGAGTCAATGCTTCCCATTGCCCCTGATGTATATAAGTACACATAGGGAAACAGCTTGAAAGTAAAAACAAGAATAATGCCCAGCTTCCCATAAATACTTGGAAGAAAGATCCCGATGCTTTCAAAAAACCGAGTCACAAAGCCAGCACGCCCGAACAGCATGATCCAGCTGTAAGCGCCGATAAACGGAGGGCTCATAAGGCTCATTATGATGAATATATGGATAAAGCGTTTTCCAAAAATATTGTATCTGGACATCAGATAGGCCATGGGCACCCCTACGGCCAAAGTCGTAGCCGTGGTGACAATGGAGACGAACAGGCTTCGCCCAAGAGAGGAATAATAATACTTTTTCGAAAAAAAACGGATGTAGTTCTCAAGGGTAAAACCTTCCACCTTGCCGGAGAAGAAGCTTCGCGTAATCAGGGTACAGAAAGGGTAAATCAGAAACAGCAGCATGAAGCCTACCACTACCACTTTTACCCAAAACCAGAAGTCAAACTTCCATCCTTTCTTTACCATGATATCACCTCCTGGGTCTTAGCATCGTATACACCTACCGCACTGATATCAAAGTTCACCCGCACTTCCTGACCGTCCGGCCGCAAGTCGCTGGCATCCTTTGTGTATTCATTCAATTGAATGGTCTGCCCGTTGTTCAGCTGTATTTCATACTCAATGAAATCTCCCAGGAAAGTGGAAATGACGATCTTACCGGGAAGTCCTTCCTTTTCATCAAAAAACAACTGCTCCGGCCTTGCAGAAATGATCCCATTTCCTTTGTAGGCGGATTTCAGCTTACATGTCAGGCTGCATTCCCCCTTAATATTTAATACGGCTTTCTCCGGATCGCTTCCATCCACTTCACAGTCAATAAAATTAGATACTCCGATGAATCCGGCTACAAAGGTATTCGCCGGCTTCTTATAAATCTCTTCCGGAGATCCTACCTGCATGATGTTGCCTTCCTTCATAACTGCGATCCGGTCAGAAATAGCAAGAGCTTCCTCCTGATCGTGGGTAACGTAAATGGTGGTGATCCCAAGCCGTCTCTGCAGTTTTTTAATAACCGTTCTCATCTGTACTCTGAGCTTTGCATCTAAGTTGGATAAGGGCTCATCCATGAGAAGTACCCCCGGTTCTATGACAAATGCCCTTGCCAGAGCCACCCTCTGCTGCTGGCCGCCGGAAAGCTCATTGGGTTTCCTGTCCTTTAGATTTTTGATCTGCACCAGGTCGAGGGCTTCCTCCACCTTACGGTCAATCTGATCTTTTGGATATTTTTTTGCTTTCAGACCGTAAGCCACATTCTCCGCCACGGTCAGATGGGGAAAGATGGCGTAGTTCTGGAACACCATGCCGATATCCCTCTTGTGGGCATCCAATTTGTTGATTACCCTGTCATCAAAGCAAATCTCCCCGCCATCCACTGTATTAAATCCTGCTATCATACGAAGCAGAGTTGTCTTACCGCATCCGGAGGGACCAAGTAATGTGAAAAATTCTCCCGGCTTCATCTCCAGATCCACCCCATTAAGTGCTGTAAAATCACCGTATTTTTTCACGGCCTGTTTAATAATTACTGCATGGCTCATACCTTTCGTTCCTCCTTAAACCTTCGTTGCATTTCTGTCTGTTACAGTAAAAGACTGTCCTGTCCCCGAAGGGCCGGGACAGTCTTTTTCGTCAGAATGTATTCCTATCCTTTTTATTAGTCGACCATAATGTCATTGAATTTCTCAATAATGGCTTCCTTTTCATTTGCTGCCCAGTCAAAATCATAATCTACCAGCACGATATCCTGTAATTTAGCCATTCCTTCGCCTACTTCCATGTCGCTTCTTACGGGACGGCGTCCCCAGTTCTTGCTCTGCTCTGTCTGGCACTCTTTTGATGTAACGAAATCGATGAACAGCTTTGCATTCTCCTCATTGGGCGCGCCCTTTACAAGAGCCACACCATCTGGTACTGCACTGGTTCCGTCTTTGGGATATACGAATCCAACCGACGGATCATCTTTATACTGAACTGCGGATTTCTCCAGGGTCAGACCTACGTAAAACTCGCCGTCTGCAACCATCTTGTGGCACTTACCGGAAGAGTCAACAATCTTACCATCCAGATTGTCATATAATTTCTTGATGAAATCCCAGCCGTCTTCCTTGCCGCCATGGCCCAGGATCATGGTACACAGCTGCGTGTACGCGGAGCCGGACTTAGATGGCAGGCAGTATGCGATCTTGCCTTTCCATTCAGGCTTTGTCAAATCTTCCCATGTCTCGGGAATGGCAAGGCCATCCTTCTCGATTAAGTTCTTGTTATAAAAAATGACCATAGGCAGTGGACTTTCACCGATCCACATGTCCTGGGAGTCCTTATAAGCATCGCCGATGAACTCGTCATTGGCACATACATAGGGAGCGAAATGATCCTTAAACGCCGCCAGTGAGTCTGCACCGCCGCCCCACAATACGTCTGCAATAGGGTTAGCTGACTCGGCTGCAATACGGTTGCACAGTTCTCCTGTGCCGGCCGCGACAACTTCCACCTTAACATTTGGATACTTTTCCATGAATAAGTTCACACCTGCATTGAGCGGGTCCGCATCATGGGGAGAATATACGACAACGGTTCCTTTGTAATCCTCCGGTGCCTTTGCTGCGTCTGTTCCATCCTTGGACTCCTCTGCCTTTGTTTCGGCAGAAGCCGTCGTCTCCGCCGTCTGGGGAGCTGCCGTTGTTTCTGCAGGCTTTCCGCCGCCGCTGCAGGCAGATAAGCTTAATGCCGCCAGTGCTGCCAGTGAAGCTGTTAATAATCTTTTTCTCATAAATAACCTCTCCTTTATTAAATTATTTTAGTTCACGCTTATATGGAAATGTTTAATTCTTATGGTCTAATTATAAGGTTTTGATGTGCACATTTCCATTTAATATTCTTACATTTCTTTTGTCATCCTGAACTTTTGCACTACTTTTCATTAAAATCGCAGACATACATGTACATAATACATAATTCAAATCCATGAAAGCCGTCCGGTGCCACTGGATCAGACCGCCTGTTTAGCATCTTGTTCTTAAAAAAATAAGCCGCCAAAAATGGCGGCCTAATTTATATTTCCCTAACTGCATATTCAAATTCCAGATCTTTGATTCCTTTCCCTATAAACAGGGTCAATACAGGATCGTCACATAGTTCCTTGATAATTGGTATCAACTCTTCCCTCGTTCCGAAGGATATGTTCTTAATTCTTCTTATACCGTTCGGGTGTATAAAGTTCACAGGTTTCGGATCAATGTTAAAATAAGTCATAAAGAAGGGAAGCTGCATCTCATCCGGAAACAGGCACGTAAACCGTAATTTTCTTCCCTTTGTATCATTCCTCCGTGAAAGCATTTCAAAATATCCCTGTTTATACTTTTCCAAGATCCCCTTTTCTTCCCTTAAATCTGTTTTATAGTTCTCAAGGGCGACTCCGCATGGGCCCCCTTTATGGTTATCCCAATTATTCAGGCGATCTGTCAATTTGCTTTTTCCAAGCATACGCAAAATCCTCTTCATGATTTCCGGCATTCCGGTTGAAGCAAGCAGTTCCAGATAAGGACCTTCGGAAAAATAAATAATCGCATTATATGGATTTTTCTTTTTCCCATATTCCACTACGAATCCCTTTTCCTTATATTCTTTTACTGCCCGGTGCAAGTCATCTACTTTATATACAATATGGCTGGTTTTCACCTGGATCCACTCCTCCTATCCGTCTTGGCGCACTTTTACCCCTTAAACACTCCAGCCCAGGCTTTCCTGCTGGATCCGATACAGCCTTTCATAAAGCCCCTTGTTGTTCATCAGTTCCTCATGAGTACCTTCCTCAGCCAGCCTGCCTTCATTGAGCACGATTATCTTATCCGCCCCTGATATGGTCCTCAAACGGTGAGCAATGACGATTACCGTTTTGCCTTCGATCAGCCTGGAAATCGCCTGCTGGATCAGCGCTTCATTCTCCGGATCAAGTGAGGCGGTTGCCTCATCTAAAAGTACGATTGGTGCATTTTTTAACAGAGCCCGGGCAATGGAGATTCGCTGCCGTTCCCCTCCGGAAAGTGTGCTGCCGTTTTCTCCAAGCATTGACTCATACCCCTGGGGCAAAGCGCTTATAAATCCGTCACAGCAGGCGGCCTTCGCCGCTTCCATAACCTGTTCCTCCGTAGCCTCCATGTTTCCGATGCGGATATTATTATAGACTGTATCGTTAAACAGCACCACATCCTGGAATACAAAGGACATATAGCTCATCAGATGTTCCGGATCCAGGGTTTTCACATCAATTCCGCCAATCTTCACGCTGCCCTCATTCACATCCCAGAACCGGGCGATCAGCCTTGAGATGGTGCTTTTCCCACAGCCGGAAGGGCCTACCAGGGCCGTGATGGCATCGGAGGGAATGGATACAGACAGGTTTTTAATCACCCTGTCTTCCCGGGATTTTTCCATGTTATAGCCAAAGGTAACATTCTCAAAATCAATATTCCAATGTTTCAGCGGCTTAACTCCCTCGCCCTCCATGACCGGAACAGCCATAAGGGTACGCATTCGTTTTGTGGCAATCCGATGATAAAACAATTCCGGCAAAAGGGTAAATTCCACAAGGACCGGTCCGTAAATCCTGACAACCATGACAAAGAACATGAGCATGGGGATGAGCTGGATACTGCCCCCTGTCAGCAGATAGGTTCCAACAAAAACAGTCAGCCCCACACCTGCCTGTAAAATCATCTGAGCTCCGGTGACAAAGGTTCCTGTGACAAATTCCATATTGATTGCCATTTTCTTCATCAGGCGCAGGGCATCATCTAGCGCCGAGAACTTGGAGCCGTCTAAGCCACAGGCTTTTATAACCTTAATCCCCTCTAAATACTCCTGCACCTGATCGGAAGCTTTCAGTTTTGCTTCCACCTGCTTCTCGCTTAATCTTGCCTGCATCTTTTTACTGCCTAAAATGACAAGCAGCGCAGCTGGTACAGTAATGAATACGGAGAGAGCCATTCTCCAGTCAAAAAGAGCCATCATCACACAAATAATAGAAATGGAAATAGCATTGGCACTCAGCTGAGGGATGACGTGGCTCAACACATGCTCCGTAGTGGAACAGTCAGCCATAATGTTTGTGGTCAGCTCGGAAAGGTCCTTGGAGTTGAAAAAGCTCATAGGCAGCTTCCGGATCCGTTCCGCAACACTGATCCTGGAATTTTCTGCTTCCAGATAAGAAGTGACATAGGTTTTTTTATAGTCGTTTTTACTGGCAAGAAATACAAGCACTGCAGAGACAAGGCCGCATCCGAATAAAAACCACATTCTCGTCCAGGAAATCTCCTGGGCCATCATTGGCTTTAAAAGCTCGGCAAAAACCTGAATGGTCACTGCAAAGGGAAACATGAGTGACAGATTCGTAATTGTGCAGGCGGCAATAGCCTTCTTTAAATCCTTATAGCCTTTATCCGTAAGCATCAGTGATTCCTTCCAATTATTCATGTTCTTTCATCCCCTTTCTATCCATCTTCCAGTCAAGAGCTTTCGTATATACATTCCACATATCAGAATATTTCCCCCGTTTTTCCAGTAATTCATCATGCCTGCCCTGCTCCATAAGGCAGCCTTTGTCTACTACTATGATTTTATCCGCGCTGCGGATGGTTGACAGGCGATGGGCAATCATAATTACCGTCTTCCCATGCATCAGCTTCTGAAACGCCTGCTGGATCAGATGTTCGTTCTCCGGATCGGAAAATGCAGTTGCCTCATCTAAAAGAACAATGGGGGCGTCTTTTACAATGGCTCTGGCAATTGCAATTCGCTGCTGCTCTCCGCCTGAGAGATGGACGCCCTTTGTCCCTATGACCGTATGATATTTTTCCGGCAGCTTTTCAATGAAATCATGGCACTGCGCCGCTTTTGCCGCAGCAATCACCTGCGCATCAGTGGCACTCTGATTCCCCAAACGGATATTATCCATAATGCTTTGCTTAAAGAGAAACACATCCTGGAATACAAAGCTGACCTTTTCCATCAGATATTCATTTCTCATATCCCGTACATCAACGCCTCCGATTTTGATCCTTCCCTCTGTTACATCGAAAAAACGTGGAATGAGATGGGCAATGGTGCTTTTGCCGCCGCCGGATGGACCAACGATTGCGGTGATCTGATTTTCCTCCGCCCGGAAAGAAATGTCAGAAAGTGCCTGGGCCTCCTGACCGGCGTAAGAGAAGGATACGCTTTCAAATACAATCTCATGACTGGAAATTTCCTTCGGTCTCTGGGGATTCTTAAGGGGAGGCGTATTCAGGATTTCATCCATTCGCTCCACACCGCCAATGATCTGCATCCCGCTGGTAGAAACATACATGATCTTCATCAAAACAGAGGCAATGGATGGAACAAAGATCAGGTAAAAGATAAAAGTGGCTGCATAACCAGGATAATCCGTTGTATGCAGACCGATCAGGATTCCAACCGGGATCAGGAATAAGTAAATGTTATTGATGACCGTCTGAAAAGCAGACATATAGTTTTCCCAGCTCATGGTATAAGGAATGACCATTCGGGTGTATTCCTTAATGGCGCTGTGCATCCGGCGGAAGGAGAACACCGTTTGCTTAAACGCCTTGACTACAGTGATTCCACGGACATACTCCACAGATGCATTGTTCATATCCTCCAGGGCGTTCTGGTAGTTTGCCATCATGGTTTTCGCCCCGTCATTGCCATAGGCTTTGATCTGGATCGTAAAGGCAATGACAATGCCAATCACGGCCGCAAGCCCAAAACGCCAGTCTACTGCAAGGAGAATGATGAACATGACCACCGGAGCTACAAAAGAGGCCACCAGATCAGGGAGCTGGTGGGCGATGAATCCTTCGATTTTCTCAATGTTTTCATCCATGATCTTACGCAGTTTACCGCTGCCGACCAGCATATGAAATCCCAGGGGCAATCCGGCAAGATGGGAAGCAAAGTTTACTTTCAGCTCATACAGCGTACCAAAAGCGGCAAGATGGGAACATATCAAAGCCGCAAAGTACAGCAATACATTAAGCAGGATTCCCCCAAAGGCCAGCCACCCGAACCCAACCGTTCTTTGCAGATCAAGATTCTTAAAGTCAGGGAACACTCCCATGACTTCCCTCACCACAAAATAAATGGCGATATAAGGCACAAACGAGGCGACAGATGCCAGCGCCGATAAGAGCACCGAGGAGACCATAAGAGGCTTTTTGGTAGCAGCAAGCTCCATCAGCCTTGCCATACCGGTTTTGGGCTTGGCAGCCGCAGAATTAATTTGTTTCATGATAAACCACCTTTCTAGGTAAAATGTAACCGCTTTTTAATAACAATTCCCTGTATTAAACTAGTTAGCTCAAACTAACCATTATGTAAAACTTTTTGTTCGAAGGAACCGGAAACAGCTCCGCATCAAAGTCCCATAATCTTCTTCCACCCTGCGTGCTGGAAGGTCCCCAGAACCAGCGAGTAGGAAAGAGCTTTTTCCCTTGGGACATCATGGGCCACAAACTCTAAAATATGCTGGAAAAATGATCGGGATAAGATGTGGATCAAGGTGCCGTCAATATCCATAACCTCATGCCCCGACTCCTTCATGGCATTGATAAAATCCCAGCTTGATTTCTCTTCGATTTTAACCAGCTGAGCAAAATAACTGTCACAGCTTCCCGCGCTGTTCTTACAAAAAAACAGCTTGAATATATCAAACCGGTCATAAATATAGTTGATCATCCAGGGAATCGTATCATCGGTAATATGATCCAGGGAAGCCGCCTGCTCTCCGGGAGACAGACCTGCAAATTCGTCATGAACCTGTCTGTACTTTTCCAGGAGCCCATCTGCCGCATCTCCGGTCAATGCATCAAAAAGCGCCTCCTTGCTTGGGAAATACCCATATATGGCTCCTGTTGTAACAGAAGCCTCCCTGGCAATCCTTCTTAGGGAAGCCCCCTCATAGCCATACTCTAAAAATTCCTTTCTGCCCGCCTCCAAAATGGCAAGATGTGTATCTTTTACCTGAGCGCTCATCGTTTCTCCTTTTTTATAACACTGTTATATAACATTGCTATTATGAAATAAAAAAAGCAGGACGTCAAGACGCCCTGCCGGTTATTTTTCTCATTAAGTTCTCATTAAGCAGCTGATGATATTTTTTCTCAGTTTCTTGCAGCTTAAACCTGACCGCCTTCCACAACCAGATTTTCAGGATCGATCTCATCTCCATATACAGGCTTTAGGGTCTCCTCAAAATCCTTATGGAAGAACTGCTCCTTGCCAAGAGTTTCGATCTCGCTGTTGATCCAATCCAGAAGTTCCTTATTTCCTTTCTGAACGGCCGGAGCAATGGTATCCAGATTTCCAATGGACTCAATTCCTACCGTGAATCCCTTATTTTGAAGGGCCCATGCAAGAACTTCCGTATTATCGGTAGAGAAGGCATCTCCTCTTCCGTCCAAAAGAGCGTCATAAGCTTCCTGATACTCATCAAACTTTAACAGCTTTATTTCCGGATGATTTTCGGAAAAATAAGTTTCAGCCGTAGTTCCCTTTACCACGATAAGGGTCTTATCCTTTAATTGTGACACATCGTTAATCAGAGCTGCATCAGGAGATACGACACCAAGAGCCACCTTCATATAAGGAAGTGCGAAATCCACCTGTTCCTTTCTCTCGTCAGTAACAGTGAAATTAGCCAAAATCACATCCACCTTGGCGGATTTTAAATATTCCACCCGGCTGGCAGCCTCAACGTATACGAACTCAACCTTATCCTCACTTCCAAGTAAATCTTTTGCCAGCCTCTTTGCAAGATATACATCATAGCCCTGGATCTTTCCGTTGGAATCCACATATCCAAATGGATTCTTATCGCTGAATACGCCGATTTTAATGGTTCCGGCTTCCTTGATCTCGGATAAGGTTCTTGCCTTTGCAGCTGCCCCTCCGGTGTTTCCTCCATTGTCCTTTGCCTGGCCGCAGCCTGCCAAAAGGCCTGCCGCCATGGTAATGCCTAATAATGCACCTAGTAATTTCTTCTTCATAATTCCATCCTCCATATTATTTTTATTTTATAACGCTTCATAATGAAACGTATTTAAAAACTGTTTTGCCCGCTCTGTCCGGGGTGAGGTGAAAAATTCATTCGGCAGGCTTTCTTCCACTACAACACCCTGATCCATGAACAGGACACGGTCGGCCACCGCCTTAGCAAATTCCATTTCATGTGTGACAATGACCATAGTCATTCCGTCCTTTGCCAGTTCTAACACCACCTGCAGCACCTCCCGTACCATTTCCGGGTCTAAGGCTGCCGTGATCTCGTCTAAGAGCAGGATCTCCGGATGCATGATAAGCGCCCGTACAATAGCCACTCTTTGCTTCTGTCCGCCGGAAAGCTGTCTGGGATATGAATCTTTTTTATCCAGAAGCCCTACTCTGGCCAGAAGCTTTTCTGCTTCCGCTGTAACCTCTTTTTTATCCCTTTTCTGCACCTTTATAGGAGCCAGAATAATATTTCCCAGAATGGTCTTATGTGGGAATAAATCATAGCTCTGGAATACCATGCCGATCTTCTGTCTTATTTCATAAACATCCCGTTTGCCCCTGTCAATGATCCGGTCCTTAAACTGAATGGTACCGGAATCAATAGGCTCCAGCATGTTGAGACATCGTAAAAAGGTGCTTTTTCCGCAGCCGGAAGGTCCTACGACCACCACTACCTCTCCTTTTTCCAAGGTAAAGGAAATATCCTTTAAAACCGGCTGCCCGCTTTCGTAGGACTTCCTAAGATTCTCTGTCTTTAAAATCATTTCCTGACTCATATTATCAATCCTTTAATTTTTTATCTAGCAGGGCAGCAGCCCTGGAAAACGGGTAACAAATCACAAAATACAGAATGAAGATCACTCCGTATACCCAGAGGGCCGCATCAGGTACTGTGTACCTGGAGGAGTCAATGATCTGTTTTCCAACCTTAACCACCTCAATCACGCCGATCAGTACAACAAGAGAAGTGGTTTTGATCATTCTCGTCAAAAGGTTCATGACCGACGGAAGCAGCCTGCGTATCGTTTGGGGAATCACAATATACCGGTACACTTGAAGCTCCGTCATGCCCAGACCAAAGCCGCTTTGATACTGATGGACCGGTATGGATTCCAGAGCGCTTCGCACCAGATCTCCCATTTCTGCCGTCCCCCAAAAAGTGAATACAATGACCGCTGCCATTTCTCCGGAAAAATTCACATTCAAATGCTTTGCAGCTCCAAAGTAAACGAGAAACAATAGAACCAGCTGAGGCATGATCCGGACTGTCTCAAGATAAATCCTTGTAAAAAACCGGACCGGCCTTTTTTTGCTGGTCATCACCATTCCAAGGAGTATTCCAAGTCCCACGGATAAAACCATGGATAAAACTGCGATCTTAAGTGATACCAGGAGACCGCCGAACAACCGCAGAAAATTATTACCCTCAAACAGTATTCTAATTCCCAAATTCTGCATAGCGGACTCTCCTTTCTATCCAGGAACAGAATAAGGATATTGGCAGCAGGATGATTAAGTATGCTGCCACCAGCATTAAGAGGGCCTCATCTGTTTTATAATAAATTCCTATCAGATCCTTTGCCACAAACATTAAGTCAGCCAGTGCAACCGCACTGAATACCGATGTTTCTTTTATAAGAAATATGATGTTGGCACAAAATACAGGGACTGAGGTGGTAACCGCCTGAGGAAGGATGATATACCGGAATACCTGCCCTTTTGTAAGTCCCAGGCTGAGTCCCGATTCTGACTGGATGACCGGTACCTGTTCAATTCCCGTGCGGAATGCTTCCGCCATGTAGCTTCCTCCTAAAAATGCCAGCCCTGTGACTGCACAGCTTTCAGAGCTTAAAACAACACCGATTTTAGGAAGTCCGAAGTATAAAAAAAACAGCTGGATCAAAAGAGGCGTATTTCTGGATACCTCAATATAGCCATTCACAATACTCTTTAACACCGGTATCTTAAAAATCTTAACCAGGCTGCACAAAAGGCCAATGGCTGCTGACAGCAGAATCCCCAGAAAAGATATTCGAAGTGTCATACCTGCCGCCTCTGCATACAGCGGCATATAGGCACGAATAAACTCAAAATCCATGATTTTTCCTTTCTCCCTCCTTTTATATTATCAAAAGCAAAAGACGCTTTTGATGATCGGATGGACGGGCTTATAGACAGCCCTTTTATCTTCACTTGCTATGCAAGTTCCGATAAGTACTATATTAATAAATGCAAAAGGAAGCAGGTATACGCATATACCTGCTTCCTTCCATTTATTTTCCCTATGTCTCAGGATAAAAATTGGAAATCAGATACCAAAACGCACACGTAAATAAACTGTATCTCTTCTCATGAAGCATCTACAGCAGCAACAATTCATCATAAGATTCATGTTACATACGCAGTTCGTTTTCATATCGTTTTGACTTCTCCTTATACATACCAAACATATATGTTTAATATACTACCATCCTGCCCATTTGTCAATCATTTTTTATAACCCTTCTTCTAAGACTGTGTTAACTGAAACTCCATAACCCGTTCTTTTAACATCTGCATCTGGCTTAAAAGCTCTTCACTGGTCGCCGCACTTTCCTCTGCTGTTGCTGAACAACCATTCGCCAATCCAGGAAATACAATGATGGGGCAGCATTATTTATTCTCCTTCATGATGACTATAAACAATTCAGCAATCGTTGGATCATACTTTTGTCCGGAACCATTTAAAATGGCTTGCAGCGCCTTTTCTTTTCCCGCTTCCCGGTTATTTTCCCGGTTTAAGATTCTCTCATACCCTTCTGCTACAGATAAAATACGGGAAATAAGCGGGATCTCCTCGCCCTTTAAACCCTTGGGATACCCGGAACCATCCCAGCATTCATGATGTCCGTACACACCATTGGCAAGGTCCAGTGTTTCCTGGGACAGATTCAGGATGCGGTATCCGATTGCCGGATGCTGTCTCATCATCTCATGCTCTGCTTCCGTCAGTTGTTCATGAGTCTTTTCAAGAATCGACTCACTCAGGGTAATCTTACCGATATCGTGGAGGTATGCTCCATCCCGTAGTTTCTTAATTTCTGTTTCAGGAAGCCCCATAGCCACGCCGATTCTTTCGCACAGCCTGCTGACTTCTTCTGAGTGTTTTTTCTCCCATGGACTTTTCATATGAAGTGAAGTGATAATGCCGTTAATTGCATGAACTCCAAAATTTATGGAAGAAATGCTCTTCTCCTTATACATCTCGTTCTCTGCTGTCTCCAGGATCCGTTCAATCTTCTGCCAGTGCTTGGCCTTTGTTCCAATTCCAACCGCAACACTGCATGACACCATATTTACCTTTTCCACTGAAACCTGATCTTTTACCCTCGAAGCAATGGACTCCGCCTCTTCCTCCGACGTACGGGGAAGCAGCATCGTAAATTCATCGCCGCCGATCCGTGCGGCAACATCCCCTTCCCGGCAGTTCTTTTTCAAGACCTGGGCGACCTTAACTATGAATTCATCTCCGGCCGTATGTCCAAATGTATCATTGATGAGCTTTAAGCCGTTTAAATCCAGAAAAATCAGGGAAACCGGCTGGTTCTGCTGCGTGTCTGCTTTCTTCATCTCCTGCTCAAAACGCCTCCGGTTTACCAATCCGGTCAGAGGATCATGATAGCTTAAAAAGCGGATCTTTTCCTCCCCCTTCTTTCGCTCGGTAATATCGGCAAAGGTTATGACATACCCAACATGCTTTCCTTCCTTTAATTGAGGCAGAGCGCGGTACTCTGCATCAAAGCAGGTACCGTCGGCCCGTCTAAGCACACCGGTTCTTTCCCCTCCATTCTTTTCAGGACTAAGAAAATCTGCAAAAAACTGCATATCGCTTCCCAGCAATTCCTCGGGCTTTGAATATCCCAGAAGGCACAGACAGCTTTTGTTGCAGAATGTGAATCTTCCATTTAAATCTGTACCTAATATAGCTTCCGCCGCGGTATCCAGTATGAGCTGAAGCTGGGACTGACTCTCCCTTAATATCTCATTTGCCTTATTTAACTCCTTGGTGCGCATTTCAACAATACTTTCCAGATGCTTGACCATATCAAGCAGATTATCTGCCAGGCGGTTAAATACATTGGATATTCTTCCTATTTCATCATTCCTTACAATCTCCACTCTTTGCTCTAAATTCCCTGCTGAAATGTTCTCCGCGATGGTCAGCAAGCCATTGATAGGCTTATAAAGCCTTCGGATGATCAAGAAAAAAATACATATGGAAACAGCGCCGGCAATAACAGCCAGTTCCGCCGAAACCCCGATATTCCGGTTCAGCTCTGCGGCCAAAAAACTTCCCGGAATCACCGAAATAATGACCCAGTCAAGACCTGCTTTCCGGTATTCCTGTACGTTCGAATACCAATCCGTTTCTCCCGCCTTCCATGAGAATTCTGTCTTCTGGGATTTACAATACTTCTCGTAACTGTTCTTCCAGACCGGAAGGGAAAGGTCATCGATTGTATTTCTTTTCAGTGATCCGTAACCAGCTGCGGTATAATTATCCTCTCCCATGGAATTTGCAATTAAATACCGGGAGTCTTTCTCTATAACAGACACGTAGCCCTTGAAACCGGCTCCCTCGTTTTTCAGATAATCCCCAACATCGGAAAGAAGCATATGGGTCCCTAAAATACCCTTAAGCGTTCCTCCCTCATCATATACAGGACATGAAACAGACACTGCCAGGTCATTGACGATGAAATCTCTGTATATTGGCGAAAAAACAGGCCTCTTCTCTTTTTCAGCCGCCTGATACCATTCCTGCAGCCTGGGATCAAAGGTGCCTGTGTTTCGTATCAACGCCCCCGCTGTCATATCCTCATTTATGTCACAGCGCCAACTTTCTCCGCCAGTTTCATCATTACTTTTTATGAGTTCAAGTTCCCCCTTATTATTTCTTAGAACCCCATAGTATTCTCCATCAACCGATGCATATGTAAAACTGTAAATCTCTTTTTCATAAGATTCTAAAATGCCAATAAAAAAAGAGTTGCGACTCTTTTCGTTTAAAAAATCAATGGTTTTATTTTCAATCAACTTTTTCCCTAGTTCATTTGCCGTAACTGGAACCCTGAAAAATGAATTCATCTTTTCAATCACATCCTGATTCATCTTTTCAGAAATTCCGGCAGTCTCTCTGGTTATGGAAGATTGCCAATTGTCCAAAACAAGTTTTTCAATAGTCACCAGGGACAAAAGGAACAGACAAATAAATGTGACGATTGTCACATTTTGAATTGACATGCTTTTTCGTGGTCTTCGTAATCTCATCTTCCTGATCGCTTCGGTTAAACGTACCCTTTCCTGCATGGCTCATTCCTTTACTACTTGCCGGCTGGCCCCGCATAAAATAAGTATAACTATTTCTATTGTAAAGTTCAACCTGAAAATATTTGCACGTAAAATAAGCCAAGACCCTTATAATTCATTGCAATTGATATGAAAAGCAACGCATAACAAAACATTTTTTTGTTTTTTCAGTTAATAAACCATCAGCTCCGTCATATGATACTGGTAGAACAATAAAGGAGATTTCCTATGATTACTGAACAGCAATATGTAATTCTATCACTAGAGCTAAATATGTTTTTTGGACGCATCATGAAAGAACATTCCTTATTCTTAGAGGCTGGCTTTACTCCTGCCAATCCTGACTTTTCCAAAGTTGCAGATCAATACAAGCAGCAGTTTGAGACTATTTTACATAATGCTGTAGTGTTGGGGAATGGCATTATCAGTCCACTTGTGGCGTCCTCCGGTGAAATCGTCACAGATTACACCCTTGGCAGCGAACAAAAAACACAATACTTCACCGGCATAGCCATCAATCAGGAGATCACGAGGCTGGAAGAAGCACTTTATGGTGAAGCCAATCCTTTGATTACTCCTGCATTGATACAGCAGGTAAGTCAGCTAAATGCCCTCGTCAGACCTATGCTGGAAGGCCTTATCGGTTTCAAAACAGGATTATTGAATGATGTTTTGTCCTGTCGTATGTTCACGGCAAACTACCCGCTGCTTATTGATCATATCTTACGTGAAGCCAAATTGTATCATAGCCATTTAATCGCGCTGGAAAATCGGCAGAATCCAGAGGAAAACCTAAAAGAAACCGAGCTGTTCTGGGATCAGATTATGATGGAACATGCATTATTTATCCGGGGGTTGCTTGATCCAACGGAATGCGACCTCATAAATACAGCAAATGATTTTGCCGGGGAATATAATAATCTAATGCGAGCGGCAATGACGGCTACTGATATGACCATTGACAGCGTAACGGATACAACCTTGAAGAAAACTGAAAAGTACCGCGACTTCAAAGAAGCGGGCACAAAAGGAATCAATGAATGCAAAATACGCAGTATTATTTTGCCTTTGTTGGCGGATCATGTGCTGCGTGAATCAAACCATTATATCCGGTTGCTTCGACAATTATCTTAATATTCTTTTAAATAGATTCTACTCTATACTACTAACATCGAGGGCGCGGTCAGCGGCCATTCTTGCATATTTTGCTTAGAGGCAGTGCATAGCACTGCCTCTTTAACAAATCAACAATACATAAGATGGCATCGACTTTCTATTCAGGTGCCGTACCTTTCCAGATATCAATACCTCCACCATCCATTGATGATGTATTTTTTTAATATCCATAATCTACTTTGTAAATAAAGTTAGATTGCATTCCAAAATTCTTTATTTATACTCTTACTCTTCCCTAAATATCTTTTATAAGTCTATTTTACTTGAACATAACACCAGCCTTGTCGTCCGCAGTTGGAATTTAAGTAAAAAAGGGGTTACTTTACTTCATCAATCTTTTTGATGGTATCTTCAAGAACAGCTTGTCTTAAAGATTTTAAGTAGTCTGAGAACGCAACCTTATCATCTGCGTATGTTAAGTTGAGTTCAAATTCTTTCGGAATCCAGGTAGACAAGTCGGACATATTATGCTGAATCAATGTTATTTTCTTATTTACACCTATCAACCGTATATCATAAATCCCGCTAGATTTTCTTTCCTATGAATATAACAATGACACATCATAAACAAATAAATCTATCATGTTAATACCTTTAAAATTTCAGATTAACTTTTTAAAAAATTTATACTTTTATTACCCTCTCTTTATATTGCTTTGTTATCATACTTGTAATATTGGAGGTTTACAAATGAAAACCAAATTAACTAATTCAATAGCCAAGGGACACGCCGGCTACGGTACTGGCCCGGGCATTATCGAGCACTTTGAATATGAGTGCCCATGCGGAAAAGGCAAAATCTTAGAAGAACACAATTTCATTCCTGGTTTTGAAGAACATGTTGTTAATATTCATTGTAACGATTGTTGCAATAAATATGAACTTAACACCGACCTTGGTGTCCGCAGTTGGAATTTAAGTAAAAAAGATTACACTTTAGGTTAATTTCTTATTCCTTGGCCGAAGCCAGAGCTTCGGTCACTCTCAGTTTAATGCTAAATAATCATAATACGGATCGTTCTTGCTGTACAACTAATTGCTTTTTTGACCCAGCCACTCATCCATCTTTAACATTCACTACAATCACCAAAAATATCTATTAAGGAGCCATCGGAAGCCATATTTATAAATGCCGAAGCATCCTTTAATATTAAATCTCTGATAATTATTCTTTCATATTCCAAATCCATATCTTCAGCATCCTTTTGCTTTAATAATATTATATTAGTTCACCACGTACATTCTTAAAAATGTTGAGCAGACAATAAAACTATGATATGATATTACTTGCAGAGGGGGAGGCACCCATAATAAAAAACGAACTGCACGGGGAGACACCCATAACAAAAAACATATAAAGAGGTGATATTATATCAAACAAATTAATGTAGTAGATTATAGCAATATTTCTTTGGAACCAACTTATCTGAAACGTGCCCGGCAACTGGTTAAAAATCAACGGGCAGAGTGGATCTCTGAAGATACTATTCGCATGAAACTACAGTATGTGGAGGGAAATTTAATGACTACAGAAAGTATCGTACAAAGTGTAAATTCTTCAACAAATGTTGACTCTGACGGCATCCTGAACATTCAAACTCCTGACGACAACACTATCCTAGAACTTGCAAAACGCAGACTGGCAATAAAGAAAAATCTTTTATCCCAAGCTTTGGATTATATGCTTATTCTATTGTGTTTTGCATCATTCGCCATAATCTGGGATTATGGCACAAAAGTACTCATTTGTGTCATCTTTTCTCTTTTCTGGGGAATACGCCTACTGTACCGAATCTTTATATTTGCCAAACCGTCTTTTAAGGATGGTATTGCTGAATACATAAAAAAGAGAAATGATTACCGATTAGAATCGGAATTTAACAGGTTAAAAAAAGAATATATGAGCAATCACTAAACCGTTTTGACATTTTTCGAATGAAAAGCATACTTGATGATTGAATACCGGTGGATTATACACCGGTATTTTCTATGTAATACTTACGATACTTCCATAATAATGCAGTATAGATAATCCAAATTTACTCGCCTCTCTTGGTTCTTCTATTCTGTTCTCTGATCATTTGATTGTCACGGACAAATTTCAATTTTCATGATTTAAATTATTACATTAAAAAATTACCAGCTAAATACTGATAGCTAGTAGTCTTCTTTATATTTGATTTTTCCGGCTTCATATTATACTCATAACAGTGAGTTATGAATATTTGTGTAATAAATCTTTAGGAATATGACAATAGTCATTCGGGCACCTATCTAATCTATCCTGATGTTCATCTGCACTTTTAACGTAATTCATTAATGGCAGAACTTCCACCACAATTTTGTCCCTATCAGCTCTTTCTGTTATATAATTCTTGGCATCTTCCAAATGTTGAGGCACTTTACTATATACACCTGTGCGGTATTTTTTTCCAACATCATTACCTTGCTTATTCACACTGTAAGGATCTATAATCTCAAAAAAATAATCCATTAGTTGTGTAACAGTTACAATTTCAGGGTCAAATTCTGTTTTTACGCATTCAGCATAATCATCATATTCGCCTTCGAGAGTATTTGAATAACCATTTGCTCGTCCTGCTTGAGTATTAATAACTCCTTTTAGTGTTTTGATAAATGCTTGTACACCCCATAGGCAGCCACCGGCAAAATATATTGTTTCAACCATAGTATTCACCTGTTTTCATTCGTCAAATTAACCTTCATGAGTAGAATACCACCATACTTACTAACTATCAATATTAATTTTATAATGTGCGGCAATACTTTAAATAATAATTTTACAATCGTATCAGATATTTGCTCCCCCCCATGCAATCATCACTTTAAGAATCAACAGCAATTCCCCTTGCTTCTCCCGCTGTAAACATCACTTAACCTCCATTCAATATCCGTTTGATATATTGATTTTTTTAGATACTTATGGCATAGTAAGGTAAGCAAATAAATAATGAATATAAGTAAAGGAATGCCTTAATGAATTTAAAAGAAAGAGCACTAAAACTAAAAACTGATATTCCCGCATTATTCTTAGCTCTAAAGAGTTCTGAAACGCCCATTATAGCAAAAATTTTTGCTGGATTAACTATCCTTTATGCACTATCTCCGGTAGATCTTATTCCGGATTTTATTCCTGTATTGGGATATGTTGATGATATCATTCTACTTCCTGCATTAATTTCTCTTACAATTAAATTCATACCGAAAGAAACCTATGAGAAATGTAGAATTGAAGCCCAGAATATTTCACAAAAAAACCTAGCCAGGAAATGGTATTATGCTTTACCTATACTTACCATTTGGTTGTTAATTTTATGGTTAATAATTAAGGCCATTTTTATATAATTTTATATATTTCAAAATAAAAAGACTACTAAATTTGTTTGTAGCCCATGATTTACTGAGTTGAAATTTATGATATTCCACCAATCTCCGGGTATGCTTATACTTTGAACTTTAGGAGATAAAGATGAGGTTATTTACTTACAATGTTTTGCTTCAACAATTCGCAAATCTCTTTGATTAATTCATTGGAAAAAGCATCCTTGTTAAGAATCTGCATAGCTGCTTTTGTCTATCGGTGTTGCGGATACCAGGTGAATAAGGTCATGCTCATAATCTTATCGCTAAATCAGTTTTTGTCATTCTTCCACGTAAACCTTGGACCTTCTTCCCCTATTTCACCATTGACTAAAAATCCCGCTTTTTGGAGAACTCTTTGAGATGCAACATTATTAGGATCTGTTTCTGCTTCCACATAGGATACACCAGTCTGGTTGCTTGCCCATTTAGCCATAGCAGTAACCGCTTCCGTCATCAGTCCCTTACCCTCATATTCCTTTTTGATCCCGTAACCTATTTCAACACTCCCATTATCATTCAGACCTTTAAAGCACAAGTCACCAACTATCTGTTTGCTGTTTTTTAGCTGCATTATCCATATTGCATACCAAATTCGCTGGTCAGGTTTTTCTCTGCAACCAGCAAGCATTTCAGAATATGCTTGCTTCATTTCCTCATCCGTTTCTTCCCGAACCTTCATTTCCATCTCTTTATTAGAAATCGGGAAGATCAACATTCTATCTGTTGTAACCATAATCATTTTATTTACTCTCTCCCATATAAAATCTAGATTTGTATTTCAATTTTTTGTAAGTAATCTTCATAAGTAGAATATCACTATACTTACTAACTATCAATATTAAGTTCTCAATGTACTCTAATACATTAAATCCTAAATATTTATCACCATTACACACGATCTCTGTTTTACTGTTTGATGACATTCTTCTCAAAATAGTTTAATTTGCTACAATTTCTCCATACTATCTACACATTATAACATTATCCTTTATGTATGCAAGTTAAATGCAAATGTATAAAGAAAGAGGTATTTAATATGAGGAAGAAACTAATTTCACTCGTGTCAGTAGTAGTATTGGCACTGTCTATGGCAACAGCGGCATTTGCAGCGCCTGCAAATGCACAGTATAAAACAGGGGCTTCCGCCTATGGCGCTGCTTGCGGTGGCTTAGGGTATGACCTGATGAGAGATGAAAACGGAAACTTTTTAAGCCAAGAAGATTTTGAGGCCAATCTCGACAAGGCGATCGCAGACGGCGATATTGCTTCTGCTGACAGAGGATATTATGTAGAAATGTTCGATTACTGTGTGGCAAACGGGGGCAGCTTTGGAGGAAGAGGCCTCGGCGGTCGTGGTTGCGGAAGATAACCCCTGACAAACAAACGAGAAATTAAAAAGCACTCCTTGTAAGCAAAGCTTGCAGGGAGTTTTTTATCCTCCAAACAATAACAGTTTATTGGTTCGTATAAGGTTGCATTCCTCCTTTGGTGCCGTGTGGCAGTTTTTTCAATTATTTTGACATATCTTTTTACTTTTCTCATATAATTTATTTGTAGGCTTACGCCAGAACTTAGTATAGACGAAAGGAGACGTTCCATGAAAAAGGCTAATCATTTTTCTGACTTATCTATTCCTGATCAGGATATTCTGATCGATCACATTATTTTTAACTATAAGATGATTCCAAGCATTAACTATCAGCAGACTGCTTATGGTCTGAAAGTGCGCTACAACCGCTTAACAGGGGATGATATGGGGCACCAAATCACTTCACAATGCTTCATGGAAGCTATGGTCAAAGCAGGTTACAAAGCGATTCCAGCTAAAAAGGACGTTATACCTAATTGGTATTTTAATGTTGGTAGGGTTCAATTTATAACCCATTGACTCATCTCATTCTGCACTCCATAACTTTTGGAGTGCTTTTTACGTAAAAAGCAATGACACCTTTCAATCTGTGTTTCCGTCAAATTTCAGTTTACCTTATTTAAAACAATAAAAAACTACCAGCCTAATACTGATAGTTAGTAGTTGATTATTATAATTTAATTGGAATTTAGTCAATGCTGATCCAAAATCTTTGCTCCACTATGCCATCCACTAAAATTTCATTTTCCAGGACACCACCATTATTCTCTATACTTTTTGCAGAACCTATATTCTTTTTATCACATACCATTAAAACTTTATCTATTCCAATCTTTTTGCACTTCTCAAGGGCAAGACCAATCATTTTAGTTGCAACCCCTTTTCTTCTTTCCGAAGGTCTGACGCCATCACCGATATGTCCACCATTCAATAACAAAGATTCATTTAGATAATGCCTGATATTAACAGCTCCAACAAACAAATCTCTTTCTACATCTAAGCAAAAAAAAGTGGAATATGGCACAAATCCGTTTTCTTCAACGTTGATATCCAAACAATTAATATAGTTATCAAAATCATGATAATCAGATATTGCGATTGCAAAAGGAACAATTTTTTCTCCCGTGGCATACCATTCTTCCATCATATCGTTTAGATGCATTTTATATTTTTTTTCTAATTTTACTAAATGAAGTTCCACTTTACCACTCCTCCATAAATCTGGCTTTATCTAATAATACATTAATTAACAAGCAAAGATTTTATAAAAATTCTTCCATAATACGAATGATACCATCGATCTGGGCTTATGGTGAAAGCTGCCCATTACCGGCTGCCTCCACCGCCTCCTCCTGAGAAACCTCCACCGCCGGCCGAACTTGCGCCTCCGCTGATGCCGTCCGTGTTACTGGCTGGCGTCGCAGCACTCGAAATGTGATTCGTCATGATCACAAGGTATCTCATGTTGTAGGCGTTGCAGCCGTACATGCCTGCGAAGGTATCAAAATATGCGGGGTCAAGGGCTTTCATGCTTTCAAGGACATTCTCTCCAATGTCAAACAAGGTAGCGAATACAAGATAATCCCCCCAAAGTTCTCCAGGTACTGACCTGTATTCACTTTGACTGCGCATTTCTATCAGATATTTCCTAAAGCTCAACAGTTTGACAGCCTGATCAAAACCCGATACAGTAAACCGAACAGTGCCCTTTGTGTTCGTTGCCGCTGCGCCTGAGCGGATTAATGCTTTTTCGCCTTCACTTTTCACTACTTCCGCCCATGCAGTAAGTTTCTCATAAAGCTCTCCCGCTCTCTTTTCGATGCCCGAGGTCCAAAGAATGCCGTCACGGTCAGTGTCGTCGATTAAGATTTCGTACAGCGACCGCTCCACCCCTTGGTCCGGTGTTTTATCCCGGCTAAACACGATAGCTTCTTCTTGAGACCGTTTTATAGATCGCTCATTTTCCCGCTCTTCTATGCGGATATACCCCGCCTCCTGCCAGCGGATAAGATACGCACCCATAAGCTTCTCACAGGAAATGCCCTTGCGTAGCAGCAGCATTGCGGAATATACCGCAGGAATGCTGCTGTCAAAAGGAACCGACCAGTTCGCATCTAATTGTTTCTTTCCTGGAAGCCGAACGGCTGTGCCGTCTACCAGTTTATATCGTGAAGAAAAGAAGGGGATTAAAAGGGCTAACACAACAATAACTGCCCCTATAACAGCAAGGACGATATATAAAGCTGTATCAGAGTTTTTATTTTCTGCGGATTCCTGCAACTTTTCAAAGGACATGTCCGCTGCAGAGGCCAGTGGGAACAAGCTTCTTTCAAAGCGGCAGAGTACATTTACATAGTCTCCTCCTTCTAAAGCTTCAGAAGAAAAAATATTAAGGCTGCCGTCGCTCCCGATCTCAACTTCTCCTGTAAAGCCATAGGCCCAGATGCGGGCATTGTTTGACGTCAGACGTGTATCCGCCATCCTGATTTTAATATAAGCGGATTCTGGAGCACTTGAAAGCTCCGATATAAACTGATGATAGAATCCTGCATAGTCGCCATAATCTTTTACCAATCCCTCTACGGTATATTGGATGGTATATTTATGGTTGCCATAGCTGCCAATGCCCCAGCAGAGTTCATATCCTTTGGAAGTTTTCAGGAGGCCGCAGGTACCGGACTTTTCCTCTCTGGAGAGCTTTGTGTCCCAGTCTCTCAGCGTTTTGTACTGAGCTCCGGACTCATCCCATACAGCAAGTGAATGGACGCTCATCCCATCCATGTTATTCAGAGCCTTATAATATTCTGTACCGCTGGATACACCGCGAACATCCCAGATCTCTGTTATGACCGCAGAGCCATCACTCTGAAGAGTGACATCCAGGTTAATGGACGGTATAGCATCCTCTTTCGCAAATACTGGAACTGCACCCAGGATGAACAGTACTGTGAACAGCACGAAAAAAGTGAACAATTTTTTATGTTTTGATTTCATTAGCCTTCTCCTGTCTAGTATATATACCAATAAGTTGTTAAAATTCCCATTTTATAAATTAAGAGAACATCTTCGGGATTCCGATTATGCTCATATCGGGCTCATAAGTGCAAGTTGAAATTACAGCTTCTTTTCCATTTCTACATAGAAACCATTGCCAAATGTTTCAAAAAATCCGGGATGTCGGTACAATGCAATTGCAGATTCAAGTGTAATGCTTATGCTTAAATGTAGCGTATGGTCAGCACAATAATCTTCAAGAGTAGAATATCATCATATTTACTAACTATCAATATTAAATTTTTAACGTATGCTAATACGTCAAAAACTAATTTACATGATTATTATATTCTTATATCAGATTTTCCTTTCAAATCTTGGTTGTCATTTTACATTTTTAGACCATAATATTTATGGAGGTTAAATAATCATGAAAAGACTATTTATTTTAATTTTGGCTTTTATAGGAGCTATCTTTATCGGTGTTTATGAATACCGAGAATATTAAACCATAGAAGATCCTTTGCCAAGTCTTCCGATCTTTGAAGATTAAATTTAGTCCGGTTGAGAAAATTAATATATTTTCTCAATCAATTACTTAAAAAGTACCAACCATAATACAGACTTGGAATATGAACTTCTTCTACTTTATTAGAAATTTTTGTATATTGTACTTACCGGTATAAATTAACAGACATGTACAATCAGACATATTCTATGGGTATAAAGAATTAAATTCTTTATAATGTTTCCATATATAAGCAAATAATTATAGAAGGGAAATTCCATATGAATAATTATATAGAGTCTAATGATGATCATTGTTCTTGTCGTCGTCGATGTATCTTGACAGGGCCTACTGGGCCTACTGGACCTAGGGGTTGTCAAGGACCAAAAGGCTGCCCAGGAACTACTGGACCAACTGGGCCTAGAGGTTGTCCAGGGCCTGTTGGTCCTACTGGTGCTACTGGGCCAACTGGTCCTACCGGCCCTACTGGGCCCACCGGACCTTTTGGACCTACCGGACCCATTGGACTTACCGGACCAATTGGCGCCACTGGACCCACCGGGCCTATTGGGCCTATTGGACTTACTGGCGCAACCGGGCCTACCGGACCTACCGGCGCCACTGGACCCACCGGGCCTACTGGGCCTGTAGGGCTTACCGGCGCTACTGGACCTACTGGACCTATTGGCGCTACTGGACCCACCGGGCCTACCGGGCCTATTGGACTTACCGGTGCTACTGGGCCGATTGGGCCGATTGGCGCAACGGGACCCATCGGGCCTACTGGCCCTATCGGTGCTACAGGACCTATTGGTGCTACTGGGCCTATTGGGCCGATTGGCGCAACGGGACCCACTGGGCCTACTGGTGATACTGGGCCTATTGGACTTACCGGTGCTACTGGGCCTACTGGGCCTATTGGCGCAACAGGACCCATCGGGCCTACTGGACCTATTGGTGCAACAGGACCCACTGGACCTATTGGTGATACTGGGCCTACTGGCCCTATCGGTGCAACAGGACCCACTGGGCCTACTGGCTTAGCAGGCGATGGAGCAATTATTCCGTTTGCTTCCGGTACACCTGTTACCTTGGCCACAGTACTCGGAGGATTGCTTAACACCTCCAGTGCAGTTGCATTTGGGAGTAACCTTCCCGGCATTTCCGCTGCCAGCGGAACAGTCAATCTACTTGGGTTGACGAACTTGGCATTCTCCATGCCCAGGAATGGGATTATTACCTCCTTGGCCGGTTATTTGAGCATTAGCACTGCGCTCAGCCTGATTGGTTCAACAGTAACAGTAACTGCTCAGTTGTTCCAATCCACTACACCTAACAACACCTTCGTTGCTGTGCCGGGCGCAGTGGTTACCCTGTCGCCTTCCCTCTCGGGAGTAATTGCTATCGGTAGTATCAGCAGCGGTGTCACCACCGGACTGAATATTCCTGTTACCGCAGGAACCAGGTTGCTTTTAATATTCTCCGCAGAAGTCACTGCTGGTCTCGATGTAGCAGCCACCATCGCGGGCTATGCCAGTGCTGGCCTAGGTATATCCTAAGAGGTTTAAAAAACACCTCCTTATAAACATGTATCTATAAAACGATAATGCTGGCTGTTTAGAATGAATCGCAGTATGAGGCCGGGGCGTCTGTTCGCAGTCGTCCCGTTTTCCTTATACAGTCTTACAAAGTATTTAAAGTTTTATGTACGGAACCTATATTACGGCCTGATTTACGGGCTACCATGATACAAAACCCAGTCTGAATTTCTGTCTATAATTTTGCAAAAAAAGAAGCAAGGCATATATCTTGCTTCTAGTTTATGGATTCATATGATATGGATAAGGCGAAATACCTGGTAATACTTATTAACGAATGAAAGACAAAGCTATTCGTCCTGTTCTTTTTCGTCTAACTGCTTTTGAATTTTTGCCTGTTTTTTCTTGTTCAGATAATTAAGGCAAGACATTACTATAAAAGTTGAAATGGTTGCACTGATAAAAGTAACTGCCAACACGGCAATAAAATAACCTATACCATCTTCCTTATATTTTTCTGCGTACTGTGTATAGTTCAAAGTACCATTAATCGTTGTTACTACAATTCCGGCTACTGAACTGTTCACAAAAGGAAGGGTTTTAGCCTGTTTACCTTCGCCGTATATGTCAAGCCCCAAGGTCATATACCGTATTATCATATATAGGGATATACCAAAAAAACATATAACCTCAACAGCATATTGTTCAAATGGAGCATTTAGGAAAAATTGTTGTACGAGTATTGAACCGAGAAGTACAATCATTAATATACTGTACGCTTCACTATTTATTTTCCGGCGTTGTGCTATAACTCTTTCGTCTTGTATATTTTGTTTATTCATTTCGTCTCCTCCCAAAATAAATCATTTAATGTTTTGCCAAGCGCTTTACAAATCGATATACAAAGGTTTAACGTGGGATTATATTCTCCTGATTCTATCAGCCCGATAGTTTGTCGGGTAACACCTACGGCTTTTGCTAAGTCCTCTTGTTTCATATCAGCTTCCATTCGGGCGATTTTCATTCTCTTGTTCTTCATAGAATGCCCCCTTTCACAGTCATAGAATACATCATATATTGCATAATGTCAAGCATATATTGCATTCTATTGTTTTTAAAATTTAGTTGACAATCTTAATTGTTTTGGATAAATAAACGTAGTATACTTGATTTTAATGATAATAGATGTTAATTTGAAGCGAGGGCGTATATGAATACTGATTTTGTAAACTTAACAACAGAAAATCTTGTCAATGAGCATTTGTGCTGCATTATCCGCAGTAAAAAGCCCCATCAAGGTATTGACGCAAAGAAACAATGGCTTTCAGACCGATTAAATGAAGGTCATGTCTTTAGAAAGTTAAATGAAAAGGCTACGGTTTTTATTGAATATGCTCCACTTGAAACTGCTTGGGTTCCCATAACTGGTGAAAACTATTATTATCTGTATTGCTTATGGGCTACTGGTAGTCACAAAGGAAAAGGGTATGGGAAATTGCTGATGGAGTATTGCTTGGCTGATGCAAAGGAAAATGGTAAATCCGGTATTTGTATGCTCGGGGCAAAAAAACAAAAATCTTTTCTTTCTGACCAATCATTTGCGAAGAAGTTTGGCTTTGAGGTTGTTGATACAACCGATAATGGCTATGAATTGCTGGCACTTTCTTTTGACGGAACAACGCCAAAGTTCGCGCAAAATGTTAAAAGCCAAGAAATTGAGAGCAAAGAGCTAACAATCTATTATGATATGCAATGCCCCTATGTCTATCAAAACATTGAGATGATAAAACAGTATTGTGAAATGAATGACGTACCTGTATCTTTAATTCAAGTGGATACACTACAAAAAGCTAAGGAATTACCTTGTGTTTTCAATAACTGGGGAGTCTTTTATAAAGGAAAATTTGAGACAGTGAATTTGTTAGATGTCGCCTACTTAAAGAGAATACTCAAAAAATGAAAATACAATTTCGGCTCTTTCCCGTTGAATATCGGGACTGTATTTTAAACATTATAACAGATTCATTGTAGAAGACGGATGGAGGAAAACGGATGATTAGAGAAACCGCTCTTGCTTTTGTAGATGCAATAAACTCACATGATGCTGATAAAATAACCACCCTTATGACAGATGACCACACGTTTATTGATGCGTGGCACATATCGTGGAATAGGAACACCCAATAATGAAAATCATTGGCGCATACCCGCTGCGTGGCGCGTATTAGTCGAAAGCGAATTGGTGAAAGTGTGGCAGGTCTACGCCGATTCCAAAATCCCTTTCGATATTATGACAACACGGACAAAGACAATGTAGAAAGTAAAAAATATTAGATACAGCAGCCTGAAAATGAAAAACAGAGCTTCTAAAACCATAAATGTACTGTAATATATAAGCAAAATAGACAAGGCGTCATAATGACAATTAAACTACGCAGCTCCCACACTATCCCTGCAATAGAAAGGCTATGAATTAGGGCTTGTGTCAAAAAGATTTATATTGAATACTATAATATTGTAAGTAGGTATTTAAAGGGGGCGCAATATTGTTATGAAAGTACAGGAAATAGAATTAGAAGAATTGAAAGAAGATGTATTAAGATCTATAGAGGGAAAATCAGATGATGAAAAAAGGGAAATATTAAGAAAAAACTTTAATATTGATTGGGACATCCCTAGATGCTGTGATCACAGACCATGTAAAAATTGGTATGCTCAAGTTTTCACTTACTGCAGCACAAGAGAGTTAGAGAGAGATTTGAATTTTTTCTTGTTCTTAATCAACCTTTTTGGTCACATTTTTGGTTTTTGCTTCAACCAAGAGAGTACAGTTTTTTTAGGCTGTACGTGCCCTTGTGGTAATAAACAAATAATTCTTTATTATACAATTGTATTTAAGGATTAGTAATCTTTCTATATAATGGTTCTTGAGGTTTCCCCGGGTCATTTTACCGGGGGAATTCTTTTGTTTTATCGAGTAAAAGTTAAATTGTATTCAAGTTGAATTTTCCGCAGGCAGAATGCAAAGAGCTTTTAAAAGCGGGCCCGGAATACCGATGCCCGCTCTTACCATTAACAATCTTTCAAACTCGCCACATTCGTTTTCTTTCCGACTGCATTTTCTGCAGCCGGCTTTAAATTTTTACAAGTCGGTTTTTTATTTCTTATTTTTACCAGTCGCGTTCATGTTCGCATTCACATTCGCGTTCATGTTCACATTCACATTCGCATTCGCGTTCACGTTTGCATTCACATTCGCGTTCACGTTTGCATTCACATTCGCACTTGGGTTTGCATTCCCATTTGATTTTGCATTCGCATTCGCATTTAGGTTCGCATTCGCATTTACGTTTCTTTTCGTATTCGCGTTCACGTTTGCATTCACATTCGCGTTTTGGTTCATACTTTTCAAAACTTTTACATCTACATTTAGAAGCATCACTTCTCATATACTTTCACTCCTTTCATATCATACTACACAATATTATATGGGACAAGTAGGCGGGGTGTGAATTTTGAGTATGAGCAGAAAAAAGGGCCCCAATTCGTATCATCGGTGCCATCTAGTTGGAGTGATTTATCGAAATAAATGCTTTGTACAATATATTATATGCAGCAATTTTAAATAGTAACCGAAATCGTCGCCTACTCTGCCAATCCCGGATACTGCTATGCCCCCTTCTGATCCTGAATGGATAACAGATGGGTTATGGTAATATAATTTAAATAAAGGTCGGCCCCGAAATTTCGGATATCAGCAGCAATTGATGAAAGTGGAGCTAATGCTCATACTTGGGGCCGCCGGGGATAAAATACAATCTAACGCCTACCTATATTATATGCCGCAATCACCCTTATTTTTCAGCAAAGATTCCTGTAATTGTAATATTTTAACAGTATGTATAATATAATAAAAAAAGGCAATCGCCACAGGGTGGTTGGCTAATTAGAAAAACAAAAACCTTCCCAACCGGCCAAAGTACAGGGGAGGCTTTTTGTATTTAGCGACACGTCATTAAGACGAATGTCAGCAATGCCAGAAAGAACATGCCAAAAGACATTAAGTCCTTAAAGTCAAAATACTTCATGAGCAACACCTCCATTCTATGTAGAATCGAGGCCTACCATCCTATACACGATTGCCAGCAGTTTGTACTGCCACTATAATTATATGTTCCACCTTAAGCATATACTATTAATAATATCTTACAAATTCCTTTGGGACCTATTAGCTTTCATAAAATCCAACTGAGCGTTGGTTTCTTTTTCAATAAACCTTTCTTATTCTTCTACCCCTCTGCTGATTATTTCTTTTAAAAATAATCCCACCCGGTGCCATTAGGCCCCTTTTTTGATTGTCAAAATCTTCATTCCATACTTCTCCTTACCATAGGCCATCTCAGAGACAACACATTATTGTACTATTTTCATATAATAATCATGGAAAACAAAGTTTTCCAAATATTGGAGTACAGGAGTAAATCAATATGGATAACTATAGCCAAGATTGGTTTAAAGAATGTTGTGATTGCCATAATAAGCGGCAGACACACGATCATGAAGTTCAAGGCAGCGTAGAGATAGCAGAACGCGAAGAAGATCCCCATAATCATCGTTTTGCTACGGTTTCTGGTGAAGCAATTCCTGCTGGTAAGAGCCACATTCATGAAGTAAAATTTAGAACAGATTTTTATGAAAATCATTTTCATGAATTTAGTGGCAGGACATCGCTTGCAATTCCTGTTGGAGGTGGCAGACATGTTCATTTTCTGGAATCCGTTACAGAAGTGAGCGATGGTCACTTTCATGAATTTAGAGTGGCCACCTTGATTGAAGATCCTATCGGCGAAGAAGCCTAAAATAATGTCCACCACATTTCAAGCAGCTTTAATTTCGTTTGAGATGTGGTGGGTTAAGCTGCTCTATCCACCAACCAGGGTCCGCCTCCTTTCCCGTTATTCAGTTAAATGCAAACCTTATCATATATCCGTTGCCACCTTGCCACTGATGCCATAGTTTCTAAAAGAGTGTGGATATATTTGAAAAGGCGGCCTCCATCTGACAACATCTTAAAAAGGTTGTCAAACGGTTGTCGCCGCCCATCTTATTCACTAATGAATCCCTCAAAAACTCTTATATTATCTTGGTTTGTAAGGCATTAGTACTATTAATATGTAAATAACTGTACCCAGTACTGAGTTCCGGAGTTATTCTGAGTATTACCTACACCAATATGTGTATAGCTCTTATTCATGATGTTTGCACGATGACCTGCACTGTTCATCCAGGCATTTACAACATCCTGAGGAGTTTTCTGTCCCCATGCGATGTTCTCGCCTGCGCCGCGGTAATTCACACCCTGCTCTTTTAATGCAGATGAGAATGAGCTTCCATTTGGCCGTGTATGATCAAAATTTGACTGAATCTCATTGGCTCTCACGGTTGCTGCCTTCTCCACATTAGGATCAATGGTAAGAGGAGCCAGTCCTTCTTTTGCTCTTTCAGCATTTACAAGGTCTACTACCTGCTGGGTATAGGTCTTATTGGTCGAAGTGTCCGTAGAGTCATCTGGAGTAGTACCAGTATTTCCATTATTGCCGGTATTTCCGGTGTTACCGTTGTTACCTGTATTTCCGGTATTGCCATTATTTCCAGTATTTCCGGTATTGCCAGTATTACCGTTGTTACCAGTATTACCAGTGTTACCATTATTACAATTCTTGCCTGAATTACCGTTATTGATGAGCTTAGACCAGTCGACGTTATTTCCATCAACTCCTAATTGCTGCAATCTAGATTTTAAATCATCTAAATTACAGTTCTTGCTCACTGTTACTACATTCCTTCCATTGTTGCATTGGCTGTAAGGTCTTGCTACCGCTGCATTCGCTGTCAATGGTATCATACTCGTTAAAGTAAGTGTAATCATTCCAAGTGCCGTTAGTTTTCTCAATTCAATTGCCTCCTTTGAAATTGTTACATTTGTGTTACGTTTGTATTTCATTTATGTTACAAACATATGATAACACTCTTGTTACCATTTTTCCAGTGGAAATAATTGGGAATTTTTTTGGCAGTCTTTTGCATTTTATTTTATATAATGTAATCGTTTGAATAATCGCTGCTGGAAACCAGATCAGCTATAGTTATTCCGTCAAAATAATCATTAATCAGCTTATTGAAACCCTCCCACATGGGTAGTGTCCGGCAATGACAGGCCCTTGTGCAGTCATTCACCTCTCCTTCCAGGCAGGAAACCGGAGCAAGAGATCCTTCCGTAAGCCTTAATATACTGCCCACGGTATAATCCTCCGGGTCTTTCGCCAGTTTATAACCGCCGCCCTTACCCCTCAGGGAAATGAGCAGATTGCTTTTACTCAGAACCGAAACAATGGATTCCAAGTATTTTTCCGATATCTCCTGTCTCTTTGCAATATCCATGAGAGGAATATATTCTCCATGATTGTGCTCAGCCAGATCTATCATGAGTCTTACCGCATAGCGGCCTTTTGTTGAAATCTTCATAAGACACAGCCTCCGGATTCATTATTATGTGTCCAAATCATAACCGTCAAGGAAATGATGTACATTTCCATTTTCCTTGTATGCAATGATGGTATTTAAATTTACATTTTCCACGCTCTTAAATATATTACTTTCAATATAAGGGTTTACTTCTTTTAACTGCCTGATTAAATCTTTTATCTCCATTCTCTTTGATCCGGTGCTGCCGTCAGTCCTGCAGGTCGTGCAGGTATCTGTAAACCGGCATGCACATTGAATGAAGTGCAGGTCATTGTAATCTCTCCAACCCTTAATGTCATCCTCCCGTATTAAATACATAGGGCGGATGAGTTCCATTCCTTCAAAATTCGTACTGTGCAGCTTGGGCATCATGGTCTGTATCTGTGCTCCGTACATCATGCCCATCAGAATTGTTTCAATGACATCATCGTAATGGTGTCCCAGGGCGATCTTATTACATCCCAGTTCCTTTGCCTTGCTGTATAAATAGCCCCGCCTCATTCTGGCACACAGATAGCACGGGGATTTCTGCACATCATAAACCGCATCAAAAATCTGAGTTTCAAATACGGTGATGGGTATATTCAAAAGCTTTGCATTGTTTTCGATTACCTGCCGGTTGGTTTCGTTGTAGCCTGGGTCCATAACAAGAAAGACCAGCTCAAAAGGAAACTTATTGTGCCGCCTTAATTCCTGAAACAGCTTTGCCATAAGCATGGAATCCTTACCCCCTGAAATACACACGGCAACCCTGTCATTTTCCTTTACCAGCTCATACTCATTAACGGCCTTGGCAAATCTGCTGAACAGTTCCTTATGAAATTTCTTCCGGATGCTCTTTTCTATTTCTTCCAGGCGTTCTTTTCCCGTATCCTCTTTCTCCATGGCCCTAAGCAGCCATTCTCCATAGCCGCCGCGAAGATTATACGCTTCATATCCCTGTTTTGTCAGATGCTCTGCAGCCTCTTCACTGATGATCCCTTTTAAACAATATAATATGATCTTCCTGTCCCTTGGAAGGGAAGGGCCCCCGTTTAACAATGCTTCTTTTTCAATATTAATAGCCCCCGGTATAAATCCATGGTTGTATGCCGTCTGATCCCTGACGTCTACAAGCACATATTCCTCCGGGCTCATTTTCTTTATTTGTTCCAATGAAAGATCGTGCTCATGAGCCGTTTCGCCGTTAAACATGTGATTACCTCCCCATCTTTCCATTAAGAGACAGATCCTTGATCACTTCTCCGGCTATAATAAGTCCTGCCACAGAAGGAACAAAGGCCACGCTTCCGGGGATATCTCTCCGCTCTGTGCACTTATGTTTAGCTCCCGGCGGGCAGATACAGTTTGTCCTGCAGCTGATGGACATATCCTCCAGGGGCCTTGTTGGCTTTTCTGTGGAAAAAACAACCTTAAGCTTCTTTACGCCTCTTTTCTTAAGCTCTCTGCGCATGACTTTTGCAAGGGGACACATGGTAGTTTTATAAATGTCCGCAACCTGAAATTTTGTAGGGTCCAGTTTATTGCCAGCACCCATACAGCTGATGACCGGTACGCCTGCCTCTTTTGCCCGCATGATCAGTTCAAGCTTAGCGGTTACGGTATCAACTGCATCTACTACATAATCATAATTTTTAAAATCAAAATCATCCGCATTTTCCGGCAAGTAGAAGCACTGGTGCATTTCCACTTCGGCATCTGGATTGATTTCCAATATTCTGTCCTTCATTACTTCAACTTTATATTTGCCTACCGTTTTTCTGGTGGCTATGATCTGTCTGTTTAAATTAGTAAGACAAACCTTATCATCATCAACTAGTACAAAGGAACTGACTCCGCTTCTTACCAAGGCTTCTACCACATATCCGCCTACGCCACCGATACCAAATACAGCAACCTTTGCACTCTTCAATTTCTCCATGGCATCTTCACCCAATAACAACTGGGTTCTTGAAAACTGGTTTAACAATTGATTCTACCTCTTTCTTTAATTTACTATCAACTTAGCAGGAATAAAAAAGCACTTCAATTATTATACTGCTAAATGCTTAATATTAAGTTGGCGTTTCATGTAACCCATTATTACCCTACAAGAGTTGATGTTTACGTAGGTCTTGACACAAGACGTCCACATAAGTCTACGTAAGTTTTTATAAATCACACACAAATTGGTGTCAATTTATTAAGATATCCTGATCTTACCCTCTAACTGCAAAAATGCCTCTTGTTCCTGTATAGTTAAGGCATGGCGCTTATTTTGTCTGCGATTATGTACTTTTCTAATATCCGACATAGCTCCATCTTCAGGGTTATTCTTTATGTACTCATCTCTGACCGCCAAAGTAAAAACAGGATCCTTTGGTATGATAACGATTTTACCACATACAGGCTCATATTATCAACTAATCTTTATATAGAATATTGTCCTTCGATATATGTATCAAATAGTCTTCTTTTAATTAACCGTTTATTTCCTACCCATAATACAAATTTACAATCCTGATTATCTGATAATTGGCGCATCTTGTTAACTCCTATCCTAGAATAGACAGCAGGTTCTTCTACTGTTAAATTTGATTTTTGTCAAATCGGTATTTCTTTTAACATCTTATTCTAACCCCCACCTTTCTATTTTTCACATACAAAAGAGCGAAGCCATCGCCTCGCCCTTAATCGCAAACTCTCATTATTTTAAATTATGTTGATATCAACCTGTGCTATTGTTTATCCCCTTGTAACTCACTACAAACAAAGAATCCCAAATTGGGAAAGATAGGACAATATCAGTCAGGCCAGGAGCGGTTGATCTCCTAGCCTTTTTTTATTGTATTCTATGGAGTAATTCTATTGTCTTGAAAAGCGTTTTAAAGCTCATATTCGGCTTGTAAGTGGTCATGTGCAAAGAAGGTTAGGGCAAGGTGTTACAATGGCAAATAGAAAGGTAATTTTAACGTGTAGTGACTATGTTATGATTGGTAATAGGTAGTGCTTGTGTAATGTTATATGGAGGTGTGATGGCAGCAGGAGGAAGCAGATTTTCATAACCTATTTATTTGATATGATATAAGGTGTATAATGATGGTCAGGGTGTACTCCCGGCACGCTTACATTTATATGTTAATGCGTCATTGTGATAAAGCTGTTAGCTGTTCTACTCACACAATCCGTTAAAAATCAGACCTTTCCGAACATACTCACAAAACAATGATTAATTATTTGAAAAGGTATGAAAAAATACTTAATCAAGATATGATCTCTTAATCAATCCCCAAGAGCCTCTCTATATAATATAGATTATTTATAATGAGCCACAATTGACTATCGAATCTCATTATAGTCCAAATAGACAATCCTTGAAGATCATACTCATCTGCCAGTCTGGCTCGTGAATCAAAGCTTCTTGCATCTTTAAACCATACGATATGCTGAATCCTATTGCTATCTAAAAAATAGTAATAAGGTGACTGAGCTATTTCATTAAATTGTATTGGTACATCATTATATACTGCAAGCTGTATTGCATCTTCATTAGTTATTACAGTGCCCACTGAGATGCCATGAAGATAGGGAAGTGTCCAATTATAACCATGAGTGACGATACCTAAAAAAATCTGATTAGAGGGAATAATACTAACCGCATAATCTATTTCGGAAGAAGGAATAGTCAGCTATGATTTAATCAATGAAATTTTAAATAATCCTATTGTACAGGATCGTCTTATAGATAATGCCCTGCAAATACTAAAAATGAACGGTTATTATGGTATAAACGTATATTTTAGATACGTTAACCATGATAACATAAATAGCATTGCAGAGTATCTGAAAAGAGCGTCAGCGGCATTCCACGAAGAAGGTTTCAAGATATTCCTTACAATAACGCCCTTTACGAATATTTATAGTGTTAATACCAGTTTTGAAAGACTGGACTATTCAAAGTTATCTGAAGATGAATTGAGATAATCTATTTACTGCAAGAGTGGCATATATATGGTAAAAATAAGATCATTTGAGGGAAGCCATGGTCATACATGTTGTCCAACCCGATGAAACTATCTATTCAATATCAGATTATTACCAAATTCCTGTTGACAGATTAATATTGGAAAACGGAATTACAAACCCTGGCAACCTGGCAGTAGGCCAAACTATTGTGATTATTCAACCTGAAACAATTCATGCTGTTAAGGCAGGTGATACCTTGGAGAGTATTGCTGAGCAGTATAACGTTTCACCAATGGAATTATTAAGAAACAACCCCTATCTTTCCGATAGAGTATCTATGTACGCTGGTGAAACCATAGTAATAAGCTATCAGACGAATAAATTAAGAACAGTTGCCACCAATGGTTATACTTTTCCCTATATAGATAAATCTGTTTTAATAAAAACACTTCCTTTTCTAACTTATCTTTCTATATTCAGTTATAGAGTTACAAAAGAAGGAGAGATTGTTCCATATGCTGAAGATACGGAACTTGTTAATCTTGCTAAAACTTATGGTGCTGCACCCCTCTTATTTGTTTCCTCTTAAGTTGTTGATGGAGTTATTTTTTCATCTTATGATTGGGCAAGGTCTAGCGGCTTTCCAAACGCAACTTATCCTTACTATGTCATAAGAGAATTATTAGATCCAGTGGTACGATAATTTCATCCAATGTCCTTTTCCATTGCCGCTTTATCTCCGGATTACATTTCAACTTGTTCACTTCCGGATACTATCTCTGATTTTTTCATCTTCTGCAAAGCTTTTTCTATTTGGCCACGTATATCTTTGTCATTAGCAGAATATGTACCCAGCAATCTATCAATATATGCTGCATCGATATCATAGGCCTTTATTACATTATCTCAAAAAAATCATTAGCCGTAGAAGCTCACTAACGTTTAAATCAAGGCTTATTCCACCTCCTATATACATATAAGTAGTTGTCCTTATTATATTCCGTAATTATACATTTCAGTTCTCCAATGGTTCAGCATAAAAAGATCTGTATATCAGTCCGTTAAAAGAACTAGTCCGGTATACGTCTTAAGCGGAACAAGAACAGACCTCCCAATAATACTGTAATTCCTGTCACCACAATGTTAAAAATAACTTTATAATCCCGTTCTTCTGACTTTTCATTTTCTTTATCGTAATTAATTGCGCTAATTGTGACTTTGTCAATTGTACCTTTTAATATTTCATCCTTGTACTTTGTGATATCGTATACTGGAGATGTCTTTGTAGCATCCGCGCCAAAATAAAACGTATAACTTTCATTCGCATTCCCCTCAAAAACCACATCGTCAGCATAATAGCGTACAGTTATGCCCGTGATATTAATAGGTTTATCATCGTTGTTGGTAATTGTAATAATGTAAATGTCTTCCTGTGAAATCTGCCAATCAAGCGGCAGTGTTGTATCTGTGTATGATGTCTCATTCAATGATAAGTTGTATATCTCTTTTCCCGATGCAAGCGGTGCCTTTGCTGTTCGCTTGAACATGCTGTCTGTTTCAATTGTTAAAGAACACAATCGCAAATTCTTTAATCCTTCAATTTTTACTAATGTTGTTTTATCCTTTTCCTCTATACTAAATGTGGGAGTAAGATCTTCAATAAAATAGTTTTTCTCATTTATTGCAATGCTATAAACTAAATTCACGGCTTCAAACGAGATTTTTTCCAGATTGTTCGCGAGTTTAAATCGGTAGTGCGTGTATTTTTGGGGTTTGTTAAACTCAATGCTAAGTTTTGATTTGTCATCAATATTATATAACTTGTCATTCTGTATAAATTCCCAATGCAAGTTATCGTAGCTTCCATAAACGTCTACAATCTTTGCAAAGTTAGTGTTATTGGTTGAAACTTCAACAGATGTTGCAACGGTGTCGCTTTCTCCTTCAGCAGTAAGTTTATAATCGAAGTAAAAACTGTTATCATTTGTATATGAATTTATTAACTTCATTGGATAGCCTTCCCTACCCTCATACACCTTTTGAAAGCCGGTATTAATAAAATACGGCACATTTTCCCCATTATTGTCTTTTATTAAAATGTCAGACAAATCGCTGTTTGAGTTGTTGTAAATTTCAGGTGTAAGTCTTATAGCCTTATATTTGTTCTCGCCGGTGATTTGAATCTCTCCTGTGTGAGCAAATGCTGTTGTGCTAAAAAAACACAGAAAAAATATTGTACTAATTATTCTCTTCAGCATCAACCTTCACCTCCTCTTTCAACTCCAAACGCTTGCTGAAATATTGATATACAAAAGATATTGCGACTAACGTCACACCAAGTGAGAAGTATGACACGATTTGGTATCCTTGGGTTAGACTCGACAAGTCTAGTAAGAATAATTTAATTACCGCTAAAATAGCCAAACCGAGGCCAAATCTCCTTATAAACGAATACCGTTTCATAAATCCGTAAATAATCCATGCAAGCGCTGTCAAGACATAGATTATACTAATCCCGGCACTTGAAAAGGATAGGTTATATTGTGTAATTAAATTTTGAGTTAAGATTAGCACAAAGTATCCGGAAATAATCAATGGGTACCACTCAATGCTCAGTTTTCGCCCTGTTACTATAAGCTTCATTAAATCACGCACCGCGAGCACGGATATTAACCCCATGGCTATGAGAATCAGCGTTCCAACAAGTATTATACCAAGCGGTGCGGATGATGAATGTCTGATTGGACTGTCCAAGGCATTCATCATAAACAACCAAAGAATACCTATTATATATAGAATTATTGATATTATTTTGGTACCAAGATCAGACAAAAGTTTTATTCGCGTCAAGGCGTAAGCGATCAGAAGTGTGATGACAATTGCTGTTGCCGCAATTAAGTAATCAATGCTGTATCTCCCGCTATCCCTATATATGAGTATAGTTCTTAATTTTCCAATGATGTATAGCATATAAAACCAAACATTTATAAGGGAGAAGTACTTGTAGGTTTTTATAAATCCACCTGCCATCAGCCTTTTGTACATGTATGTGCCCAAAATAATCAAACTGCCAAGCGTTATTGCAAGATATTTATATGCAAACAGATAATCGTTTATCCATAAGCAGTCAACCAGCAAAAACGCCGACAAACACAATCCGCTTATGATAAGGCCAGTACGCTTGAAGGTTTTCTCGTTGTTTAAAACTCCATAAGCTGTGAGCGTAACACCCTCTGCAAGCCACCCGAGAGATAGCCAAGCCAGCCCAAATTGAAGCGGTATAATAAGTACCACAAATGCAAGTCCCGTCAAAAAAAACATCGCTTTTATATTTCGTTCTTCATCTGTGAATTTTTTCTCAATAATTCTGCCGAGAAACAAATAAATCAATGAAAAAGCGATAGCAAGCGCGCCGTTGAAATCTTTTAACTTGAACATGTAAAATACACCGTACATAATCATGCTGCTGAAAAATGTATTTATTGCAAGCAGCACAACATCAGATTTTCTAAACTTCGCTTTCGTGCGGTATGTGCTGACGACTGGTATAAGTGTGTAAATTAGGAAAGCAAACAGAACATATAAAATTACTATGATTTTTTGTATGATGGCCGGGTTATATCCAAAATTGCAGCAAATGTATACAGTGCCAAAAATATTTAAAATTAGTCCTATGTACGATGGTACATGCCATTTCTTGCTAAACGACACCATAAGCGCAAGTAAATTCAGAGCTACAAAATATATCATAGCACCGTAAATAATTACAACAACCGAACCGATAGAGAACATTGGCAGATATCCGCCGATAAGTGCAAAAGACATAATTATTTGTGAATTATAGCGATTTGACAGGACAAACGCTACTGCTGTGATCAATATGCATACTGCAATCGCAGGGTACATATCAAGAATTTTTAGCCCAAAATAGCTTGTTGCCAACGCAACATACAAAACACCAACGCCTCCGGCAGTAATACCAAGGGAGAAAATATTTGGCTTATTTTTGTTCATTAATTCGCCGGCGATCAGCATTGCCGCACCAAATATAAACATAATAATACCTTTTAACATATCGGGTAATTGGACATATGTGTACCGAGCGGCAGTGATAACGCCTATGATAATAAGGAATATTCCAATCGCATTAAGTAAATTCAGCCCTACAAACCGTTCAAAATTATTCTTCTTTGCAACTGAACGCACTTGCTCATCTGTGATTTGTTCCCTCTTGAGCACTTCAAGCTCCTCCTTCTCAGCTACCGAGAATGCTCCGTGCGTATGAGCGGCGTTTGCCCGTGCAATTGTCACTTTTTCGTTAAGCATTGCAGTTAATTCGTCAAGTCTTGCATAAATTTCATCCTTTGTATTTATGTTATACCGACGCAAAGTCGCTGTAATACCGTCTATTCTTGACTTAATACCGTTTTCAAGAACTGTGAGTCTATTTTGTTCTCCTTCAATATTTGACTTGAAGTATGTATCAAGTTTTTGCGCCGTGGTGTTCACTATTTTAATTTTTTCATTGTAAATTTGCTCATATAACGCATTTTTAAGTCCCGCGTTCTCATCCGCAAGTTTCGATATATTAATCCTCGCTTTTTCATAATCTGTTCGCAGTTTTTCGAGTTCTGCCCTTAATTCGGTATTTTCTCGTACTGTATCACTATTCTCGATCGCATGACATTCAGCTTCAAGCTGCATCAAAATTTCTTTTTGTCTGCTTATTATATCTTTCAAATCTCTGGTTGTCCCCATATTCCATCTCCTCAGATTATTTGTTTATCTAATAAATATGATGAGCAAACTTTCTATTTCCAGCATCTTATGGTGAGTATATTATAATTAACGCTGAAAGAATCGCTAACTGTAGTATAACATTGTCCGATTGAAAAATCCATCCAGACTTTTCCTTCTGATAAGAGTAGTCCCTTGTTATATCCCTCTGCTTACAAATAGCTATGCAAAACTTCAAGGTCAATACTAATTTCATGCTTTCATGATACACAGAAGCTATCTGATTCACTTTCAGAAAAACCTAGTAAATACAAGGGTTGTGCACGATTCGCCTCGCAACTATACTTCTAAATGCTTCTTTGGGCAATTGATTTTTACTGCTGATGAAAAACAAAATAGCAAACAATTACTGGACCGCTGATTGCTAAACGGCTTTTCGTTGCCTGCTATTTTAGAGTTTTCACTAACTGTTAGTCAATCGGATATTCACAGTCCGAGGCGCTGCTAGATAAGGTTAAAAACTATCGTCTTTTCTGATCCGGTGGCGGATCACACGATTTCGGTATTCATATATCTCGCGAATGTTTGTCTGTTCATCAATGAATTTTCCAATCTCTGCTACGATCGTCGGTATTACGGAAAGACCAGCTGCAAGCAGCCAGTGATAAGAATCTATGGCAGTTAAACCAAAGATTTTTCCTAAGGGCGGGAATGCCACCAGAAGGCCGAATACTGCAATCATGCCCATGGTACTGTATAATACCGGCGGATTATCTTTAATGGTCCGCTTGAAGATAGACTTCCTGCTTCGGACTGTAAATAAATGAAGGATGGAGGTCCAGCCTAAAACCAGAAAGGCAACTGTCTGTCCGATTGCCTGAGAGGGTTCCTGCATTCCCGGAAGTGTCCGGAACGTACCGATGTAATATCCAACCAGAACCACAACTGAGCACGCAATGGTCTGCTGTATAATTACCGGTAGAAGGCCGCCGGCTAAAAATCCTTCGTCTCTGCGGATAGGCTCCCGATCCATAAGACGAGGATCCGAAGTATCCCTGGATAAGCAAATTCCCGGAATACCGTCACCAAGCACATTGACTAGCAACAACATGATCGGTGTTACAGGGATACCCCAGCCTCTTAACTGGGCGACCAGCATAATGACAATTTCCGAAATATTGCATACCAACAGAAAGTAAACGGTTTTTCTGATATTCGAGAAAACATTCCTACCCTCTGATACCGCATCTATAATCGTAGCAAAATTGTCATCTGTTAAAACCATGTCAGATGCACTTTTTGCTACTTCAGTTCCGCTTTGACCCATGGAGATTCCAACGTCTGCTGCCTTCAGTGCCGGTGTATCATTAACACCGTCCCCGGTCATGGAAACAACCTCTCCATTTTCCTGCCATGCTTCAACAATGCGGATCTTATCCTCAGGAGAAACCCGGGCATAAACAGAGTAATGATGGATATTCCTGCAAAGGTCTTCATCGGACATATCATTTAGCTGCTGTCCTGTAAGAACCTTTTCATTTTCACCTAGAATTCCAATGTTTCTTGCGATTGCACTTGCTGTCGCCGCATGATCCCCGGTGATCATGATGGTACGGATACCGGCCATCTTAGCCCTTTCTACTGCCTGGGCTGCTTCCGGACGAGCCGGATCGATTAAACCAATAAGCCCGCATAATTCCAGATCCTGTTCAATTTCCTCCGGGTTTTCCATAGAAGGAGCTTCCTTTACATATCGGATCCCAAGGGCCAGAACACGAAGTGCCTCTCCGGCAAAAATCTTATGAACATAGTCAACTTCATTTTTTGTTTTCTCATCAAATGCTTTGAGAGGCAATCGGTCAAGAGCACCTTTCGTAAGAATTAAATATCCTCCCGAGGACGCCTCCAAAACAATAGTCATCATCTTACGTTCAGAAGAAAAAGGGATTTCTCCTACGATGCGGTATTGTTCAGAAATACGTTCTTTGGACAAACCCTTTTCATGGAGAAGGCGCATGATGGCTTTCTCCGTCGGATTTCCCATGATGATTAAGGTACCATCCTCTTCTTCCTGGACAAAGGCGTTGCTTGCCAGTGCAAACATCGAAAGAAGCTCTGTCTGATCCTTCAAAAATTCATCTCCGGCTTTAAACGGTTCATTTCCAGGAATCCAAAGCTTTTCAATGGTCATCCGGTTCTGGGTCAGTGTTCCGGTCTTATCTGAGCAGATGACCGAGGTGTTGCCAAGAGTCTCTACTGCGGACAGCTTGCGGATCAGAGCATTTTTATTCACCATGTTTTTAACGCCCTGGGAAAGGGATAAGGTTACAATTAAATTTAGGGTTTCCGGTACTGCTGCTACAGCCAGGGTGGCCGCAAGCATAACCATGGACCAAACGGATTCTCCCTGTAATATACCGATGGCAAAGAGCAATACAGCTGCTGCAATGGCAACAATGCTGATGGACTTTGCAATTCGCTCCAAACGGCGCTGCAGCGGTGTTTTTAATTTCTGTGAGTTGTTTAGATATCCTGCTATCTTCCCCATCTCTGTTTGCATTCCGGTAGCAGTAACCATGGCTAACCCATGTCCTGATGTCACATGGCAGCTGGAAAATACCATATTAAGCTGATCTCCCAGAGGAACACTGCCCTGCAGCAGAATATTTGCATCTTTTTCCGATGGCTCGCTTTCTCCTGTGAGCGCCGATTCATCCACCTGTAAATTGGTGCTGGTAATCAGGCGTGCGTCGGCAGGAACAATGCTACCCAGTTGAAGCTTAATGATATCACCGGGAACCAATTCACTTGTTTCCATCTCTTTTTGTACGCCATCCCGTATAACAATACAGCTAGGAGAGTTTAAGCTGGACAATGCCTCCAGGGCTTTTTCAGCGCCCCGCTCCTGGGTTATTGCAAGTATTAGATTTAATATAACAATCGAAACGATTACAACTGGCTCTATAAAGCCATGACCATCCTTCAATGCCATCCCCAAAGACAGCAAGGCAGCTAAAAGCAGTATTATTGTTGAAATGTCTTTAAGATGGTGCAGGATTTCTTTGATTAAACTGGTTTTTTCCTGCTTTGCAAACTCATTTTTTCCATACTTGCTTTGTCGGTTTGCTACCTCTTGATCCGATATTCCAGTATTTTCGTTCGTGTTAAAATGTTCAAGTGTCTCTGCTATGCTAGCTACATACCAATTTTCCACTTAATCATCCTCCTTTCAGTTAAAATTCTTCATTCATTGGTTCCTTAAGTTTCTCTTCCATTAACCTTTTCAGTCTCCGTTCCATGGTCTCCGCGCAGCAGTCCACTTCCTGCGTGATCTGCTTGATTGACTGGAATGCAGCATCATAAACGGTTCTTGGCTTATCATGAACTACCTGTCTGATGTTCTCTTCCGAAACCGATAGCTCCTTAAGTTTCTTAACCGGGACCGAGATATCGCTCTTTAAATTTTCATAGCTGTATAAAAGCCTGCGAACCTGTACACAGAGTAGATTTACTACATGTACAATTTCATCGGTCATATCCAGCTCCACGGACTTTTCCAAGGTCTCAATAAGAGAAGAGATCATCTCCTGTACCTCCGGCTGGGGAAGCTTTTCCATAATACGGAACAGCTTTTCCGCTCTTTTAAGAGAAATGATTTCATCCTGCTTGTAGCGATACTCGGTCGCTCCCATTAAATATCCAACCGTCACTCCGAAATAATTCGCTATATGACCGGCAAAATCAATATCCGGTGCCCGCTTCTCATTCTCGTAATTGTTGACCGTCATCCGGCTAACTCCGAGCTCTGCAGCCAGCTTTTCCTGGCTCAAGTTCCTTTCTTCCCGAAGAGTTCTGATACGTTTTCCTATCATTGTTACCACACCTTTCTTAAAAAGTATAAAAAAAAATGATAACAATGTAAATCGTTTTTATTAAATGATACTGAATATTATCAAATCTTTACCTTTTCTTTATACGAGGGAATCTAGAAATAGCCTTCCCAAATTTACGGTTTTATAACAAAAAAAGAGACTGTTACACTTAGTATTCGTGTACAGCCTCCGGATCTTTTCTTCTTATCTTACCAGGCGGTATAAACTTTTTTCTTCTTTTTGCATCCTGACATCAATGATTCTCATGATTTTATCAGCTTCGCCGAAAGAGCTTTTCTTTTGTATCTTCCCAGTAACAGGCGGGACGGCCTGTTTCCCCTTCAGGCCGTCCCGTACTTGTTACCTTGTTTTTTCGCGGATCCAGGATTCGTACTTATCCTGTACGCCCTGATCCTTTGCCTGTCTTTCGAATGATTCCGTTTCGTCATCCACAGCTTTTAACTTATCTTCTGCCAGTGCACGTACTGCAAATGCATAGGCGGCCTCATCTTCTTTTTCAATATGGCGCTTTAATAAGGCACCATAGCCGACTGCATTGGAGATAATATCTAACTTTGACTCTGTTCCCGGATTTTTCTCATATTCATCAATGGCTTTTTCCAGCTCAGAAAGGTAAAGTCTTCCCAGATCATGTTCCACAAGCATGCCATTCCTGATTAGCTTTTCCGCTACAGGTCCCATATTTTCCATCATGATCCGGAACAGGATCTTTTCTTCCTTTCCGTGATGATGCTTATCTGCGTAATTTCTTGCAAATTCAAGGCACTCCCGCAGAAGGGGGGCATCCACCGGCTTACCCTCCAGAATATCAGCGCTGATGCTTCTTAAAAAGCCGGTAAAAGTCAGAATGTTCTCATGCTCCTTCATTAAAATATCTATTCCGTACATAAGCGTCTCCTCAATTCATATACCTGATCCTCAATCTGATGAAATTCCAATTCAGAATCCTCAAACATTCCTTTTATCAGAGATTCTCTTAAGGTATCGTAATGTGTTACATCTCCATGGATCATCGTCCAATAAGCGCCATGGATATCCTGGGTCTGTCTCCATACCAGGTTATCTTCCGTTTCCTGGACTAACTCGTTCACTCTGTCACAGGGCATGCCGTTGAGCAAGGTGCTTTCCAGATAATCATAGCCTTTGCGGACAGTGATATTTTTATCCGCTGAATTTCTTTTTCCAAATTCTAAGACAGCATGAACGATATGGGATAATCTTTCCTGGTCTGGTTCCATGAGCTCGGTGACCACATAAGCAAGTCTGTTTTCCACCAGGCTCACTTTTTCCTGCAGCCAGCCGTGGATATTGCCTATATCGATCATATCCTCCAGATTTCCTTTTTCAAGCACTCCGTATCTGCTGTCAGTCCTGGCCCTAAGCTCTTTGCCGCAGCCATTTTCTTCTGCGTAGTCTAAAATTGCGTCAGTCATTGCATCCTGAAATTTTATTTTGTTGTATAACCAAGTATGAATCGGTCCTAAAAAGGCACTCATGTTACACCTCTTTTCTTATTGGTTCAGCTTGTCCAGCACTGTGTCTGCATCAAGCCCGTGTACCATACAAGCATCTTCTAAGGATTCCATCTGGGATGACGGACATCCCAGACAGTGCATGCCGCAGCCCATTAAAATCTCCGCTGCCTTTGGATTGCTTCTTAATATTTCTCCAATATACATTTCTTTCGTTATCATATAATTATCCTCCTGATTTATTAATTACTTATATTATCCAAGAATTTTCTTTAAATCCTCTTCCGGTGTGCTGATAGGTGATATTCCGTAGTTTTCAACAAGGAAGTTTAATACATTTGGTGATAAGAATGCAGGTAAAGATGGCCCCAGGTAGATATTCTTGATTCCAAGATGCAGCAAGGTAAGAAGAATGCACACTGCCTTCTGTTCATACCAGGATAATATCATGGACAAGGGAAGCTCGTTGACCCCGCATCCAAACGCTTCCGCCAGAGCAACCGCTACCTTGATGGCACTAAATGCATCATTACACTGCCCCATATCCATGATTCTTGGAAGGCCTCCAATGGTTCCTAGGTCAAGATCATTAAAACGGTATTTTCCGCAGGCAAGGGTTAAGATAATAGAATCCTCCGGCGTCTGCTTTACAAAATCGGTATAATAATTTCTTCCTGTATTAGCACCGTCACAGCCGCCTACTAAGAAGAAGTGGCTGATCGCTCCCTGCTTCACTGCATCAATGACCTGATCTGCAACTCCCAATACGGTTCCATGGGAAAATCCTGTCATGACTTCTTTGCCGCCGTTGATTCCTGTCATTTCATGGCCTTCTTCATATCCGCCAAGCTCCAACGCCTTTTTAATGACAGGAGTAAAGTCTTTGTCATCTCCTATATGGACCATTTCCGGATAGGAAACCACTTCTGTAGTGAATACACGGTCAGCATAGCTCTTTTTCACAGGCATCAGGCAGTTTGTGGTAAAGAGAATGGGTGCAGGAAGGTTATCAAACTCTTTTTGCTGATTCTGCCATGCAGTTCCGAAATTCCCCTTTAAATGTGGATATTTCTTTAATTCCGGATAGCCATGGGCCGGAAGCATCTCTCCGTGGGTATAGATATTGATCCCCTTATCTTTTGTCTGCTCAAGAAGCTGTTTTAAATCATATAAATCATGTCCTGTGATTACGATAAACGGACCTTTTTCAATGGTAAGAGGCACTTTGGTAGGCTCCGGAGTTCCAAATGCGGTGGTATTCGCTTTATCAAGCAGCTCCATGCATTTTAAATTGATCTCTCCCACTTCAAGAACCACCGGAAGCAGCTGCTCCATGGTCAGATCATAGCTAATGACTGACAATGCCTTATAGAAGAAATGATTGACTCCTTCATCTTCATATCCTAAAACCATAGCATGATAGGCATAAGCTGCAACGCCCCGAAGTCCGAATAAAATCAAAGATTTTAAGGAACGGATATCTTCCTGTGCATCCCAAATGTTCTTCATATCATAATCGGAAGTATTTCCGCAAACAGAGGTACATTTGCTGCAATCCGGCACGATCTTTTCTTTTTCTTCCCGTACCCTTTTAATCATCTCTGCTAAAACGTCATCATTGAAATTTACATTTGTGATGGTGGTAAACAGCCCTTCTATGAGGATTTTTGTGGTAGTCTCCAAAGGGGAATTATTGCCGCATGCCTTTGCCAGCCCGATCAGGGCTCCGGTCAGTTCATCCTGTAAATTTGCGGTGCTTGCAGATTTGCCGCACACTCCTGCGCTGCCCGTACATCCGCTGCAGCCTGCCGTCTGCTCACACTGAAAGCAAAACATCTTATGATCCATATCTATATCCAACCTTTCTATTCTGTCCTTTTTATTCCAACTGGTTAAAATACTACAACCAATTCCATCTTAAAGCGTTCTTCCGCATAAACCGCATGAGGCTTTTTTGCAGGCATGATAAGGGTTTCTCCTGCATTTAACAGATATTCCTTACCGTCTACCGTAAATTTTCCGGTTCCTTCCAAAACGGTCACCATGGCATCCCCGTTGGATTCGTGGGTACTGATTTCTTCCCCTTTATCAAATGCAAATAACGTAATGCTAAGGGCTTCATTCTGTGCAAGGGTCTTGCTGACGATCTGGCCTTCATTTGCCTGAACCAGATCTGATAACATTACGATTTCTTCATGCTTAATATTTTTAATGAATTTTTCTGTCATTTGGCTGCCTCCTTGTTTTCCTATTGCTTTTATAAGCAGATTATAATATAATAATCTCATCATTTCTGTTGTAATTACAACATTATAAAAATAATTTAAAAAGGAGACGGCAAATGGAGGAATACCTGTCCATATTAAAAAAGTCAAACCTGTTTTCCGGGGTACAGCCGGAGGAAATAAGCGCAATGCTAAAATGCCTGTCGGCCCGGATTAAGCATTATAAAAAAGATGAATTTATTATAAGAAGCGGAGATTACATCCGTTCCGTCGGAATGGTACTCACCGGGACTGCTCTCATCATACAGGAGGATTTCTGGGGCAAACGGACCATTATTTCCGAGGCGATGTCCGGCGCTCTTTTTGCAGAAACCTATGCCTGCATCCCCTCCTTACCGATTGAGATGAGTGTTATCTCTGATTCCGAATGCGTTGTGCTGTTTATGGATTTTAACAGGATAATGAACGTCTGCACCTCCGCATGCTCCTTCCACACACGCCTGTTGCAAAACTTTTTATCTTCCATTGCCAGGCGGAATTTAATCCTCACAAAAAAAATGCAGCATATGTCCAAAAAGACCATCAGGGAAAAACTGCTCTCCTACCTTTCCGCCGAATCCTTAAAAAACAATTCCTCCACTTTTGATATTCCATTTAACAGGCAGCAGCTGGCGGATTACCTGTCCATTGACCGCAGTGCCTTGTCCAATGAAATGAGCAAATTGCAGGACGAAGGAATTTTAACCTATAAGAAGAACCGGTTCACGTTAAAAGAGGATCTCCATGAAGGATAACTTCTTCCTGCCTGACGTACCCTATCTCGTAATACTATTTAAAAAGCGGTATCCGGTGCAATTATCCCCGGATTCCGCTTTTATTTTTATAATATATTCCCATCAACAGAGATGGTAACTACGTCACATGGAATTTCTTTGCCGCTGTCCTCAAGGGCTCTTAAGGCCGCATGTTCCAGACCGCCGCAGCATGGTACTTCCATTCGGACGACCGTAATGCTTTGAATGGCGTTGTTCTTTATAATCTCCGTCAGCTTCTCACTGTAATCTACCTGGTCCAGCTTCGGACATCCCACTAGAACGACCTTTCCCTTTAAGAATTTCTGATGAAAATCTCCATAAGCATAGGCGCTGCAGTCCGCAGCGATCAATAAATCCGCCTGATCAAAATAAGGTGCTTTCACAGAAACCAGCTTGATCTGTACCGGCCACTGTCTTAACTGGGACTGGATAGGAGCCTCAGCCGTTTTCTTTGTTTCGGCCGTGCGTTCAATCTGCATCGCCCGGCTTCCAGGGCAGCCGCTAAAGGAAGCGTGTCCTTTTGCCTCAGCCTTTTTCTTATTTAATTCCACTGCCGCTTCATCATAGGCGGCTGCCTCCCGCTCTACGAATGTAATGGCTCCGGTAGGACATGTCGGAAGACAGTCCCCTAATCCATCGCAGTAGTCATCCCGCATAAGCACTGCTTTTCCATTTACCATTCCAATGGCTCCCTCATGGCATGCTGCCGCACAAAGGCCACAGCCATTGCATTTTTCTTTATCAATCTGAATAATTCTACGAACCATGCCTTATCGCCTCCTCTTATTTGCTTTCTGAAGCTATCATACTATGCTCTTTGGCTTCTGTCCGTTGTAATTACAACAAAAATTTCATAAAAATTTATACGGTTTTATGGGTTTACCTCTTTACTTTTCACACATACTAATCTTTATCGGAGGTATCCCATGTTCCCAGATAAGATTTATTACGAACCAGAATCCCTAGACTATGAACTTGGCCGGTGTCTAAAGGAAAAATACAGCTCGATTCCATGGATTCCTATTAAAAGCCACAATAAAATAGACGAGCTGCGGACCCGTCCAAACAGTGATTTTCCGGCCATGAAGCAACATCTCATCATAGGGGTCCGTAAAACCCACAACTACGTTCCCAATCACAAGGTATCGGATTTTCTTGTTCCTTATACCTCTTCCGGCTGCACCGCCATGTGCCACTACTGCTATCTGGTATGCAACTACAACAAATGTGCTTATTTGCGTTTGTTTGTAAACCGGGAGCAGATGCTTAAAAAAATCATGGACCACGGATCCCGCTCCGAAAAAAATTATACCTATGAAATCGGCAGCAACAGTGATCTTGTTCTTGAAAATACCATAACCGGAAATCTGGCCTGGACAATCGAAAATTTCAGAAAGAGCAACTATGGATTTCTCACCTTCCCGACGAAATTCAATAAGGTAGAACCCCTTCTTGGCCTCAGCCACGGCGGCCGTGTCATCATGCGGATGAGTGTCAACCCCCAGCCTATCATCACCCGGTTTGAACCGGGCACCTCTGGCTTAGACGCCAGAATTACCGCCTTAAACAACATGTGTGACGCCGGATACCGGGTGGGACTTTTGATTGCTCCCATCATTATGACCGAAGACTGGAAAGACCTGTATTCTCAACTGATTGATACGCTTTCAGACCGGCTCTCCAAAAAAGTAAGGGAACAGGCGCCCATTGAAATCATTTTCATGACCTACAGCTATGTTCAGAACGCAATCAACACAGAGGCATTTCCTCAGGCAGAACGCCTTTATGACAAGGAACTCATGACCGGGCGGGGAAAGGGAAAATACTGCTACCGTGATGATTTAAGAAGCGACGGGGAACAGTTTTTAAAACAGCAAATAGAAGAAAAGCTAAAAGGAATGACAATTTTATATGTAGTTTAGAAAAATACCCGGAACACTTCCAGCTCTCTTAAAATGGCCGCTTCCATAAGTTATGGGCGGCCAAAGGTCATCCTATAATCCTTGTGGATTATCCCAGTTATTGCTGTGATTCTTTGAAAAATCAAGATATACTATTAATTTTTTGTCCTTTTATGTCGAATATATAATTGTTATATAGGTAGTATAACAAAGTCACGAGCAAAGCTTAAAATACGAAAGGAGGATCTATTCTTTTACCCGAATAAGGCCATAAAATTTTACTGCATAACATGCAGTATATTTTTTCACTCATTTGCTGGTAAAATTTTCCGCTTTTTCCACAGAGCGGACCGATCATTAAATAAAAGGGAGTGTAATACAATTATGAAGATATTGAAAAAGCTTAAGTTCAGCAATTTGAAACTTGCTGCAAAGACTTCCATTGCTATGGGAATCATTCTGGTAGCGAGCCTGATCTTGCTCATTTCGATCTCTGCAATGCAGGCAAGCAAAGCAGTTTCAAAGGCAATCAACGGTGAATTTTCAGGAATATCCGCCCAGAATGGCCTCATGGTACAGGCTATAATCGACGATGCTTCTGGAACCGCCAAAAATTTGCAGGATTACTTATACCGTGCATACAACGACAGTAATGCTATCGGCGATTGGAAAAGCACAGTCCGTAAGAGCAGGGTATACGATGTTGGACTTAAGGAAATTAATTATGCGATCGAGAATTATATCTTAAATTCCGCCTGGTCAACCGTGGACACCAATCCTGATATTTATGGGATCGGTGCATTTTTTGAGCCATTAGAATTTGATCCCGGAGTCAAGGATTACTCCCTCTATGTAGACAAGAAAGAGGCTGAAAATAAAACCGCTCAGTCTCTTGGAGCATACAGCGACTATTCCACAAAAGATTATTACCGTGTTGCCAAGGAAACAAAGGCTACTTATACCACCGATCCTTATTTTTACGACGGAATTATGATGAGTACCATTGCTTTTCCTGTCATGAAAGGGGAAGACGTCATCGGAGTAATTCTGGCTGATATTAACGTTTCCAACTTTTCTAAGATAAAAACTTCAGATTCAAAATATCAAACCATGTATGTTGATATCTACACGGAAGAAAACAAGATTGTCTATGACAGCCAATCAAACGACAACATCGGCAGAAACCTAAGTGAGATGATTTCTCCTTCGGATTATGCTAAAATTACAGCCCTGCAGCAGGCTAAAACTGAATTCCAAATTGATACCAAAAGATCCGATGGAACCATGGAATCGAGATATTATTACCCGATTACCTGCGGGTCACAGACCTGGTGGGCTTCCAGTTGTCTGGAAAGGAATGATCTGACAAAGGATGTAATAAAGATCATTGAATTAATGACTCTTCTAGCAGTCCTTGCACTGATCATAATTAATGCGGTTGTCATTGTTTTCTTAAAAAAGACTCTTCGCCCTATTGACGGTGTGATGGCCGCTGCAGCCAGCATCGCTTCCGGTGACTTGGATATCCAGATGGAGGTTCAGTCCATGGATGAAATAGGTGTACTGTCCAAAACATTTATGGATATGGCGGAAAACTTAAAATTCATCATCCAGGATATTAATGAGGTTCTGGGCGAAATGAGCAACGGCAATTTCAAGGTAACGTCCATTCATGAGGAAAAATACACCGGAGCGTACCAGTATATCCTGGAAGCAATGCAAAACATACGCCTTACCTTAAGTGATACACTTTCAGAGATTGACCAGGCTTCCGAACAGGTTTCCACAGGGGCCTCCCAGGTATCTGATGCTTCCCAGTCTCTCAGCCAGGGAGCAACGGAACAGGCCTCTTCCATCGAAGAGCTGTCCGCAGCCATTAACGAAGTTTCAGAACGGGTAAAAGAAAACGCGTCCAATGCCTTAGAGGCAAATACCCTGTCCCTGGAAGCATGCGAAGGCATGCTGACTAGTGATCAGAAAATGAGGGATATGATTTCAGCAATGAATGAAATCGCAAGTACCTCCGGCGAAATAAGCAAAATCATCAAAACCATTGACGATATCGCTTTCCAGACCAATATCCTGGCACTGAATGCAGCTGTTGAAGCTGCAAGAGCCGGTTCTGCCGGAAAGGGATTTGCGGTGGTAGCCGATGAAGTCCGTAATCTGGCCGGCAAGTCTGCGGAAGCTGCTAAAAATACCACGGCTCTTATTGAAAACGCTATTACTGCCATTGGAAACGGAACTAAAATAGCAGATGAAACTGCAGAAGCGCTGCGGCTTGTAGTTGAAAAATCCAATATTTCTTCCGTCAGGGTCGCAGAAATCGCGGAAGCATCCGCCGCCCAGTCTGACGCCTTGCTGCAGATTACAACTGGCATTGACCAGATATCCGCCGTTGTACAGACCACTTCCGCAACATCGGAAGAAAGCGCAGCCACTTCCGAAGAACTGACCGCCCAGGCCTATAATCTAAAATCCCTGGTAGAAAAATTTCAACTGATGGATAAAGTACCTTCCACAACCAGTGAACCAACTGCTGCCTGGAGGGATTCTACTACCTGGAAGGATTCTGCTGCTTTTGAGGGTTCTGCTGCTTGGGAGGATTCTACTTCTTGGGAGGATTCTGCCCCGGAAGAGACTTATGATAAATATTAATAGTTTCAGGATTCTTTTCTACTGGCAATGCCTGAAAAAAGGCTGCGGATTTAAATATCCGCAGCCTTTTTCTGTATTTCCATGCCAGTTTTTATAAAACGGAACATCCGAAGAGCTCCCTGATAATATAAGTCCTCTGCATCTTCCAGGGCCTTATCCAGTTCCATGACTCCATTGACCGTTGTAATGATGGAGCAGATCCCAAAGTCATAAATCTTTTCTGCACCTTCTCCCATAGCTCCTACCAGAGCAACAGCCGGAATTCCTTTTCTTTTACACCTCATTCCAATACCCTGTATTACCTTTCCAAAACAGGACTGCCAGTCCGTGCGCCCCTCTCCGGTCACAACCATAGACACATCTTCCAGGCGGGAATCAAAATCAATCAGATCCAGAACCGTTTCAATTCCTGATTTTAACTCCGCATGGAGAAATACCAGAAGTGCCGCGCCAAGGCCCCCAGCGGCTCCGGAACCTGGCATATGATCAGGATTAATCCCCAGTTCCCGTATCATCACATCCCGGTAGTTCTGCATTCCTCTTTCCAGTTCATCAAGGACCTGGGGTGAACCGCCCTTCTGTTTTCCAAACGTGTAGGTGGCTCCGTCTTTCCCACATAAGGGATTATTGACGTCGCACATGGCTGTCATTTTTACTTTAGAAATCAGGGGATGGAGGCCGGAACTATCAATATGGGCGACTTTTTCCAGATCTCTTCCTGTTCCTTCTAACTCTCTTCCCTCCGAATCAAGGAATTTTACTCCTAATGCCCTCATACAGCCCATGCCGCCGTCATTGGTCGCTGAACCGCCGATTGCTATGGAAATATCGGTAAAGCCCCGTTCCAAAGCATCTCTTATCAGCTCTCCGGTCCCATAGGTCGTGGTGTTCCTTGGATCCCTTAAATCTCTTGGAATCAGAGGAAGCCCGGAAGCCGCCGCCATCTCAAGGATGGCACGTTTCTCATCCAATTTTCCGTAATAAGCGTTTACAGGAGCAAGAAGCGGCCCACAGACGGTTAAGGGGATTCTTTCCCCCTGCATGGCTGCGATCACCGCATCCGTTGTTCCTTCTCCTCCATCGGCCACGGGGATTCCGATACCTTCCCACTGTTCAAACACTTCCGCCGCAGCTTTTTTTAACAGTTCTATGGTCTGTTCACTGGAAAGAGTCCCCTTAAACGAGTCAGATGCAAACAATAATTTCATATACTAAGTCCTCCTTTGACCAGTGATTTCTAATTCTCATTTCATCTTAAATTAATGCAGGATCAAAGTCAGTATAAATATTTCCAGGATTCCTGCAATCCCCAGAATCAATGTTGTGACTGTTTGAGTCTTATATCCTTTTTCCGGAGTCATTGCTCCAAAATTCGTTACCACCCAGAAATATGAATCGTTTGCGTGGGAAACAGTCATGGCTCCCGCGCCGATTGCCATACAGGCAAGAGTTACACGTACGGGGCTTCCAAGACCCAGCATAGGAAGCAGCGGAGCCACAATTCCTGCAGTGGTTGTCATAGCCACGGTAGAGGAGCCTTGAGCACTCTTTAAGATCGCTGCCAAAAGGAATGGGAAGAAAATACCCATGGTGCTGAGTACGGAAGCATGATCCTTGATATAGTTCACCATATCGGTGGAAGAAATCACCTTGCCCAGCACGCCGCCGGCAGCCGTTACAAACAGGATCGGTCCTACAGTTTTTAAAGTGTCATTGGTTATCTCATAAAATTCTTCCATTTTACCGGCTCCCTTTAGCTGAAGGACGCCGCATACGGTCCCTGCTGCCAGAGCTATAATGGGAGTACCTAAAAATTTAAGTACATCAGCCCCAAAGCCTTGCATATTGGCCATTGCCACGATTGAGGAAAAAGCCATAAGAAGAATTGGAAGAATAATCGGAGCAAGGGCATTGAATCCGCCGGGAAGTTTACCGTATTCGGCAACCAGCTCCTCATAGGTTTTTGCAATCTCACCCATATCGGCTTCATCGTCTGACCGTACTTTTCCACCGATGTATTTTGCGTAGAAGAACCCGGCAATCAGCGGGAAGATGGAACATAATGCGCCCATTCCCATAACAAGAAGCAGGTTTTCTCCAATACCAAGGGTAGAAGCAGCCGCAATAGGTCCTGGAGTGGGCGGAATGAAAACGTGGGAAATATAGAGCCCAGAGGAAAGGCCTACAGTCATGGCGACTGAGGAGGCGGCAGTCCTGTTTACCAGGGCTTTCCGGATCGGGTTTAAAATTACGAAACCGGAATCGCAGAATACCGGGATGGATACCACCCAGCCCATCATCTCGATTGCAAGGACCGGATTGTTTTTCCCAACAAGCCGGATTACCATATCAGCCAGCTTAAGGGCCGCCCCTGTTTTCTCCAATATGGTTCCGATCAAGGCTCCAAGGATAATAACAATACCAATGCTTGTGAATGTACCTGAGAATCCAGCCCCTATTACATTTGCAAGGCCGCTTACCTTGGTCCCATCTTCCAATGTCTTATCCACCAGCGGAATCCCTGCAATTAGTCCCAGGAGCAGTGAGATGCTCATGATGGCGATAAATGGGTGAATCTTAAACTTGGAGATCGCAATGATCATTATGAAGATTGCAAGTACGAAAATAAAAATCAGTGGTAAGCCTGTCATAAAATAACCCCCTTCTATACAATACAACAGTTTCTACTGTTATCATAACATCATTGACCCCGAAATTTCTAATGTCATGAGTATCAATATACCCCTGATTTTTGTATCATCAATACAAAACTAGTGTTCTCTTCTTAAAAAAATATAAAAAGCCTCCAGAAAAAAACGGTCTGCTGAAGATTCTATGGGATTGATATTTAAGGTATCCTTTATCTTATTGTAACGGTATAAAAGCGTATTCTTATGCACGAAAAGTTCTTTTGATGCCGTTACCAGATTATAATTTGTCTTTATAAGGGCTCCGGCAATTTCCATAAATGTCTTTATAAATCTTTCACTCAGCTCTCTTTCATAAACATTGAACATCCATTGCAGCTCATTCACCGGCACAATAGAGCGCACATAATTTCCTGTATGGTCATAAAAAAAGGCGGCAGAATCGGAATCCGCATTTTCTTCCAGCCACTTGCAATGCCGATAAGCATTATAATACTGGGTAAAGCTACCCTGAAATGAGCCGATGTAGAATTTACAGCTCTTCTCCTGTTCCCGAAGCCATTTTAAGGCAGTGCTTAAATATTCTGCTATGATGTATTTGTAATCTGCAAATAACTTTCGAGACTGTTCCGGCATGGTTTTAAATATGAGAATATGGCTGCTGTCCAGGACAATGCTGATGTCCTCCGTTCCGTGCCTGGGGCTGTTCTTGATTATGTTAAGAAACGGCTCCGGTCTGGTGTCATCCAGCCTGCACAGGATGGGGATTCGTACGATGTTTTCCGAATAATTTAACTTCTTTGCTACGCTCCTAAGCTCCCCCGGATCCGGATATTCCACATGGATCAAAAGGTTTGTGAAATGCTCCTTCCGATTTCTCCTGCGCCTTAATTCCTCTTGCTGCTTCTCGTATTTCAGCATGGCCTCGATGGCCATTTTGGTGATCAGAGCGACCGGCTTTATCTCCCCAGGATCACCGGTAATTCCTACCACTCCTTCCCGTCTGCCGTCAATGTTAATGACCATGTTGATCCCGGGCTTTACCCCAGGATAATCATCCTCTGTGGAAGTGACCACGATATCCTCGCTTCCTGTTACAATATAATAGGCCACCTCATGAAATGTCCCCACCCGCTTTGGATCCCGACTGGCGATGATGACCCCCTGCTCATTCATTATGTTGATATTGTATTCTGTATATTGAGTGACCTGTTCAATGAATTTCTTAGCCAATTCTGTTTCTATCATCTGCATCCTCCCGAAGCTTGAACTTTATCATACGAAATCACCGGATATCTCTTCATCATTATTGAAAACAGCTTACCATACTTTGCTTATTCCTTCAATAGCAGTAGATTTTATCCTTTTCTTACTATATACATTTTACTTTTTCTAGGATTTGTGGTAAATTATTTTTTATCATAACATTTTATACTTATTATATATGACGGTTAAAAAAAGGAGAATTTTATGTTACAAGATGATTTTATCATGCGCATGATTCATGAGATGGTAACAACTTTGCTAAAACTGATTTTTCATATTGAATTAGGGGAAAATGAGGAACAGAATTTTAAAGACCAGGAGACAGCATCAAATTATCTTGAACTCTTAGCTCTCATTCAGGCCGGAAAGGTCAATGAGGCAGAAAACAAATTATTGGATGAGCTGGATTCCGACGATATGGAACATTTTAAAATGGCGCTCATGTTTTATTATCATTTAAATCAGATCGATTATAACTTTCTTGAAGAGCATGATTATTCCAAAAACGAAATTACGGACGGATTAAGATATGTATCATCAGTTTATGGCTATGACAGCATGGCAGAAGCTCTTCTGGGCAGAGGTTAATCAGACATCCATATTACATGATAAAAAGGAGGTATCTTCATTTGAAGACGCCTCCCTTTTAAATTGTAAAGACCATTACTCTGACATATGCTTATTTAATTTGTCGATCAGTTCTTCAGCCGGAACACCGTGGACCATGCAGGCCTCTTCCACGGTCTCAGCGGCAGATGCGGGACAGCCAAGGCAATGCATTCCCATTTCAAAAAAGAAGTGTGCAGTGGTACGGTCTGCTTCTAAGACCTCTCCGATTAAAGTATCCTTTGTCACTGTCATATTCATTTAAATTACCCCTTTTCTTTCAATATTTTTATGTGGTGTGTTTAACCCTTCGGGAAATAATCCGTTCCCGTTCTTTTGAAAATATACATGTTCGATTCTGGGCAGGAAAATCCCCAATGACTCCTTTAGTACATCCTCTACCGTTTCCACTGGTATGATCGTAAGCTGATTCTTCACTTCTTCCGGTACATCCTTTAAATCATTTACATTATCTTTGGGAATCAAGACCCTGTTGATTCCGGCTCTTTGTGCGCCCAGAAGTTTTTCCTTTAAGCCTCCGATGGGCAGGACCGCTCCCCGTAAAGTGATTTCTCCGGTCATGGCAAGTCTTGAATCCACCTTGTTGCCGGTAACAAGGGATGCCAATGCAGTAAATAATGCGATTCCGGCCGATGGGCCATCTTTCGGAACCGCTCCTGACGGAACGTGGATATGAAGGTCTCTTTCTTTAAAATTAAAGGCATTTAAAGGCAGTCTGGATTTTAATAAGCTTAAGGAAATCCTGGCAGATTCCTTCATCACATCTCCCAGCTTTCCGGTCAATATGACCGCCCCGCTTCCCGGCATATCGGTTGCCTCGATAAAGAGTATTTCTCCTCCCACCGGAGTCCATGCAAGGCCTGTAACCACACCCGGAGGATTATCCTGCTGGGCCTTATCGTGACGGGAGACCTGACTGCCAAGATATTCTTCTAAATCTTCTTCCTTAATCACAAGAGGCAGCTCCGCCTTTTTGGATACGATCTTTTCCGTTGTAATTCTGGCCAGGCCGGACAGCTGCTTTTTCAGCCCACGCACGCCGGACTCCAGCGTATAATCACTGATAATCTTCTGTAATACTTCATCTTCAATTACCAATTGCTCCTGCTTTAAGCCATGTTCTTTCAGGACCTCCGGGATCAGATGTTTTTTGCCGATATGGAACTTTTCATCCATGGTATAGCTGGTTATCTGGATAACTTCCATCCGGTCTAAGAGAGGACCTGGAATGCTTTCCAAAGAATTGGCTGTTGCCACAAAGAAAACATCGGATAAGTCATAAGGAAGATCCATGTAATGATCGGTAAAGCTGTTGTTCTGTTCCGGATCAAGTACCTCCAAAAGTGCGCTGGCAGGGTCTCCGCTGAAACCGCCGGACATAATCTTATCCACTTCATCCAATACCATGACAGGATTGGTCTTCCCTGCCTTTCGGATGCTTTGGATAATTCTACCAGGCATGGCTCCGACATAAGTTCTTCGATGCCCTCTGATTTCCGATTCATCCCGGATACCGCCTAAGCTTAAACGGATGTATTTTCTTCCAAGGGCCTCCGCAATGCTTTTTCCAAGGCTTGTTTTTCCGGTTCCCGGCGGCCCCACAAGGAGGAGAATGGAACCTTTTTTAGCCTTGTTTAACTGCATGACTGCCAGATGCTGAATGATCCTGTCCTTAACTTTTTGCAGCCCGTAATGCTGTTCATCGAGAATCCGTCTTGCCTCGTCAAGATCAATGTCCTTATCCTCTTCCTTTTTCCATGGAAGCTGAACCAAAAGATCCAGATAATTACGGATCACGTTGTAATCCAGTTTATTGGGGCCCTGATCATCAAGCTTTTCCAGTTCTTCAAGAGCCGCTTCTTTGATCTCAGACGGCATACCTGCCTCTTCGATCTTTTTTAAATAATCCGGCTCCTTTTTTCCTTCGTCCTTTTTTCCTTCCCCCAGTTCTTCCTGAATGGCCTTTAACTGTTCTCTAAGTACGGACTCTCTGTAATACCGGTTTGCCTTCTCGGAGAACTTCTCGGAAATCTCCATCTGCAGTTCGATCATTTCCTTTTGCTTCAGCATGTAATCCAGGAAACGAAGGCTTCTTTCTTTTAAGGACATTTCCAGAAGCTCGTGCTTTTCATCGTTGGGTATCTGAAGGAATTGAGACAGATACACGATTATGGAATTTAAATCCTTAAACTCATTTACAATTCTCTGGTACTGTTCTCCTCCTGAAAATTTGGAGCTTATCTCACTGGTAACGTTTTTGATATAGCCAAGCATTTCTTCCCGGCTCTTCTCGTCTAAATCTTCCTGATTCTGACTAAGCTCATACTGGGCATAGATAACGCCGTTTTCTGTGTGAAGCTCTTTTACATTGATCTGGTCCCTCAGCTTTACGGAAAGCAGGATCCCTTTATCCGTCTGGTCTATCCCTGTGACCTCAAAGGTCAGGCCTGTCCGGTAAAAATCCTCCTCATTCTTTGGGTTTTTACCAAAATTCTGTTTTAACGGCAAAGCTATCTTTATGGTTTCTTCGTTTTCCAGATACATCATATGTGTTTCGTCAAGGGCTTCCAAACGAACCGTAGTTACGACGTCCGGTAATAAAACTTTGTTGGAAATTGGGAAAACGATTCCCATGTTATTTTTATCATAATTTGTCATGGTTTTATCCTTTCTGTGCGTATTCCTTAAGTGAATGTTCATTTAATATGGAATTGTTTTAATGCGAGACTTTTTGTAAAATATATTCACAAAATAATCCCGCTTTTAAAAACCTAAAGCAATATTGCGTCTTGTATCATTTGAATCATTTCCTGCAGCAAATCCTCTTTCTGTGCCTCGTTCTTGCGGTTATCAACAGCAATTGCTTTCACCGGCTGAAAAATGATGGCCAAAAGATTATCCTCTTTGTAATTCCTTATGAGATTACTCTTCTTCATATCCGACATCAGGCTGTAAATATTGCAAATGCCCTTTTTCCCGGAACAGTTGTTGGCCAATGAGGGGCAATTGGAAAATTGCTCCACAAAGCTGAAGATTTCCTTGTTCTCTAATATATAGTTATAGTAGCTTCGGATGAGCACCTCGATCTGCTGCCGTCCCTCCATTTCCCGTTTTACGCTGTCCAATAAATAATCATATATTTCTTCCGAGTATTCCAGGTAAATATCGTGCAGCATATCTTCTTTATTCTCAAAGTAGATATAAACCGTTGCCGGCGAAACCCCTGCCATCTTAGCGATTTTAGAGACAGAAGTGCCATGGAAGCCCTCCTGCAGGATCAGCTTGATTACTGCATCCTTTATGCTTTTCACTTTTTCGTCGTCTTTTTTTCTCATGCCATCACCTCTATATTTTTATAATAAATGATCATTCACTTATTGTCAACTATTTTTTTAAATTTAAAAGACCATATTACAGTATTCCTATCTGCAATAAGTGTTTTATAATAAAATATAATATAAAAAACAAGTCTTGAAAATGACTTTTCAGGCCAATCAAGACTTATTTTTCGAATATAGCTTTTTGACAGGGCCATTTTGGAAGCCTCTATCTTTTTATATATCATTATCGTGCTGGCATCATTAATCTGGATACTAAACTCTTGCCTGTCCTCTACTCCGCAATATCATAACACTCCCCTTGTCATTCTAAGCAGATTGGAAAACCAGCCTATGCATCGGCTAACTTCAACTCTTCCAGATAAGCATTCAAAGCCTCCATACCTCCAAGCTGGTAACGCTTTATGAACTCTGTCCCTATGATGGCACCATCTGCGCCATTCTTCATGACTTCCTTCACGTCCCCGGCAGACTTTATACCAAAGCCTACATAGGCCGGTGTCTTTGAAACAGATTTTACTTTTTTTACAACTTCAACGTATTCCGTAGGAAGCCTATCAAACGATCCGGTTTTCCCTTCCCCGGAAACGATATAGGCAAATAAGTCATTATGTGCAAGAGCCTTTGCTATGCTCTCATCACTAAGGGACCGTCCAAGTACAGTGATCTGATTCGGGAAGGATCCGGTAGGAAATTCTCCATCCACACATAGAAAACCGTCATATAAGTCTTTCGGAACGTCAGAAAGGTGAAAGTATTCCACGCCTTCCTTATAAGTCATTAACACAACTTTGAACGTGAAACGCCTGCGGATTTCTTCCAGCGTGCGGATTACATCGTCTGAGCTTATCTTTTGCTCCAACGCTTCTTTATGAGTCTGCCGTATCACAGCTCCGTCTACAAAAGGATCGGTAACCGGTATGCCGATTTCAACAAAACCGGCCTTTTCATGATCCAATAACTCTAATATCTGAAAAAACGTTTCCCTGTCCGGATAATTCAAGGTAAGGTAAAACACTAAATTTTTCATTAGATGCCTCCAAACAGCTTAAGCACCCAGCCTAAGATCGGACCATAGAAGGAATAATCTGTCTCGCTTAAAATACGCATGATCGGCGCATAAGATCCAATCATGGGAAGGAGCAGGGCCTGTCCGAAAATAAGGATCAAACCATTTACAAAGGAGCCTATGATCGCACCTCTGCGTCCGCCATGGGCATTTCCAAAGATGGCTGTTACCGCACCGGTGAAAAAG
>DEYX01000083.1:3072-10719 GCA_002365025.1 Hungatella sp. UBA3147 | reverse complement strand
AAAGTGATTAAAAGGTTAAATCAGACGCTAAACAGATTGATAGGTCGTTACATATGCGCTGATGAGGTTGCCTGATTAGGGATAGCCGGGGAGTGCGGGGGCACTCCCGGGAGTATCCCAATCAGGGATCGATCCCGGTTTTGGAAGTGTCCTCGTTACCGGGATCTAATCCTTTGGTCTTGCGCATCAGTTCCCATATTGTTTGGTGCATCCATTCAATAGTTTTATTCAGCTTTTCATTTTCTATTTCCAATTCAGTAATGCGATCCCCCATACGGGCGATGATCTCCCGGTTGTTATTGACCTTGTGTGGCGCCAGCAGTCGGCGGACATAGGGAGAGGATGTGGCAATAATATGGGTGGAAAGCAATTCGTCCCTTGCTTCGCAGGAGAGATCCATAAAATCTTGATAACTGATGGATAAGGTTATCATATCCTCCCTGCACTTGGGGCAAACTGCGTTCCGCTGAAGCTGATAATATCCATAGTAGCCGCATTTGGGACAATAGTACACGGACAGTTCTCTCATCGGTCTCCTCCTTTTTTTTACCATAAAACAATCTACCTCTATAATATATAACGTAAAATAATTTTAATTATAACGCGAAAAGATACAAATTATATAAAAAATTGTAAGTTTATAGAAGGTATACAAAAACCCCCGGATAATTGGTGCATAATGCATAAAAGAGGCCCGCACGCGGCAAACGTGCGGACCTCTTTTTGTTTGAACGGATGAATCTTTTGTAAATTGTTTTTATTTTACTGGATAATGCCGTTTACATCGACAACCCATACTTTGTCATTGGAATCCTTATAATCCCTATATCCTGCTCCAAGTTCTGGTTTTGTAGCAGACTTGGAAGAGGAAGTTGCTTTTTGGAGGGAACCGCTGGCATTTACAAGATACTGTTTGCCTTCAAAGGAAATAGGAGCAACCTTTAAGTCGGCATCAGCTTCTTTTCTTAAGCCATATTCATACAGGACGTTATCACGGACACCGTGAACTCCCTGTCCCTTGTTAGTACCTTCCGTCTGGAAGAACCATACCTGATCCTCATCCAGATCTTCATTGTAAACTGTCTGCTTTCCGGTAGTCATAGCACCGTCAGTTCCAAAGTAGAAATTGGCAATTCCGCCGTCTTCTAAGTTGATAACTTTCAGTCCGGTCTGCATTTCTCCCTTAGTATTGAATGCATATTTTTTGGAATCAATGGTAAACAATTCAAGACCATTTGCTGCGCAGGTAGGAGCACCGTTCTTGAAATAGAAATTATAGGTCTCTCCCTCTTCGCTGAGTCCTTCAATACCTTCGATTACCTTCCAACCGTTAACACGTGCACCATTCTCCGGATCATAGTACTGGTATCCGGCAGCTGTAGTTGCATCAGCGGTTGCTTCGGATTCTGTTGCAGTGACAGGAAGCTTATACCAGCCTGTCTGCATGATTCCGTTTACAAAGGTATAATAGTTTCCATCGATCTTTTTGTCGACCTGGTTTTCTACCATACGGCCGCTCTTATCAAAATAGTACCAAGATTGGGTTTCATCAAGATCATCGGAGTCATTTTCAAGCTCGATCCAGCCTGCTTTCATAACGCCGTCATTCTCTTGTCCTAAATAATAAATACTTCCTTCAATCTCGATTTTTCCGGTCTGCATTTCACCCTGGTCATTGAAGTAGTACAAATTATCGTTGATTTTCTGCCACTTGGAAACAACTTCCTTACCGTTTTTTCCATAGTAGTGCCATAAAAACTCAGGGGCATCAGCTGAATCCCAGAAGTTTTCATTGGTCATGGAAATCCATTTGTCAGAAACCCTTTTCCCGCTTTCATCTACGTAATATTCATCGATTTGTGTATTAATGGCGACATTGCCGTCCTCGTTTAAGTAGTACCAGTCTTCGCCGCGCTTTTTCCAGGAATCGGTTACGTAGCTGTCATCATCTTCATAGAATTTCCAGCTTCCGCTATCCTCAACCCAGCCGAGTACTTTAGCATAGGCGGTGGCTGCTGTGCTGATTAAGCCCAGCTCTGGAGCTGCGACGGTTAAAACGCCCGCAGCGGATAATACAGCCATCAATTTTAAATGCTTTTTCATAAATATGTTCTCTCCTTTTTTGCAATAAGTTTTATCGTGGCCGAAAATCCATAGTTGCATTACCCTGCGATTATACCGTATTCCGGAGGCCATTTGATAGTGTGGTTTGATGGCAGATATGGAAGGAGATAACATAAAAAGAAAAAAGAAGATAAAACCAAGGGGTTAGGAGTAACCAAAAAGAAATTAAAGTAAGAAAACTTTAAATAGGAAAAAGGGGGGGTGTGTGGTATAATCTACACGAAAGCAAAGAGCAGTGCGAATTAGAGCAGGGAAAAATTTTCGTCGTGCTGGCACGTAAGAAAATTTTTTCGTGATCTAATTCATAGGGCGAATGCCCGTGAGCCTGTGAAGCCGAAGGATTCGCAGGCTGCACTGCGGACTAGAAGCGACATAGGGCGAATGCCCGTGAGCCTGTGAAGCCGAAGGATTCGCAGGCTGCACTGCGGACTAGAAGCTACGTGAGGACTCTACAGAGCCGGCAAGAATCTGGCCTACAGGCAAAAATCTGCCCTACAAGCAACACCCCACACCGCAGACAAAAGTTCTGCACTACGAAAATAAACATCTCAAAAAGAGGAGAGAAGATCCATGAGAATGAAAGTATCCAATTATATCTCCCAGAAGTTGGTTGATTCCGGGATTACACAGGTGTTTACGGTTACAGGCGGAGGAGCCATGCATTTAAACGACGCCCTGGGGCATCAGGAGGGAATGCACTGCTTATATAACCATCATGAGCAGGCATGTGCCATAGCGGCCGAATCCTATGCCAGAATCAAGGACCGCATTGCAGCTGTCTGTGTGACCACGGGCCCTGGGGGCACCAATGCCATTACCGGAGTGCTGGGAGGTTTTCTGGATTCTATTCCCATGTTGATTTTATCCGGTCAGGTGCGCTATGACACAACGGCCAGATGGTCAGGAGTCGGAATCAGAGCCATGGGAGATCAGGAGTTTGATATAACAAAAGCCATTGACTGTATGACAAAATACAGCGAGATGGTAATTGACCCCATGAGGATCCGCTACACCTTAGAAAAAGCCATTTACCTCGCCCTATCCGGCCGTCCAGGCCCCACCTGGCTGGACATCCCCTTAAATGTCCAGGGTGCCTATATAGAAACAGAAGCGCTAATCGGCTTTTCCCCAGAAAATTACGAGAATGGCGGAGATGGCTGGTCTTCTGAAACCAACGCAAAAATAAAACAGGATGACCCCGGCTGCGGAGAAAAACGACAGATCCTTCCGGAAAAGGTAACAGCAGATGTTGCCCGGGCCATTTTAGAAAAAATAAAATCATCTTCCCGTCCGGTAATCAATGCAGGCAACGGAATCCGCATTGGACAGGCCCATGAGGTATTCATGCGGGTAGTAGACAAGCTGGGAATTCCAGTCGTGACCGGCTGGAACAGCCAGGACTGCATTGAAGATGAGCATCCGCTTTACACAGGGCGAGGCGGCGGAATGGGAGACCGTGCAGGGAATTTTGCCATTCAAAACAGCGATTTAGTCCTTTCTCTTGGAAGCCGCTTAAGCATCCGGCAGGTGGGGTACAATTATACTACATGGGCAAGAGAAGCCTATGTAATCGTCAATGATATCGACCCTGAAGAGCTGAAGAAACCATCCATTCACGCCGATATGAAGATCCAATCCAATGTAAAGGATCTGCTTACAGCCTTAGAGGAACTACTAGACTCAGAATACAAAACTTCCATTAATCACCCACTCTTTTCCGGCGGAACAGGCCTCGACAACATGACCTGGAATGAGACCTGCCGGATGTGGAAGGAAAAATATCCGGTCGTGCTTCCGAAGCACTACAGAAGCGGGGAAGATGAGAAAGCCAATGTTTATGCATTTATAAAAGAACTAAGTACCCGAGTTCCAGAGAACAGGGTCACTGTGGTAGGCAATGGATCCGCCTGTGTTGTGGGAGGACATGCCTATATCATTAAGAAGGGGCAGCGTTTTATATCCAACTCAGCAGTTGCTTCCATGGGCTATGATCTTCCGGCTGCCATTGGAGCAAGCGTTGCTGAACAGGGAGAGGACATCATACTGGTTACAGGTGACGGAAGCATTCAGATGAACTTACAGGAGCTGCAGACCATCATCCATCACCATATGCCGGTTAAAATATTCCTTATTAATAACGGAGGCTACCATTCCATCCGCCAGACCCAGAAGAATTTCTTCGGAGAGCCATTAGTAGGAATCGGGGTAGACAGCCGGGATTTAAGCTTCCCTGACATGGAAAAGCTTTCAGCAGCTTATGGCTATCCTTATGTCCGTGCATGCCATAACAGCCAGCTGAAACATGCGATTGAAACGACTCTGGCCATGAAGGGACCAGTCATCTGCGAGGTATTTGTAAGCCAGGATCAGAACTTTGAACCAAAGTCCTCTGCGAAACGCCTGCCGGATGGAACCCTTATTTCGCCGCCGTTAGAGGATTTGTCTCCATTCCTTTCCGATGAAGAGATGGACCGGAATATGATCATCCCGAGGATCAGGGAATAGTAAGGGGAGGAAAAGCGTTGAACGTTGTTGTAACAGGGGCCACCAGTTTTCTTGGGAGAGCATTGGTTGGCCAGCTTTTAATAGAGAAAAACCAGGTATTTGCCGTAATCCGTCCCGGTTCAAAGAATATGGGAAGCCTTGCGGCCGAGCGGGATGGTCTTGTACGGATCGAACGGGAATTAGAAGAGCTTCATGAGCTGGGTCAGGTAATTCACGAGCCATGCCAGGCATTTTACCATTTTGGCTGGGATGGCTCCGGAAGTGAAAACCGGATGAAACGAGAGGTCCAGCAAAAGAACGTGGAAGATTCCTTAAAGGCTTTGGAAGGAGCCAGACGCCTTGGCTGCAAACGCTTTCTTTTTAGCGGCTCCCAGGCAGAATACGGAATTCATAAAGATACGATGACAGAGGAGATGCCGTGTAAGCCTGTCTCTGAATATGGAAGAGCCAAGCTTGAATTTTTAAACAGGGCATTGGAATTGACAGAGAACTGGAAAAATTCAGGTATTTCAGAGATGGAATACATCCATACCAGGATATTCAGTGTGTATGGCCCAGGAGATCATCCCTGGTCCCTGGTGGAAAGCTGCCTTAATGCATTTCGCAGAGGAGAGTATATTTCCCTGGGGGAATGTACGCAAATATGGAACTTTTTATATCTAGATGACTGCATCCGGGCGCTGATACTTTTGATGGAACAGGAGAAAGAATCAGTTTCCGGAACTTATAATGTAGCGGGACCGGAAGGAGAAAACAGGCCTTTAAGAGAATACATCCGGACGATGTATGAGGTTTTGGGCTATCACGGAAGCTACAGCTACGGAAGAAGAGCGCCTAATGCAGAAGGACTCACAAACCTTATTCCTGATATAAAAAAGCTGGAAAAAGCAACGGGCTGGCAGCCTCTTGTGGACTTTCCGGAGGGGATCCGGCGGACGATCCGCTAAATTCATTCGATTACAAAATATTGACATGGAGGAAATTTTGTGGTATGAGAGATAGGATTTGTATAGTGTGCGGCAGACCTCTTGGGGAAATGCCTTTGATGACCCTTGCGGATATGCCGGCTTCGGCTCAGGATATTCCGGTCAAGGAAGAACTGGGAGAGGAGCAGGGGATCACCCTTTCCCTCCACCAGTGTAAGGCATGCGGTCTGGTACAGTTTGATTGTGAACCTGTGGCATACTACAAGGACGTGATCCGCTCCGGCGGCTTTACCACCACCATGGTAAACTTAAGAAAGAGCCAGTACCGGCATTTTATTGACAGATATCATCTGGAAAGAAAAAAGCTGATTGAGGCAGGCTGCGGCCAGGGAGAATTTCTTGGACTGCTGTCAGACTTTCCTGTAAAGGCTTATGGAATTGAAAACAGGGAAAGTCTTGTCCGTCTTGCCAAGGAAAAGGGTCTTACAGTCTGGAAGCAGTTTGCAGCGGAAGGGGAAGTCCTTGCAGCCGATGACGGCAGTGCAAGCGGCCCCTTTGACGGATTTTTATCCTTCAATTTCCTGGAGCATCAGCCAGACCCGGTGGGAATGCTCCGCTGCATAGCTGACAACCTATCAGATGAGGGCGTGGGCTTAATTACAGTTCCAAGCCTTGAATATATCTTGCAGTATGACGGATATTATGAACTGATCCGGGACCATCTTGCCTATTATACCTTTGACACCCTGCGTTATGCAGTGGAAAGAGCCGGGTTTCAGGTATTAGAGGAGGAAATGATAAACCGTGATACCCTTTCTGTCATCGTGAAGAAAAGTCCGGCCAGACAGCCAGATGACAGAAGAACACATACGCCGGTAGACATATCCGGTCTTAAAGAAAGCCTGGATACCATTGGCATGGAACTGGAAGAGCTGACAGACGGTCTTAAGAGCCAGGGAAAAACCTTAGGCATTTGGGGCGCCAGTCATCAGGGTTTTACTCTGGCTTCTACAACAGTCATCGGCCGGTTTGCAAGATACATCATTGATTCCGCACCCTTTAAGCAGGGAAAATACGCTCCTGCCTCCCATCTTCCCATTGTACCCCCGGATCATTATCATATGGACCCGGTAGATGCCATTTTAATTGTAGCTCCTGGCTATACGGATGAGATCGCGGGAATCATACAGGAAAGATTTGGCGGGAATGTAGAGATATTGGCGTTAAAATCCAATCATTTGGAAAGGATATAAGAAAAACCTATGAAAGCTTTTGTTTTGATCGAACCTGGCAAGGTCGGCTGGTATGATGCGCCGGAACCTGTCGTAACTCCCTATGGGGCCATCCTACGCCCGATCGCGGTGACCCCCTGTTCCTCCGATGTCCATACGGTATATGGCGGAGGTTCCAGGAAGGCTCCAAACCTGATCCTGGGACATGAATGTGTGGCGGAAGTCCTGGAAACCGGAGAACTGGTCTGTGACTTTAAGGCTGGAGATCTTGTAGCTGTTCCAGCCATCACGCCGGACTGGAGAGCCTGCGGAATCCAGGAAGGAAATTTTAAGCATGCGGCCGCCCCATTTTCCGGCCACCAGCTTGGAAGGACGGCTCCGGGAGTATTTGCGGAAAAATTTTTAATTCCTGATGCAGATACTACTTTGGCAAAGATTCCGGAGGGAATCACTCTGGAGCAGGCACTTATGTGTGTGGATGTTGTTACTACTGGTTTTACAGGAGCGGAATTTGCGGATATTAAAATCGGCGATACCGTAGTGGTCCTGGGAATCGGCCCCATTGGTCTTATGGCGATTGAAGGAGCGCGCCATCTGGGCGCTGCGAGGATCCTGGCAGTCGGCAGCAGGCCCATTTGCGTAAAGCTTGCCAGGGAGTTCGGAGCCACAGAGGTCTTAAGCTATAAAGATGGAAACGTTACGGAACAGGTCATGGAACGGACAGGAGGTCTGGGAGCCGACGGTGTCATCATCTGCGGAGGCGGGGATGAAGTTTTTGCCCAGGCGGTAGATATGGCAAAATACGGGATCGGAACCATATCCAATGTGAATTACTATGGCGGAACCGGAAACCTTCCATT
>DEYX01000083.1:0-3041 GCA_002365025.1 Hungatella sp. UBA3147 | reverse complement strand
GGTCCATTCCCCAAGTTTTCAGGCGGACGGGGCATGGCGGGAAAGACGATCCACACAGAGCTTGCAAAGGGCGGCAGAGTGAGAATTGAACGCCTTTTAAAAATGGTCCAGTATGGAAGGATCAATCCCGAAAAGCTTGTGACTCACCATCTTAGTGGCTTAGAGCAGGTGGAAGCAGCTCTGCAGCTTATGAAAGAAAAGCCGGAAGATTTGATTAAAGTAATGGTTCGGATAGATTGGAAGTGAACATATGAAAACAATTAGCATCGTGGTTCCCTGCTACAATGAGGAAGAAAATATTAATGCCTTGTATCAGGCGATTGACCATATATTTAATACTGAATTGCCAAGATACACCTATGAACTGATTTTTATTGATAATGATTCCAAAGACCGGACCAGGGAGATCATCCGTGGTTTGTGCGTCCAGGAGAAAAGAGTAAAAGGGATTTTTAACGCCAAGAATTTCGGGCAGTTCAACTCCCCTTATTATGCCATGCTCCAGTCAACGGGCGACTGTACTATTCTTATGGCAGCGGATTTTCAGGATCCGGTGGAAATGATTCCAAAGTATGTAAAGGAATGGGAAAAGGGTTATAAGATCGTCATCGGAATCAAGAAATCCAGCAAAGAGAATAAGATCATGTACTGGCTGAGAAGCTGTTACTATAAAACCATTAAAAAGCTTTCCGATGTAGAGCAGATCGAGCACTTCACTGGCTTTGGCTTATACGATCAAAGATTTATAAAAGTTCTTAGGGAACTGGATGACCCTACGCCCTTTCTCCGTGGAATTGTGGCGGAGCTTGGCTTTCGGCGCAAGGAGGTTCCATATGAGCAGCCGAAAAGGCGGGCTGGAAAGACCAGCAATAATTTTTACCGTCTGTATGATGCGGCCATGTTAAGCGTTACTTCTTACACTAAGGTAGGGCTTCGCCTCGCGACCATATTCGGAAGCATCTGTTCCTTTGCCAGCATGATGGTGGCACTTGTCTATCTGGTCATGAAACTGGTGTACTGGGACCGCTTTCCGGCAGGTATGGCACCTCTTTTGATTGGCATGTGTTTTCTTGGCTCCGTACAGATCTTTTTTATTGGACTTGTAGGAGAATATGTTCTGTCCATCAATGCCCGCGTTATGAAGCGGCCTCTTGTAATTGAGGAGGAACGGATCAATTTTACGGAAAAAGAAGAAAACGGTCCGGAAGATGAGATACTTTTAATGTCGGCATCCGTGGAGAATGGGGAACAGAGATGAAATATAAGATAGATGTAGCGAGAATCCGTGAAAATTCAATCGTTTTAAACGGCTGGGTCATTGGAAAGAGCCTTGACTCAGAGGCAGCGTTTGAGGTTTTGGACGGGCAGGAAAAAAGCGTGGAATTTAAGTACGTTCCCGTACGCAGAGATGATGTGTGTCAGATCTACTTTAAGAAAACAGCTGACAGGGATTTAGGGTTTGATATCCGCATTCCCTATATCCGGGAGAAAAATGAGGACAGGATCCTGGTGATCCGGTGCGACGGAAAAACTGCCAGAGTGAAGCTGAATGCCCAGATAATCGAAAGACAGAACAGCTCTGCCCATAAAAAAAGCACAAAGCTGAAAAGCATGATGAATGTGCAGACCCTTCGGTCCGCTGCAGATTTCTGGAGAGATAACGGCTTTAAGGCTTTTGTATTAAAATCCAGGCACAAACTTCAGGGAATTGACAGTGATTATGATTATCCGGAATGGTATGCCCTTACGAAAACCACGGATGAAGAGCTGGAAGCCCAGAGAAAGACTGTTTTTGACTATAGACCTAAGATGTCTGTGGTAATACCTGCCTATAAAACACCGGAGCGTTATCTGGCGGCTATGCTGGATTCCCTGCTGGCTCAGACCTATGGAAACTGGGAAGTGTGCATTGCAGACGGAAGCCCAAAGGGAGAGGGCGTGGAACGGGTATTAAAGCGCTATGCTATAAAGGATGAACGGATCCGCTATGTGATCCTTGGCGAGAATAAAGGAATTGCGGGAAATACCAATGCTGCCATTGAAATGGCAACAGGTGATTTTATTGTTCTTGCGGACCATGACGATACCCTTGCGCCTGATGCGTTGTTTGAGTGTGTGAAAACAATTAATTCAGATCCGGAAATTGATGTGGTTTATACCGATGAAGATAAGCTTGACATTGACGGGGGAGAATTATTTGAACCGCATTTTAAACCGGATTTTAACCCGGATCTTTTAACAAGCGTTAATTATATCTGTCACCTGTTTGTGGTAAATCATGAACTGCTGTTGGAGGTGGGCGGCTTCCGGGAAGAATATGACGGGGCCCAGGATTATGATTTTATTTTCCGCTGCACGGAAAAAGCCAGAAAGATCTCCCATATCCCCAAGGCTCTTTATCACTGGCGCTGCCATCAGAATTCCACCGCAAGCAATCCGGAAAGTAAATTATATGCTTTTGAGGCAGGGGCAAGGGCCATTAAGGCCCACTATGACCGGGTCGGCATAGAAGCGCTTTCTGTTGAAAAAGGCATTGATTACGGAATCTATCATACGATGTTTAAGATAGCAGGAGATCCTCTGGTTTCCGTTATCATTCCAAGCAAGGATCACAGTACTGACCTGGATTTATGTATTCGTTCCGTCATAGAGAAATCCACATATCAAAATCTGGAATTCATTATTGTGGAAAATAACAGCACGGACCCGGAAACCTTTGCGTATTATGAAAGGATCCAGAAAGAGTTCTCTTTTGTCCATGTGGTTACGTGGGAGCGGGAATTTAACTATTCCGCCATCAATAACTTTGGCGTTGCCCATGCAAAGGGCGATTACCTCCTGTTTTTAAATAATGATACGGAAATGGTAGGTCCGGAAAGCATCCATGAGATGTTAGGCTTCTGCCAGAGAGAGGATGTGGGCGTTGTCGGGGTCAGGCTTCTTTATTCCGATGATACCATTCAGCATGCCGGTGTAGTGGTTGGCTTTGGCGGCATTGCAGGGCATACCTTTATCGGCCTTCACAAGGCGGAAAGCAGCTA
>DEYX01000308.1 GCA_002365025.1 Hungatella sp. UBA3147 | reverse complement strand
TAAAAGAGGGCTGGGATCAGCAGTCCGGAGTGTGGTACTACCGGTATGCCGATGGAACTGTTCAGGCTAATTCCTGGATGGTACTTGATGATGTATGGTACCGCTTTGACCAGGAAGGAAAGATGGTAACCGGCTGGTTTATCCTGGATTCTGATATCTATTATATGAATTCCAAAGGAGCCATGGTGACCGGCTGGAATAAGATCGCCAATACATGGTATTATTTTTATCCGGACAACGGATACGAGGCCCCCATGGGAGCCGCCGCTACGAACTGGCAGGTCATAGATGGCTATTATTATTATTTTAACAGCCAGGGTGCCATGCAGAAGGACTGGATCAACCAGGCAGGAAGATGGTATTATTTAAATACTGTACAGGGTAACTTAGAGGGAGCTATGCTAAAGGGCTTAATCACCCGGAATGGGCATACTTATTTTACCGGGGAAGATGGAGTCATGGTAACCGGCTGGCAGAAGATCGATGGACTGTGGCGGTATTTTAATCAGGATGGCACGATGGCTGTAAATACGGTAATCAATGGATTTCCGGTAAATGAAGATGGAGTATGGGTACAATGATGAGAGATAAGAAAAGAAAACTGCATTCTATGTTCCTTGCTGTTTTGGTGGCAGCTTTTACATGCTTGCCGGCTGTCATGTCCTTTGCCGCCGATTCTGTTGTGATTCGAAGCGTAAATCTTAAGTTTGACAGCCAGTATGGGAATGAAGAAATACTGATGCCTGGAATTTCTACTACGAATGCAGGAGTATCAGTTAAGGAAGTTGTCTGGAAACGGGATATCAGCAAATGGAAGGCAGCGAAGAATGAACGGGTCAGTGTGTTTTTAACATCAGACACCTCAATATTTGCAAATACCTATAACCGGTCAGAGTGCAAGATCACAGGGGCAAAGTTTGTTTCCGCCAAAGCGTTGGATAACAATACCCTGGAAATAAAGGTGGATTATGTTCCTGTAGTTATTTTAGGAAGAACTGCCAGGGCCGGCTGGAGCGATAGCAAAATGACGAAGGCTGTGTGGGAAAAAGTTGAATTTGCCACAGGTTATCAGGTTGCCCTGTATGCAGATGACAAACTGAAGAAGCGTATTTCTGTTGAAACCAATACAGTGGATCTTTCTGAATACATGGATAAGGACGCTGTTTATTACTATGAAGTGCGGGCAATCGGCTATACTGCCGATGACCGGAAATATATGAAGGAAGGGGATTATGTCACTTCCGATGATACCATTATGGAATATGACGGAGATACATCAGGTGCATGGAAGGGAAATACCTACAAGCAGGAGGATGGCGGAATCGCCAGGAATTGCTGGAAGCAGATATTAAATGACTGGTATTATTTTGACGGGAATGGAACTTACCAGACAGGCTGGCTCCTGTCAGGCCAAAGATGGTATTATTTAAACCCCAAGGATGGAAAATTACTCATGGGCTGGCAGTTTGTCAATGGGAAATGGTACTATTTAAATCCGGGCGGTGGAGAAATGCTTACGGGCTGGATACAGCCCCAGCCAGGGATCTGGTATTATTTAAATCCGGATGGCAGCATGGCAAGCAGCATGAATGTCGGCAATTATTGGGTGGATGCTTCAGGAAGATGGATTCCGTAAAAATCGGAAATTGACGGGAGGATTATATTTTGGCAACAATAGACCAGTTAAAACTGTCTGCCCTTACCAGTGCAAAGGTGGGACAGGCGGGATATACGGCAGCTTCATCTGCCAAGGGGAATTTTGAACAGATTTTAAAATCAGTTGCAAAGGCTCCGGAAAACCTTGAAGCCATATTCAAAGAGGCGTCTAAAAAATACGGTGTTTCCGAAAAGCTGTTAAAGGCGGTTGCAAAGGCAGAATCGAATTTTAACCCTTCTGCAACTTCAAAGAAGGGAGCAGCCGGGGTAATGCAGTTAATGCCTGCCACTGCCAGATCCCTGGGAGTGGACGATCCTTATGATGCAAGAAGCAATATCATGGGGGGAGCTAAATATTTAAAAGAAAATCTGGAACGGTATAAAGGGAATGTGGATCTTACCCTGGCGGCCTATAATGCCGGAAGCAACAATGTAAGCAAATATGGAGGAATCCCTCCTTTTAAGGAAACGCAGGAGTACGTAAAGAAAGTTAAGAATTATATGGGGGATTCAGAAGTATCAGGATATTCAGACGTATCAGGGTACCCATTGGACATATCAAGTACTTATGATTATCTGTCCAATCTGTCTTTGGACGGAGAAAGCAGCAGTCTTGTACCTGCTAAATCTGATTATTTATATTTAATTGAACTGATGAAGCTTCGTATGCAAATGGCTTCCTTTAGTATTTCCAATCAGTTTGATCCAGCAGATTCAACGAATGGTTCAATCTTTAATATATAAAAATAAAAAGCCTAATGGAAGGTATTTAGAAACAGACTTTCCATTAGGCTTTTTCTATGTAATAATAGATAACATGTCATTTTAGTTATATAAGATCTATTGTTGTGAAGACCTTACTTTTGGGAAATCGCATCACTTACTTTTAACAGGGCCTCAATAAAATATGACTTTTTAATTGGCTTGAAAACAAAAGGAAGGTTGGATCCTAATTTTTTGACCATCTGCTGTGTTTCATCATAAGCAAGAGAGCTGATGATCATAATTCCAGCTTTCGGGTGATGCTCCAACAGGCGTTTGGAAGCTTCGATACCATCGATTCCAGGCATTATGATATCCATGGTCACAATATCGGGCTTTTCTCTTTCATAGGCTTCCAGAGCCTCTTCCCCGCTTCTACACTGATAGATGACGTCAAAATCTGTTCCTTTAAGTAATTGCTCTATCTCGCTGCGTGTTACAATTGAATCATCGACAATCATAATTGTTTTTTTCATTATAGCTTCCCTCCTTCTAATTTAATTACTTCCGATCGTAATTTCACCTTCGCTGTTTTTATAAACAATACTCCTGGAGTATTCCTCCTGAACCAGCAGACTGGAAGAGCCGATCCGTATGCGAACCACTGGCAGCAGCTGCTGGCATTGGATGATTCCGGACTGCTCCTTATCGATTGCTGTTATTTCTTCCAAGCGGTTTGTAATCTCCTGTTCCCTGAGATTTAAATAAGTGGAAGCCTGTTTCAGATCATCAAGCAGCTGCTGTCTATCCTGCCTTTGAGTGGTTTCAAGATAGGTGATATTTTTTCTTACTTCCGACATGTTATGGTGAAGCTGCTCCAGCTCTCTGGCAAGCCGGGCGGATTCTTCTACGTTTCTTGGAACATTTGCAATGATTAATTCGGTAACGAGCCGCCGTACTTTAGAACCAATCACACGTGCATTGATGGTGTTTGCAGC
>DEYX01000307.1 GCA_002365025.1 Hungatella sp. UBA3147 | reverse complement strand
CCAGGACTGCCGGATTGACTGATATAATCCGGATAATGCCTCCCGCAGCCTGATAAAAGAAGCGGCAGGAGTAAGAACACTAAGAAAAACATATGTTTATTTGGTTTCATCAAAGTCCTTTCTGACCAGTCGGTAAAAGAATTTAATGATAATTATATCGTTCATGCCAGTAACGGTCAAGAGTTACACAAAAAAAGATCAGTGCCAGGATTTAATTCCTGACACCGATCTGCCTGCTTTGCAGTTTCTTTCTTACACCTTGCTGGTATTCTCGATATAGTGAAATTGCTGTTCTAAGTGACTGACGAATAACAGCAGTCTTTCATACAGCGGCTCTACCTTTTCACCATACGTTTCTTCAAGGCTTTTTCCAATTTCTCTAATGGTTTTACTGCCGTCAATTTGAAGAAAGACGCAGCTTCCATACTCATCCATTGCAATTCTTTTATATTCCGGAATTTTGAAACCGAGTTTTCTAAAAACCCGTTGAATCTTGTGATCCTGTTTTATTAGCATGGTCACAATGCCGTTTTTATCAACCTCGTATTCCAGTTTATCGGAAATCTTAAATATTAAATTTAAAACCTCATCTTTGTCATTTAGCATTCTTCACTTCACTCTTAAAAAGCGGTATAGCGGTCGCTACTACAAGAATGATCAATAAGATAAATGCCATTCCATTTGAATTTGCAAATCCGCTTGGGCCTGCACCACTGATGATACCAGTTACCTGTAAAACGATTCCGATAAGTCCAATGATTGATCCGCCGGCAACAAGTCCTGATGACAGGCTTACACCGTTAGAAACTTTGGCTTCCTTTACTTTTTCATTTTTGGAATATTTCTCAACTAAGAAACGAACCAGGGCTCCTATCAAAATGATAGAAGTTGTGGATATCGGCAAATAAAAACCGATTGCAACTGTCATTACAGGGAGTCCAAGCAAAAATAAAACGATTCCCATCATAATGCCGCAGATGATCATAACCCAAGGCAGCTGACCAGACATGATTCCGGCTGTCAATGTTGCCATTAAATTCGCCTGAGGCAATGCAAACGGAACATTGTCTCCAGTCATTGAGAGCTGATTGGAAAGCAATAATATAACACAGGTAACTACCACAACGCCTACTACAGAAGAAATTGCAAAATATTTCTGCATTTCATTCTTGCTTCCGCCAATGATAAAAGAAACTTTTTGTGATTGGCAGTAACCGCCTGCTGCAGCAATTGCAGTAACAATAAAGGAACCGAATAACAACAGAGCCTTATTATCATCTACGCTCTTCCAGCCTAATCCCACAAACAGTAATGTAACGATAACGATGGAAGCAATTGTCATACCGGATACAGGAAGGTTTGAAGTTCCGATGGTACCGGTTAAACGGCCGGAAACAATAACAAACATCAAAGAAAGCACCATGGATAAAACAGCACCCAGTACCGCCATGGCAATGTTGCCGCCAGATACCAGGAAACCGCCGATAAAGCCTACGATGATACCTGACAGTAAGATAACAGTTTCAACAGAAGATCCGGCGCCGGCACCTTTTCCTCTGGCATTCATGGTTTCCTTTATGGAAGCGATAACCGTTGGTATCAGCTTTACCGCACCGATCAGACCGCCGGAAAGCATCATGCCTGCACCGATATATTTTACATAGCTGCCTGCTATATCGCCGACTCCCATAGCGTTTACGCTGACAGAAGGGTTATTCCATACGGCCGGGCCGCCACTTCCTAAAGTAGCAAAATAACCGATAAGAGGTGTAATGGCAAAGTTAGATAATATAGAACCGGCAAACATGGTCAAGGATACTTCCATCCCCACAATGAATCCAATTCCCAGCAGCAAGGGGTTCACTTCCAGCTGAAATTTCCATTTGTAAAAGGGCTCATGCACAAAGCTGATCACGTTGTTGGTGATATTTAAGAATGAGCTGGTTACCGCGGTGATTAAACCGCCAATTCCAAATCCGATTCCCATGAACTTCAGAGAATCTTTGGCGCCTTCCGAAGCAACTAAGGTTTCCGAAATAGCCATTGACTCAGGATACATTAATTTTCCATGTTCTTCTACGATCAAATAATTGTAGACCAGAGAAGCTGCACCTATACCAAATAATGAACCGCCGACACCGATCACAAGACCTTCCAGAAATGTAACCTGTGAACCGATCAAGAGAATCGCCGGAAAAACAAATATCATACCGCTGGCAATGGATTCGCCGCCGCTGGCCATTCCCTGAAGGAGTGTCTTTCCAAGGATTCCTTTTTCTCTTGCAAACATGGCAATAAATACAGAACCTAATATGGAGCCCGGTATTCCGGCTGCAACTGTAAGACCTGCTTTCATGCCTGAGTAAGCTGTTGATGCTGCAAACAATGCAGACAAAGCAATACCAATGATTAATACCGCAGCATTTCCACCCGATCCGGAGTTTTTAGGGACATATGGTACGTAGTCTTTGCCGGCTATACCGCCATATGCGCCTTTAGATAATTTCTGATTCATACATAGTACTCCCTTATATTCATTATAGTTTGATCAATCATTGACACAAATTAAATATAAATTATCAGCGGTATTCCTGCTGCTATTTGAGGGCTTTCAACACTTCTGTCAAATATTTCCATGTCCTCTGGGTGGATGGGATGCTTAAATGCTCTTCTGCAGTATGTACCCCAACGATTGTCGGTCCAACGGATATCATATCCATCTTTCCTTCAAACTTTTTATCAAAAATTGCGCATTCTAATCCGGCATGAATTGCGCTTATCAACGGCTTTTCGCTAAATAATTTCTCGTATAATTCTATAAACAGCAGTCTTACTTTTGAATCGGGATTGTATTTCCATTCCGGGTAATCCGATTCAGCGGTCACCTTCCCGTTTGTAAGTTCGGCAATGGTGGCTACGGTATGGAAAATATTATCCTTTATCGTTCCAACAGAGCTTCTGATAGAACTGATGATTTCAATGCTTTCTTCCCCGGTCTCAACTACCCCCAGATTAAGGGAGCTCTCTACAAGGCCTTCAATATCCATGCTAACGCTCTGGACTCCGTTTGGAATCATGTACATAAAATTAATGATGTTATCCCTTGTGTCTTTCGACATGATTCGCTTCGGCATATTTTCCACAGGATTTAGTTCGACCTTTATATCCGGATCTGCGACTTTGAATTCATCCCTGAATATTTGTTCAAAACTGGAAATCTTTTCTTTCAGCATTGGGACAGCCTCTAAATTTACACAAACAACAGCTCGTGCATCACGGGCAATCGCATTGTGCTTGGAACCTCCGTTAATGGAGCATAAATTTAAATCTGTCTCTAAGCTTACGCTTTTCAAAAAACGGGCCATCAATTTATTGGCGTTTGCCCTGCCTGTATGTATTTCCACTCCAGAGTGGCCGCCCTTTAAACCAGATATATCAATGATATAAGCAGCCCTGCTGCTGTCTGCATCTTCCCATGTAATGGGAATATTGATCTTGGAGGAGCATCCGCCTGCACAGCTTACCGTCAGGATTCCTTCTTCCTCTGAATCGATATTAATAAGTGTTTTACCTAATATGTTTTTTGGATCCAGCGCATGGGCGCCATCCATTCCGGTCTCTTCAGAGGTGGTAACCAACAATTCGACAGGAGGGTGTTCCAATGTATCCGATGCCAGAACCGCTAACCCCATGGCAACCGCAATGCCGTCGTCTCCCCCTAGAGTTGTTCCGTTTGCGTAAAGCATATCTCCAACTATTTTCATTTGGATGGGGTCTGTCATGAAATCATGCATTACATCAGGCCTTTTCTCACAGACCATATCCATATGTCCCTGAATTACGACACCTGGACTTTCTTCATAGCCCTTGGAACCTGGCTTCCTGATGATCACATTCAGCGCTTTATCCTGTATGACCTCCAGATTGTGTTCCTTTGCAAAAGAAACTAGATAATCGCTGATTCTTTTTTCATTTCCTGAACCTCTCGGAATACTGTTAATTTCCTCAAAATAGTGAAACACTTCCACCGGTTCCATGTTTTCCATTGCACTGTTACCCACGGTATATTTTCTCCTTTACTAATATATTTGTCCTCCTTATGTTAAAACAGGATCACGGACAAAAAACCTAAATATGTGTTTTCATATTAGCACAAACAAAGCCAAATTACAATAGGATTTATTGTACATTTTCACATAATATTTCTGTGCTAAATGTTTAACTTATATTCAAATATTATATTATTTTTTAATTAATATTCATTTTTTAGGTTATTGTTAATAAATCCACATTTGTCGTGTTGTCGAATCCTGACGGCACTGCGCTATCCCGCTCGACCGCTATCGGGGATTTGTTTATACGGTCAGCAGAATATGCAGAAAAAGTGCGTTTCCTGTCGGGGAAATGCACTTTTTACGTGTCAGTATGAATTTTTACTCAATGGGTTTTATTCCCACATCCATGCTTCCGGACCGGAAGCCTTCCAGATCCATGGTGATATAGATAAAACCCAATCCTTTTAAATAAGCAATGATCTCTCTGCTCTTCTCTACCAGATTTCCCATCGCTTCCTTGTCCACTTCGATGCGGACAATGTCTTTATGAAGCCTCAGGCGTACATTTCCTTTTACGAGAGAACTTACAAATTCCTCTCCTTTTCCAATAAGATTCAGAATATCATAATCAATTTCCGTACCATAAGGAAGACGGGTCGCCATACAGGGAGCGGAAGGCCTGGACGCCACAGAGATCCCGTACCATGAGGCCAGCTCTTTTACCAGGGCCTTGGTGATGTGAAGCTCTGCCAGAGGGCTGATGATTCCCAGTTCTCTTAAGGCTTTGATTCCCGGACGGTAAACATGCAGATCATCTTCGTTGGTTCCATCCATGATATGAGGGATGTCCATTTCCTCTGCATAATCCTTTAAAGACTGAAACAGCTTCTTTTTGCATAGATAACAACGGTTTACAGGATTAAAACGTATCTCCTCCTGTTCCAGTTCATTTACGGAAACCACCTTATGTGTTCCTCCCAGCTCCTTTGCTACCCTGGCTGCAATTTCCAGATCACAGGAGGGATGAAGACGGCTGTCAAAAGTCACCGCATAAACAGTTTTTCCCGTCTTTCTTACGGCATCTGCTGCTACTTTCAGTAACAAACTGGAATCCACTCCTCCGGAAAAAGCCAGGCAGATATCCTCTTTGGCGTACTCTGCCATCATCTGTTCCAGTCTCATTTTTATTTCTAACATGTTCTGTTCCATTATTTCTCCGCCTCCATGCGTATGATACTGTATACCGTCTGATAATCCAGCCCATTTTGTCTGCAAATACTTCTTACACTTTCATATTCCGGGTAGCAGAAGGTCCTGTCTTTGTAGGTGCAGATTTTTACCTCCGCCTCCCCATATTTTGTCATGACCTTCCTTTTTTTTCGGTTTAAAATGGTTCTGGCTACCGGGTATCTTCTCACTCCGATGGTAGTGGTTTGAATGAACAGAATATCTTCCATTCTGCTTATCTCCTCTTCCCTGCAGATCAGGCTAAGCATATAGGCTGGACGGTTCTTTTTCATGAATACAGGTGTATACCAGATATCAGCCGCTCCGGCTTCCAATAAGGATTCCATGGCAAAACCAAAGGATTCCCCGCTGCAATCGTCAATATTGGCCTCTAAAACCCACATATTTTCTCCTGCCCCTTCTTCCTCTTCCAGAAGCAGCATGGCCCGCAGAACATTTGCCTGTTTAAAGTCCTTCTTCCCTGCACCAAGCCCTGTCTTTAAGATCTGAAAGGAGGAAGGAAGATCCTTTCTTGTCCCAAGGGCGGCAGCTATGGCAGCTCCGGTAGGGGTTACCATCTCCCCTTCATTGTCCGTAAAGCGAAGCCTTAGACCATGGGCCGACACAATGTTAGCTGTCGCCGGAACAGGAACCGGGATAACACCATGCTGGCAGCGGACGCTTCCATATCCTTCTGACAAAGGAGATACCACGATCTCATCCACTCCCAGGCTGTCCACACAAACCGCCACACCAATGATGTCCACAATGGAATCAATGGCTCCAACCTCATGAAAATGGACCTCTTCCACTGGGATTCCATGAGCTTTTGACTCCGCCTCCGCCACGATATCAAACATCCGCTTCGCCATTGCCTTTACCCTGCTGTTGGAATCCAGCCGGTCAATGATTTTATATATATCCTGGAGATTCCGGTGGACTTGGGGATGATCATGGCCATGGTTATGGTTATGGTCATGGTTATGGTCATGGCTTTGGTCGTGATCGTGGTCGTGGCTGTGGCTATGATCGTGATTATGCTCATGGTGGCTTTGGTCATGGCTATAATTGAGATCATGGTCATTGTCGTGATCATGCTTATGGCCATGCCCTTCATTTTCCAAATGAACATCAAAATCATAAGCATCCAGTCCGGATTTCCTGGTCCTGCCAAAGTGTAGATGATAACCGTCCACTCCCAGGCTTTGCAGAGCCTTTGTAAAAGCCTGCTTGTCTGCTCCCAGGTCTAAAAGAGCGCCTACCGTCATATCACCGCTGATTCCTGAGTTACATTCCAAATACAGTATTTTTCCCATCTTATTTCACCGCCAGTCGATTGATTTGTGTCGCAAGATACCCCGCCCCATATCCATTATCAATATTTACAACGGAAATTCCATTCGCGCAGGAATTAAGCATTGTAAGAAGAGCAGAGAGCCCATGAAAGCTGGCTCCGTAGCCTACCGAGGTGGGAACCGCGATGACCGGGCAGTCCGCCAGCCCTGCGATCACCGTTCCCAAAGCCCCTTCCATTCCTGCCACTGCAATAATGCAGTTGGCATTCCGGATCCTGTCTCTCTGGGACAGAAGACGGTGGATTCCGGCTACTCCCACATCGTATATCCGATCCACGTGACAGCCGAAATATTCCGCAGTCTGTGCCGCCTCCTCCGCTACCGGGATGTCCGCCGTACCTCCTGTACAGACCGCCACGCATCCCTTCCTTTCTTTTTCCGTCCGCTCTGCCTTTAAGATCCTGGATATGGGATCATACTGAACCTCCTGCACAACAGATCTCACCAGTTCAAATTGCTCCTCAGAGGCCCTGGTTCCCAGCACTTCACCGTCTCTTACATAGAATTTCCTATAAATCTCTACCAGGTATGGGTCCGGCTTTCCCTGGCAAAAGACCGTCTCTCCAAAGCCGGAACGAAGCGCCCTGTGATGGTCCAGCTTTGCATACCCCAGGTCCTCATAAGGAAGATCCTTTAACAGCTGTTCTGCTTCCTGAATTTCCATTTCTCCTGTTTTTACCAGGTTAAGCATATCTCTAATATCCATGATCCCGACTTCCTCCTCTTACAATATTCCGTTTATGCTAGGGAAAACACACTCTGTGCGTTTTAGTTTAGCTCATTGCCCGCGCAGATCAAGTCTCCTTGTGCAAACGCGTTCTAAAAGACCCTGGGAATGACTGACTACCAATAGGCCGATGTTACGTCTCTCCACTTCTGATATGAGAAAATTCCAGATCTGGCTCTGGGTGATCAAATCCAGCATGGTACTGATCTCATCCGCAAGGAGAAACCTGGTTCCGCCGCCAAGGGCCCGGGCAATGCAGAAACGCTGAAGCTCACCTCCCGAAACCTCAGCCGGGTACCGGTTTAACCATTCCGTTTCGATACCCAGACCTTTGATCACCCGGTCTTCCACTCCATCCCCCTCCTTTAAAACCTCCTTAAGCTTAAGCCTTGGATTTACAGAATTTTCCGGATGCTGCCAGATCATCTGGACTGGACAATATCCCTTGCAGGAAGAAAGGGACTTTCCGTCTAAAAGCACCTCTCCCTGATCCGGTTTTTCATATCCGGCAAGAATTTTGCAGCAGGTGGTCTTCCCGAAACCGCTGGGAGCAATCAGCCCCAGACGTTCCCCACTGTCCATATACATGGTCAGATTATTTAATATCTGCCTATTCCCATTATCATATCGGAATGATATGTTTTTTGCTTCCAGTCTCACTTATCTCTCCTCTGCTTTTACGCACCGGACCATTCCTCCAGCCAGGCCGATGTAATCCACTTCCTTTAAACATCTTGCCTCCCGGTATTCACACCTGGGGGCATAGGGGCAGCCGGAAGGGCGGTCCTTTAAATAAGGCTGGGCTCCCGGTGCAGCCTGGAATCCATGATCCGGCATAGCCCTGTAAAGGGCCTTTGAGTATGGATGACGTAGGAGTCTTTCCTCTCTGAAATCAGCGGCAGATGCTTCCTCAACGCTGGTACCGGCATAGAATACCACAATCCGGTCAGCGACCTCCAGCGCCAACTCCAGGTCATGGGTGATGAGAAGCACACCGGCTCCTTCATCGGCCATTTCCCTAAAATGGGACAGCACCCGTTTTGCCGCATCCAGATGCAGGCCCGGTGTAGGCTCATCCGCTATGACCAGCTTAGGTTTTTCCATGACAGCAGTGGAAATTAAGATCCTTCTGGTCATTCCCCCTGACAGTTCAAAGGGATAAAGCTTTTCCACAGTCTCATCAAGCCCATACCGCTTAAGGGTTTTAAAGCTTTCACCCATGCTTCCCTGATCCCGTTTCCCTTTCCTGATCTGAGCCCCCGCCTTCATTAAGGGATCCAGATAAGAAACGCTTTGAGGGACCAGAACGATCTCCTTCCCCCGAAGCTGTCCCAGCCGTTTTTCCGTAAGCCTCTCCCCATAATAAGATATCTCCCCGGACCATGCCGCATTATATGGCAGGATTCCCAGTACCCCATGGGCCAGAAGGCTTTTTCCCGAACCACTGGAACCCACCACTGCCACCAGTTCTCCTTCCCTCACGGTCAGGCTTACGTCCTTGACAGCCAAAAGAGTGGTTCTTTTGATCCATCGCTTATATTGGGTAAATGATACTGACAGTTTTTTTACCGACAGAACCGTTTTCTTCTCTTCCAATCCATTCCCTCCTACTGATGCAGGGCGCCCGGGTCTATAAGCCTGCCCACCATCTCTCCTGTTAGATGAAACAGCAAAACAACAGCAACCAGAAATGCTCCTGGAAACAGCGCCAGCCACCATTTCCCCATTGACAGATATTTCATGCTCTCTGACAGGATCACGCCGATGGCAGGCTGCTCTGAGGAAAGCCCGAAGCCCAGGAACGTGATGCTGGCCTCATGAAGGATGGCATGGGGAAATAACAGTACAAGCCCAACAAGAAGCTGAGGAATCAAATGAGGCGTCATATGCTTAAGGGCTGTTTCAAACCCGCCGTGGCCAAGTTTACGGGAGATTTTTATGTACTGGCTTTCCTTAAGCTGAAGAACCTCTCCCCTGATCAGCCTGGCAAGGGAAGTCCAGTGGGTCAAAGAAATTCCCACTACAACTCCTTTAAAGCCTTTCCCCAAGGCAAAGGAGATCAAAACCAGCAGGAGGATATGAGGAATCCCCATGACAAGATCAATGAGCCCGACCACAACCCCATCCGCCGCTCTTCCCATGGATGCTGCAAAAAGTCCCAGAAAAAAAGCAATCACTGTGCTGACCGCTGCTGTGAGAAGGCCTATGCGGATGCTCATGGAAAGACCGGTCATGGTCCTGGCAAACATATCCCGGCCCATCCAGTCCGTCCCAAAGGGATGAGAAAAGCAGGGCGGCATATTTTTTCTGGAAAAATCAGTGACAAGGGCCTCTGTCCTGTAAAGCTGCCCGACAATGGTAACAGCTGCCAAAAGGGAGATGAAAAGCACCAGGAGGCATACCATGGACTTCCGGCCATTCCATTGTTTCATGCGACCTTCCTCCCTTTCCTCATTCTTGGGTCCACCACGCCGTAAAGTACGTTAGCAATAAAATTTCCTGTAAATACAATAGCCGCACTGATGACCGTGATCCCCAGTAGCAACGGAATATCACCGCCAAGTCCGGCCGTCACAGCCGCCTGGCCCAGTCCCGGATAAGAAAACACCTGTTCCACCAAAACCGAACCTCCAAAGATTTCGCTGACCGAGGCAAACTGAAGGGTCAGGGCAGGCAGTAGAATGTTCCTGATTCCGTGACGAAAGACAATCTGGCTTTTGGACTCTCCCCTTGCTCTTGCAAAGAGGACATAATCACTTTCCATAACCTGGATCATCTTCTCTCTTGTATGGAGAAGGATATTGGACATTCCGGTAATGGAAAGGGTCAGGCAGGGCAAGATCCCATGCACTGCCCTGTCCTTTATAGTGACCTCTGCCGCTTCCATGCCTATGGGGACGCTTAGCCCAATGGGAAGTATTTTAAGCCAGACAGCAAATACCATCAAAAGCACCAGCGCCAGCCAGAAAGCCGGAGTGCTTGCGGTTATAAGAGCATAAGCGGAGATCACCTTATCCACCGCTTTTCCCCTGTTAGCACCAGCCAGGGTTCCCAGGGCAAAGCCGGCTCCTCCGGAAACCAGCCAGGAAACTGCCATCAGCCACAGGGAATTTGACAGTTTCAGACCAATCACATGAGAAACCGGCTGTCGGTATAAAAGAGAGGTTCCCATATCCCCCTTTAGAAAATCGCCGGCCCAGGAAAGAAACCGTTCTGCCGGCGGTAAGCCGGTTCCCCAGTATTCCGAAAGCTTTGCGATCTGCTCCTGGCTCATAGAGCCAAGAGCTGCCTGGCCAATATTGACCTTTAACGGATCAATAGGGGAAACCGATACCAGAAAAAAAGCTGCTGCGCTTACCAAAAAAAGGAGGACAGCCATCCGTATGAGCTGTTTTAGTATTAACCAAAAGACTTTCCTTGGGAACCGGCCGCTTTTCATTGTTCCCAGCTCCACTGATCCACGTTATTTACAATGGACCAGCCGTGGCCATGAGGGTGAAGCTTCTGCTCTGCAACCTTTAACCCATCCCTTACCCAATATAAATGATCAATATTCACAAGCCAGATCCATGGAATATCTCCGTCTTGGGTAATGCCTGTTTCTCCATCCCACTGGGCCTTTTTCCACAGCTCATAGGATTTTTCCAGATCACTTTCTGCAAGAGCCTCATCCATGTACTGGTCAAGCGTTTGATTGGCATAAGGAGAATAGGCGGCAATCCCGGTTTCCTTCATGGTATGGTAAATATTATAAAGCTCCATGGGAGTATGAGCACCCCAGCCCCAGATCAAAGGCTGTGATAAGGCTCTGTCATAGGCCGTATCCCAGCTTGCACCTTCCATCTGTCCGTCAATTCCCAGCTTTTTAAGCTGATTGATGGTGTCTGCCGCAATAGCCTGCCTTACAGAATCTCCTGCAGGATAAAGGAATTGAAGCTCCGCCCGTTTACCATCCTTTTCCCTGATTCCGTCGCTGCCCAGTTTCCAGCCTGCTTCGTCAAGCAATGCCTCTGCCCCTACCAGGTCATATTCAGTCTTTGCAGATGGCTCATACCATGGCATTTTATCACAAACGCTGTAAGCAGGACTGCCGTATCCGTTCAGAACGTTATTTATCATTTCTTCCCGGTCTATTCCAATGTTGATCGCTCTTCTGACCTTTACATCACTGGTAAAGTCATTTCCCAAAGGAATTCCCTCTTCCGATACGCTTCCGGAGGGAATGGCCGGAAGGTTAAATCCCCGGTTATCCACGGTTTTGCAGTCTAAGAGACCATACCCGGGTACCGTAAGGTCCGAATAGGAAGCAGCCGTATATGCAATATCTGCCTGTCCGGACTGGACCGCTGCCAAAGCACCATCCTCTTCCATGAAGAGGACCGTAACCCGTTTCATCTTCGGCGCTTCTCCATAATAGTCCGGATTTGCTTCCAGGATCACCTGCTGCCCTCTGTCCCATTGCTTTAATATGTACCTGCCGGATCCGATGGGGTGTTCCCCGTAATCCGGTCCATATGCATGTTCCGGTACAATTCCTGTCACGGCCATGGTGTATGGCCAGATGGAATAGGGATGCTTCATATGGAATTCCACGGTCGTGTCATCCACTGCCTCTGCCCTGTCAAGCATTGTGAAATCATTCACAGAGCTGGTATCTCTCAAGGTATTATAAGTAAATGCCACATCCTGCCCGGTCAGCTTTTTCCCATCCGTAAAGAACACGTCATCCCGGATCTTTGCGGTCCAGGTCATACCGTCGCTGCTGACCTTTAAGTCCGTCGCCAGATCGTAACCAATGTTTAAATCCTTATCAGTGACCGTAAGCGTACTTTGTATCAAAGGTTCATGGACGTGCTCCCCGGCTCCCCAGCCATAAGCCGGATCGAATCCTGATTCAGGCTCTGAACTGACGCCCATTACCACAACGACTCTGTCGTTTTTCCCGGTATTGTCTGCAACGCCTGACTCTGAAACCGCCTGTGTCTGTGTCTCTCCGGCCTTTCCGCAGCCGTTCATAACCATGGCAGACAGTACCAATGCTGCGGCAATCCCCCATCTATACTTTCTCATCGTTTTCCCCTCCATAAATGTTCTCATCGTGTCCGGTATTTCTGCAAAAAAACAGATACCAGAAACAGTCATACGTATTCCTTGGGAATACCCATACCTTCCTGGTATCTGTTTTTAAAATTGTTTCTTTTATGCATTCTTTCCGTTGGCGACTTCTGTCAGCCCTTAGGAAAAAGTATACGTAAAAATCACCCAAACGTCAACGACTTTTTAAGCAAACGTTTGCAAACCTCAGGCATCTTAAAATAGCTTCTTTAATAAGATATCTCTTACATATCCGCCATACTTTTCTTTGGTCAGGACAACCTCATAACCCTGTTTGATTATGTTGTTTTTGCTGTATCTGTTTTCCGGATGAACCGTACACATCAGATACCGATAGCCCTGTTTCCTAAGCTCTTCCTCTGCGGCCTTCATCATGGAATACTGAAGGCCGTTCCCCCGGTATTCAGGAAGAATGGCGATCGATTCCATATGGACGACTTTCCCCAGTTCCATTTCGGGAAGGCCGATGTCCCGGCCAAGGTTTTCTGCACTGCTTCCCGGAAAAGCAGCGAGAAAAACACCTGCCAGGGACCCGGAATCCATATCAAAAGCCTTAAAACCGATTCCGTTTCCCTCTTTTAGCGTATGGCACGTGTATTCCGAATCATCAGCAACAAACCAGTCCTTCTGCTGAATTTGCTGCCACACCGATTGTATCACATCAGCAACCGTCAGATAATCCGCCGGGACCGCCCTTTCAATTAAAAATTGCATATTCCGCCTTCCTCCAAAATGACAGACTCCGGAAGCCTTCCCAGCTGCCGGAATTCAAATTGAAGGACCTGGACTTTTTCCCGGGGCACTTCCATTTCCGGTGCAGCACTCCCTTCATGGAACCAGCTGTACATACCGGCACAAAGCAAAACCATGATCAGACAAAGTACAATCAGCATGATCTTATTATATAAATTTTTATCCTCCATACCGTTTCCCCTTTCTTCCATTATGTAATAAGTCTATGCATCCTTCGGATGCCTGCATTCCTGCGCCCGGCTCATTGTTTGCAGAAATAACACTTCGAACCTGCAGATTAAACATTCCTTGTAAAACGGCACTGTGGAAAATTAGTGCAGCCATAAAATTCCCCGAATTTTCCGCTGCGGCGCCTAAGCACTCCGCCGCATTGGGGGCAGATCTCGGCTTCTTCTTTATGATGCAGCTTCCCCATATGCTCATAGCATCTCTGGTTCATGATACAATCATTAAGTGCCCGGTGGGCTCCATCTGTATCAATATGGAAATACGCCGAAATATCCGTCAGGCGGTATCGGTTTAGCTGGGGTAAGCAGGCCTTTGCCATAAAAAGGGTGTCAACGTAATCATTTGCCACCTCTCTTCTCAAAAGCTCCTCTGCAGCCCTGTACAGGAAAAGCAGGTCAAAGGACTGAATATTATGCCCTACCAGAATTTCCCCTTCAATAAAGGAAAGAAAATCCGGTAAAACCTCCTTTAGTCCAGGCGCCTCCCTTACCATATCATCTGTAATTCCATTAACATTGGTAGCACCGGCCGGAATATGGGTCCCAGGATTAACCAGTGTATTAAATTCGGTAACAGGCTCATGTCCCTTCACCTTGATCGCAGAAATCTCTATAATAGAATCTTCTTCGGCACTGATGCCTGTTGTTTCCAGATCAAATACCACGTAATTCTCTGCATATTCGTTTAAACGTTTGCCTGTGAACTGTCTGATGGACATAGATTCCTCCATTCTTTTGTACGTGTAGAAAGTATATGTAACACCTCTATTATACTCTCTGCCCTTTCATTCATCAAGCAAAAATCATCGAACAGCCACCATCTGCTCCGCCACAGTCTCCGCCTCTTGTGCTGAAAAATATCCGCACTTCTCCATTCTTTGAAGAACCTTCATCTGCCTTTTCTCCGCCAGAGCAGGATTTTTTGACGGAGCGTATTTGGAAGGGGCATTGGGAACACCTGCTAAGAGAGTACTCTCATACTCCGTCATTTCCTCCGGCCCTTTTTTAAAATAGCCCTCACTGGCAGCACCCACGCTGTAATATCCGTCTCCAAAATAAATGCAGTTTACATACAGTTCAAAAATTTCATCCTTGGTATAGTTTTTTTCAATATTATAGGCCATGAACACTTCCGCCGCTTTTCTGGCAATCTCTTTATCCTGGTCAAAATATAAGTTCTTAGCAAGCTGCTGGGTTATGGTGCTTCCGCCTTCCACAAACCGCCCGGCTCTGATATCGTTTACAGCGGCCCTGGCTATGGCAATAAAGTCAATCCCGTTATGGCGGTAAAAGCGGTGATCCTCAACGGATATGACCGCATTCACATAAATCTGGGGCAGGTTTTCGTATTCCGTATACCCTTCCTTATCCCGGATCGCCTCCACCCGGTCCTGAAGCCCGGTTTCCAAAAGAGCCTCCCGGTACATCTCATATCCTTTATATGCCACAGTGAATCCGGCCAAAAGACATACCGTCATCAGCAAAAATAAAATTCTTCTTATAAATGTTCCGATTCTCATAGATTCACTGTCTCCTTTCCACTTATCTGCCCACAATCCTGGGGCATACAGGTATCCCTCAAAGGGGGTCTCGTTATATGATATGTTATAATTCTGATTAAATTGTATCATAGAGTTCCACTAAAAATAGGAATAATTCCTTATATTTCCCTAAAGCTTTCGGACAAGTTCTGACAAAACTCTTACCAGTTCTTACAAATTAATGAAAGGATGGAAAAAAACAGGGTTTCTTTTTTCTAATGTATTTTTCACAAACCCATGGAAGTTTCCTTTTTTATTTAGTATACTTATCGTTAAGCAAGCTTGGCTATTTTATTGATAAAAACAACTAAGAAACGAGGTAAATTAAAATGCTGGTTACACTTCATGATTCCAAAGCAACTGCTGTCATCGATTCCATCGGTGCCCAGCTCATTTCATTCAAAGATTCTGCCGGTACAGAATACATATGGCAGAGAGATCCCCAGTTTTGGAGCAAATGCTCTCCTCTTCTTTTTCCCATTGTGGGAAACTGCCGCAACGACCGAACCATTCTGGAAGGCCAGACATGGGAAATCCCTAAGCACGGTTTTTGCCGGGAAATGGATTTCTCCGCCGCAGAGCAGACAAGCACTTCCGTGACCTTTGAAATCCGGGATACAGAGGAAACAAAGAAGATTTATCCCTATTCCTTCCGATTAAGCCTTGTCTATACTCTTACAGACGGTACCATATTCATGGAATACCGGGTGACAAACACTGACGACCGGACCATACACTACTGTCTGGGCGCTCACCCTGGTTTTAACTGCCCTATGGAGGATAATGCCGTATTTGAGGATTATGATCTGGTGTTTGAAAAGGAGGAAACCATATCCAGCATGGTATATGATTCTGAACATCTGGAATTTAATCCTGGAAATCGGATCGATCAGCTCAATGGCAGCCGTTCCCTTTCTTTAACCCGTGAATTATTTAAAGATGATGCCATCTATTTTGATGATTTACAGTCCAGAAAAGTATCTATTGTAAACAGAAATACCGGCCGGGGTGTGGAAGTTTCCTATCCAGGTTTTGAAACTGTAGCTTTCTGGACGCCATATCCTGCGAAAGCGCCTTTCGTCTGTGTAGAGCCATGGAATGGTTCTGCAATCTATGCAACAGAAGATGACGAATTCATTCATAAGAACCATGTGCAGACCTTAAGTCCCGGAAATACAAAAAGCTACGGCCTTTCCATAGGAGTTCTGTAATATAAAAAGACAGGCGGCGATAACGGCTGATTTTCGCTGCCTGTCCTGATTTTACAGATGATAGAAATGTGCTTAGATGTGAACTGCCGATTAATGAAACATACAATACCATGGTCTCTTACCCAAGGCAAGAAGGTTTGCTCTTTTTAACCTAATTATTGCGTTTTTTTAAATTTCATTAAAAAATCATACTATTATCTATTAGAAAATCCCTGTAACTCTTTTCAAACTTCTTTCTTCTCCCACCATTTACATACAGAATCTCTCCATTCTGCATCTCAACAGCTTCTCCTTTTACACTCCTTACATATTGCATATTGATGATGTTATGCCTGTTGATTCTTACAAACCGGTCTTTTGGAAGCTTTTCTTCCTCTTCATCTAGCCTTGCCCGGATCCGCATCCTGCCGCTGCCGGCCACCACGCTTGTTTTCCGGTAATAGGATTCCAGATAAAGAATATCCGTGATATCAAGAATGCAGTACTGGCCGTTAAAGAATACAGAATATTTTGCCTGGTATAAGGTTATATTCCCTTTTGGAATAATTACAATCATATCATATAAGGCACGTTCCAACGTGGATAGACATCCTATCTTTATAGAAAAATAATCAATCTGTAAGCAGTTGTTCTGCCTGTAGGTACAGGCCTTTTTTAATTCCGGTATTTGTTCTTCATTTGTAAAAATGGCAATTCTCATTTCCAGTTCCCCCCTGTAATCAATCATAATCCTGGACGATGCTGTCCGGCATCTTATATAACGATTTTTAATAAATTTTATAACGCAAAAAAGAGATCACACAGGCAACGAATAATTACGCTGTTTTTCCTCAAACTAAAAGAAACGGTTCCCATAAAACTGCCGGAAGGAGAAAATGAAATGAAATCAGAAAAAAAAGAAACAAAAAAAGGAAAGACAGAATCAACAACCTCTAAGAATAATTATGATATCGATATTCAGACTTGTTCCACCATGGACTGTACGGGGCTTATTCCCGCGGCTCCGCAGTCAGAAGCTGAACTGGAAGCATATGAAGATCTTTATCCCTACATGCCCCATGCAAAAAACGTAGATAAAGAATGAGGAAATGAGTCAATCAGAACCACCGGCTTAGC
>DEYX01000292.1 GCA_002365025.1 Hungatella sp. UBA3147 | reverse complement strand
TTGTGATCGCCCTCGCTGCCGCCGCAATCACTTGGTTTGTTACAGGTGAGATCATTCGCAGTGTTACTATATTAGTCGTTTTTTGCCCTTGCGCGCTGGTGCTTGCCACACCCACTGCAATCATGGCAGGGATTGGCAATGCCGCAAAATACGGGATTCTTGTCAGTCAGGGAGATGCGCTGGAAAGATTGGCTAAAGTTACGCGGATCGCCTTTGACAAAACCGGTACGCTTACCTATGGCAAACCATCTGTCGTAAAGGTTCAAAGCTGCTCTGCTGTGATGACCGATGAACAATTATTCCAACTTGCCGCGACATCGGAATTAAGGTCAGAGCATCCCCTGGGAAAGGCGATTGTGTCAAGCTTTAAAGAGACCTGCCGGAAGCTTCCGGCTGATCCAGATTCGTTTCAGCTTTTGGCAGGGCGGGGGGTGTCTGTCCTGGTAGACGGACATCCGTTTTTTTCCGGAAATGAAGCCCTTGTCAGGGATAATGGCCTCACCATTCCTGAAAGCTTGATCGAAAGCGCGGATTACCTTAAATCAGAGGGAAGCACCATCATCTATGTTATGGATCAAGAGAATGTGTTTGGCCTGATTGCCCTCTCCGATACGATTCGTCCGGATGCCGCCGAGGTTGTAAAGAGTATCTCAGCCACTGGTGTAGACACCGTTCTGCTTACAGGTGATTCACCGCAAGCTGCTAATCATATGGCAAGAATCGCGGGAATAAGTGACATACAATCCGATTGCCTGCCAGAAGATAAGCTGAACGCAATCAGACGATATCAGGATAGCGGGGAGCTTGTCTGCATGGTTGGTGACGGTATCAATGATGCACCCGCGTTAAGGGCTTCCCAAGTCGGTATTGCAATGGGCAGCATTGGTAGCGATATTGCAATCGAAGCGTCAGATATTGCCCTTGTAGGTGATGATATACGGGAAATCCCACACCTGCTGATGTTATCTAAAAAAACCATGCGAACCATCAATATGAACCTTGCGGCATCCTTGATACTTAACTTTGCCGCAATCACGCTGGCAATTACCGGAATACTAAGTCCCGTGGTAGGCGCTCTTGTACATAATGTAGGTTCTGTTGCAGTTATTATCAATTCGTCATTACTATTGAAATGGAGGGAAAAATAGTGATAGAATTAATTTTATTTGCTCTTTTTTTAACCGTAGGCCTAGGTGTACTGATTGCTGGAATCGTGTACATGCGTAAAGAGAAGCACGACCCTGAATCCGTTATGTTATATCGTATAATATCCATCATAGGAGCAGTCTTAACGGCAGGCTCTGTATTGTTTCGGTTATTTGTATGAATATGCAGCCATTGCTCAGGCAAAGTTGAAAAAGTATGGAAAAAACAGGATGCACCGATAACGGTACATCCTGTTTTTCCCATCTGTTTGCTGTCTAACAATATATTTATGGCTGCCACTTGGCGTAGCCATATATCATAATGAAAATGCTCACCACAAGAAGCACATTCCCAGTAAATATGTATAACGGATTCTCAGCCAGACAAGCCATAAATGATCCGATTCCCATAATGATTGTTCCCACCAGGGCGCTTAATTTATATCTGTCCATATAACTCCCTTCTTTTACGCTTTTTCTGCCAGACCACCGGCTGCCTGTTTATTGGTTACAGCCATTAATACCGTATAAATAATACCTCCCAGTATCATTCCGTTCAGCGACGGAAGTCCAAAGGGAATGATGTATACCGCAACGATACAAACAGCCCAGGTAATCCAGGGAACCGGATTCCATTTGGAGAAGGAGGCTTTGTCATATTCCTCGTACCGTCCCTTGTGAACTAGGAAATAGTCAGCAAGGATAATTCCGGATAGCGGCGGAACAATTGTTCCCAGTATATTTAAGAAACTGAACAGAAAGCCGACCTCATACGGCCTTGTAAGGGTTGCAATTGCGGAAAGAGCCAAAAGAATTGCCAGCATTTTCTTTCTTTCCATCTTAAATGCATTGGATAGGTTTAAAGAGGTAGAATAAAGGTTTGCCGCATTGGTTGTAAAAATGTTGGTGGTCATAAGGATCAAGCTTGGAATCACCAAGCCAAAACTTAGGAGAATAACGGTCAAGTCACTGTTCTGCATCGCGATCGCAGCAATCGCGCCGCAGATGATCATGAGAATATTGCCGCCTAAAAGACCTGTAAGAGTTGCGGATACGGCTGTCTTCGTATCTTTGGCATAACGCATGATATCTGCGATACAGGTAGCAGTGGAAAGCACCCATGTACCGATAACGGCAGTAATTCCTGAGAACAGGGGCATATTTTCACTTGGAATATAGGAAAACAGAGCCTCTGCACCGCCCATTACACCCAATGAACGGATTGCGGTGGCAATGGAAAGGAATACGATTGCCGGGATGGCTATGTACCCTAAGATGGCAATTGCCTGTATACCAAACATCGCAAAAATCCCCATGACAATGGCACTGGCTGCCATACAGATTCCTTCCCCTACCCAGCCTAAATGGAACACCTGAGCTACAAAGTGGCCGTAAGTAGCTGCCTGAATGGTATACCAGCCAAAGTTCACCACCGGAACAAAAATTGATGCAGCCTTGGAACCGCTGGAACCAAAACTATAGCGGGTGAGCAGGGCAAACGTAAGTCCTGTTTTGCACGCAATAATACTGATCAATACAGCAATGATGCTTAAGAAGATATTGCCTCCCAACGTAGCAATGATAATCCCCTTAAAATCCAGTCCGGCAGCAAGACCCCCTCCTGCCATCATGCTGGTAATAACAAATACAAATCCTGTCCAGATAATTGTCAGGCTGAAATAGCTCTTCCGCTCGCTTAATGGCACAGCGCAGCGGGAAAATTCTGTGTCAGCCTGTTGACTTTGATTTTTCTGCTCCATATCGAAACCCTCCTGATGATCAATCAATTAATTATTCCAATACCCCTTATGGACTTCCGCTATCTCTTCAACCAGCTCCGGAAATGGCCCAACAACTTCAATCTTTTTCTGTCCCCTTGCAAATACTTCGCGACAAGGAAGGTCAAACGTAGGATTCTGAGGATCTGCACCTGTATGTGCCAGCAGGTCTTTCTCCGTCATCCCGTATACTACCCGGCCGATGCCTGCCCAGTAAATAGCACCTGCACACATGGCACATGGCTCTGCTGTTGTATAAAGAGTGCATTCCCCCAGAAAATCTTTCGAATATAATTGAGATGCTCTCTCAGCTACCTGTGTCTCAGCATGACCCGTACATTTCCCTTCGGTAATCTCAATATTTGGCTGCTCAAGGAGAATGCTTCCATCTTTTCCTGCAAGAACCGCTCCAAAAGGAGTGTTGCCTGCTTCCCTTGACTGGCGGGATATCTCCGTGCAGCGCTTCAGATTTTTCACGTCAACCTCGTAATCCATATTAGACCTCCTAACGTATAAGGTAATACCTTATATCTTGTTTATAATAGTAATTTAACATATATTAGAAGTGCTGTAAATAACAAATATGCTAAATAAAACTATAAAACATTGTACAGATTATCCAAATTCCAATTGCCATTTCCCCGTTTCTATCGTAAAAAAATAAACCCCAGACTTTAGAGAATCTGGGATTTATGGTAAATTACCCTATGAACAGTCACCTAGCGGTCCAACAGTTTGCAGGCAGCTACCCCCACAATCGTTGACAGGAACGTGGCAAAGAGCGCCGGCCCCACCACAGCCATTGGATTGAGACTGCCGTACTGGCTTCTGTAAGCAATCATATTAACCGGTATTAACTGCAGGGAAGAAATATTAATGATAAGAAAGGTACACATCTCATTGCTTGCAGTTCCCTCAGGAACCGGCCTTGCCACATACTTTCCGGATACTTCACCTTTTCGCCGTTTCTCTTCCAGTTCCTTTAAGGCCTCCATGGCTTTAAGTCCTGCCGGGGTAGCGGCCCAGCCAAGCCCCAGGATATTGGCGATGATATTGGTTGATATGTATTCTAGCGACGGATGGTCATCCGGGATCCGGGGAAAAAGGAAATGGAGTATGGGACTCATTTTCTGGGACATCCGTTCGATCAGCCCGGATTTCCGTCCAACCTCCATGATCCCGCTCCAAAAGGACATGATTCCAAGCATGGTGATGCACAGCATAACTGCATCCTTTGCAGAGGTCAAAGCCCCATCTGTCACCCCGTTTAAATTCCCATGGAAAGCCCCCCAAAGTACTCCCACCAGCATCATAAAGGCCCATAAATAATTCAGCATTGCTCTTTCCTCTTTTTAACATCTTTCAGTTCTTTCTTAATTCATCTTATTCCCTCCGAAAAGACCTTATGTGTTTTCCTTAATACAAATTCAGAGTAAAAAAACCGCGAGGCAACTGATATTCCGTTGCTTCGCGGTCCTTAATTCATTCCGATTACTCATGATCCCTGTCATTTGTAAGATTCAGCTTGTCCAGAACAAAGAACATCAGGCCCATCAGCATTCCTACTACGCATGCAAGAACCATACCTGATAACTGGATGCTTCCAAACTTTACGGCAACTCCGGAAAGTCCTGTTACAAAGATAACAGAGGTCATGGCCATATTTCTGGATTTTCCATAATCGACCTGTGCATCAACCAGAATACGAATGCCTGAGGCTCCGATCATTCCATAAAGTAAGAAGGAAATTCCGCCGATTACCGGCCCTGGAATTGTATTGATTAATGTCGTCATCTTTCCGATAAAAGAACAGGCAACAGAAAGAACTGCCGCTCCCCCGATTACATAGACGCTGTATACCTTTGTCATAGCCATAACACCGATATTTTCCCCATATGTGGTGGTTGGTACAGAACCGACGAGGCCGGAAAGTGTGGTTGATATATAATCTCCCAGCAGAGAGCGATGAAGCCCGGGATCCTTTATCAAATCTCTATCTACAATTTTACTGGTCACAATCTGATGGCCGATGTGTTCTGAAGTAACGACCAGAAGTACTGGAAGAATAATGACAATTGCTTCCCATTTAAACTTCGGTGCTGCAAAATTAGGCAAGGACAACCATGCTGCGGTGCTGACCTCACTAAAATCTACAACACCACATAAAAGTGCTGCCACGTAACCTACAATAATTGCAACCAGAATCGGGATAACAGATAAGAATTTTCTGAATACCACAGAACCAAGTACCGCTGTCAGCAGAGTTACCAGAAATACAATGACGTTTCTCATATCAATCATTTCATCCTTCAGGCCTGCATTGGCTGCCGCTGTTCCAGCAAGCTCAAGTCCAATCAGTGCCACAACCGGTCCCATAGCAGCCGGAGGAAGAACGATATCAATCCAGTCTGAACCGAATTTATAAATAATCAGTGCCACAACACAGCCGCAAAGCCCCACGGCCACAAACCCGCCCAGGGCATAATTATAGCCCCATTTGCTGATAACAATTCCTGCCGGTGCCAGGAATGCAAAACTGGAGCCAAGGTATGCCGGTGCTTTTCCCTTTGTTATGAAAATAAAAAATAATGTTCCCATTCCATTCATGAACAGTACAACTGCCGGGTTAATTCCAAATATAAAAGGAACCAGGACCGATGCCCCGAACATTGCGAACATATGCTGGATACTTAAAGGTACCAGCAACTTAAATGGCACTTTCTCTTCCACCTGAATGATTTTCTTGCTTTCCATACAGCTCTCCATTTCTCTCTTAGTCTTCTTAAAATTTTTTATCTTTCCCATTATAGCACTACCTCTATTTTCACGCAACCACTTAAAATTGGAGAATTATTCCAATGTATACCATTGGACTTCAACTTATGAATGAGTCTTATCCGCCCGATACTCCGGAAAAAAGGCTGCTGCCACCGGTTTCTTTAAACCGGCAGCTTTGCAGCCCCTTTTAATCAAATAAGTCTTCAAAATCAAGCAAGCTTACCCCCGGCTCAATGCACTTATGAGAATCAATTCTCACCAACCAGGTCTTTCATAACATCTTCTACCGTTTCCATCCGTGTTGCTAGATGAGCCTTACTGCCGCAAAAAACAAGCCCGTCTTCGGTTCTCCCTTCTGCGGAGTTAACCAAAGCCTTGGTAATGCAATAAGGAATGGTCTTCCTATCGCATTTGTCCAAACATTGATAGCAATGCTCCAGACGGAAAGGAGTGTCTCCCACTGTCTTTAAGAAAGGATTCTTAATAGCTCTTCCCGGCATTCCCACCGGGCTTTTGGTAATGACGATATCTTCTTTCTTTGCATGAAGATAGGCCTGCTTAAACGCTTCCGGTGCATCGCATTCCTCGGTGGTCACAAACCGGGTCGCCACCTGGACGCCGTCGGCTCCTAGAGAGAGCTGGTGCATGACATCCTCATGGGAGTATATGCCACCCGCGGTCACGACCGGTATCACCTTATTGTACTTATCTCCATATTCCTTTACCAGCCGGATAATACCTTTTACTTCTTCTTCATATTCCGCCTGCTTATAGGTTTGTTCCACATCCTCTGTATCCACTCCAAGGTTTACCAGATCCTCTCTGGAAAATCCCAGATGTCCTCCTGCCAGAGGCCCTTCCACTACTACCAGGTCAGGCGCCTGATGGTATTTACGGTCCCACATCTTGCAAATAACCATAGCAGACTTTACCGTTGATACAATGGGAGCTATCTTTGTTTTTAACGCGACTCCGGCCTCTTCCGCTGCCTCTGCCACATATTCCGGCAGGCTCACAGGAAGCCCGGCTCCGGATATGATAAGATCCGCTCCCGCCTTTACCGCTTTTTTCACATAGCTGGCATAACTTTTCGTGGCAACCATGATGTTAAACCCAATGATGCCCTCCGGCGCGATTTCTC
>DEYX01000129.1 GCA_002365025.1 Hungatella sp. UBA3147 | reverse complement strand
ATTTAAAGGAGAATGAGAATGAATAAATTTAAAAAATATTGCCCCAATGTGTGGGTGGCAGAATGTGAGAAAGAATACGAGAAAGGCGAAATTATCCAACTTGAAACAAAGCACGGAAAAGAAGTGGATTGTCAGGTTTATAACTTGGTACTGCACAGAAACGACAAGTATTATTATTCCGTTGTAAGAATTGAAGAAAAAAGTTATGCACAGAGGAAAGCGGAACGCTATGAGAAAAGTGCAGCCAATCATTCGGCAAAGAGTGATAGTTATTACAAAGCGTCACAAGAGGGAAAAGATTTTTTATCTTTGGGCGAGCCTATAAAGGTTGGTCATCATAGCGAAAAGCGTCACAGGGCCCTGATTGAAAGAAACTGGAATCGCATGGGGAAAAGCGTAGAGTTTGCAGAGAAAGCAAAAGAAGCTGAATCAAGGGCAGAATATTGGGAAAATAAAGTCAGTGAAATAACGCTCGCTATGCCAGAAAGCATTGAATACTTTTCCGATAAACTTGAAAAGGCAATCACTTACCATAAAGGCTTAAAGGACGGAACCGTAAAAAGGGAACATTCATATTCTTTAACCTATGCTACCAAAGATGTAAAGGAGTTGAAGGAAAAGGTTGAAATTGCAAAATTATTATGGGGAAATTGAATGATATCTAAGTCGTAAAACTGAGATTTAGCCGCCGACTACTGAGTGTCGGAGAAAGAAGGATATTATGAAAACAATGATAAAGATTATAATTGTGACTACTGCCGCAATGTTTTTGACCGGCTGTGACGAATTTGAAACCACCTCCACACAACAGGATGTTAGTAATACAATTGAAATTGCAAATTCGCTGGTTGAGAATCAGCCAACCCCGACAGATATTAACTATTCCTTAGAACGGTATAATTTAATCAAACGAGCTTATTGGGTGAACGGTCAAAGGGAAAAGGCAAACAGCTTAGTATGTGCTATCGAAAAACCATTGGGATATATCGTGCTGATAACAGAAAGCGGCGCTGTCGTTGGAAATTTTGTTGTAGATGGAAAAGTAAGCAGTTTAAATAGTTTCCTAACTCCTGATAGCGAATATTACGAAAAGAAGCTTGATTATGGGAGCGGAATATCAGATGCTACCACACTGGCAGAAAAATATTCAAACAAATGGCTTGCAGACGTTGACGGCAGCTATGGCGAGAATGATAACGGTATCTTCTTTTTCACACCCGATGGAAAGTACATAGAGTGGACTGGCGCCTATCTGTATTCAGATATCCCGTTCATTGTAGAAAATCCGGTTGTAAGGATAGGTGACTAACATGAAAACATTGAAAACAGCAGGAATTATTTTGGGAGTGATTTTATTCGTAGTGGGATTTGGAGCAGTGGGAATAGCAGGAGGCTGGTTTGATACATGGCTTTCCAATAAAACAAAATATGTTGATCGAAAGATCGATGATGCAACGAATTACGAAACTATTAAAAAGGTGGAAGATACTTGTCGGAGCATGATTTCATCTTATGAATCAGATCGGCTAACTTATGAACAGTATAGAGATTCTGATAGTGAGGAAAAGCAGTCATGGGCAGAGCAGGCAAAAATGAGAGCCAATAAAACGGCTAGCAGCTATAATAATTACATTTTGAAGAATAGTTTTGTTTGGAAGGACAATGTTCCGGCAGATATATATCAGAAGATGGATTATGTTGATTAAACTGGAGGCGGCAGCAAGACCAGAAAGGAATACATGAGCAGAAAAACATCAAAAGAATATAGAGAGGATAAGGCAAGAAGAGAAAAGGCTTTACAAGCTGAAATTGCTATGGCGATCAAAGCTCCACCACACAAGACGGGGAGTGCCAAAGATCCACCATATCTATTTACTTGCCTTTGCCCTGATCCCAATAGAAGGGAATCGAAATATGCACCAATGCTAAGAATACATAAGTCAATGCTGCATGAAAAGAATAGGAGAAAATGATATGGCAGATAAGACAGTTATTATTATCACAATCATCATATGCCTGGCAATGACAGTACTTTATGCAATTAGCCTGCTTAAGACAATGGCAGAAGGGGAAAAGGCCAAAGAAGAAAAGGAAATGCATAAAGCAAAAAGAGAACCGCAGATTAGATGCCCAGGCCATAAACCAACAGGAAAGGCAGATTTGGAAATAAAAAATGAGAACGAACACTATAGAATGAGAGTGGCCGAACTTGAAAAGACGGAGATCGCATTTCATAAGATCATGGATATCATGAATAATGCCAAACAATGGTATGGTGATGTAAGGTGGTCAAATGCTGGCAATGCTACTGGGATTATGGCATCAAATAAATGGGATGCCATAGATGATTTACAGCATGAGATTGAGGAAATGTTAGAATAGCCTGCCGAGAGGCAGGCGTGGCAGCAGGACCAAGACTAAGATCAGGAGGTGGTAGGATTTGGACAAAGAAATACTGGTCCAATATTGTGAGATGAAGGAGGAAATCAAAGACATCCGGCTCCGCAAGGAAAAGCTGGAAAAAGAGATTAAGAAACTGAGTGTTGTTTCGGATTCAGTAAAAGGGACAAGGCGTGACGGGACCTATGGAAGTATAAAAGTCACTGGATATCCTACACCGGAATATTACCGGAAGAAAGCTGCCATTGAAAGGAATAGGAAGCTGCTTGACATCAAAGAAGCAGAGCTTTTAGAACTTACAGTACAGGCAGAAGAATATATTGAAACTATCCAAAAGAGTGAGGTAAGGACGATGTTCCGGCTGTATTACATAGATGGTCTTCCGTGGTGGAAAGTGGCGCAGGCCATGAACCGAATGTTTCCTAAGAGAAGGAAGAAGTTCACGGAGGACGGATGTAGAATGAGAAATAATAGATTTTTTGAAGAAATTTAAAAATGTTCGGCCATGTTCGCTTGAAATGTGTTAATGTGATATCATGCAGAAGGTAAAGAATACCAACTGCACGCTTACTTCCTCCCCTTGTAAGTGGATTTTATGGTAATCAAAGAATCGTATGCCCTCCGGGAAAAGCGCCTGTCAAGTGATGGGCGTTTTTCTTTGGAAAATACAGAGGTGATTAATATGTTTGATTATTCAGGAACAAAATGGAAAGCTAAAAGGCTGCATGTTTTAAGGCTTGATGGATACAAAGATAGAGTTGCATCTATGTATGGAAGGACACTAGAAGCAACGATTGTGCACCACATATATCCAGCGGAGGAATACCCTGAATATTCATGGTGTGATTGGAATTTGATCAGTGTAAGCATGGCAACACATAATAAACTGGAGAACAGAACTACCGGAGAATTAACAAAGATAGGTCGGGAACTTATGGAGAGAACGATTCCAGGAGTGGATTGGAGAAAAAGGAAAAAATAGTCCCCCCCCTACCTTTGAAAAGGTAATTGTAAAATTCTCTAATGGGCAGGGTAGCTTCTTCCAACTCTAAGCAATTTTTGTGAAAGGGGGTAACGAGTGATGCAGGACGCAAGAACCAGGAAAAGCAACACGACAAAATTATATAACAAAACTGTAGCAAATATGCGGGAACTTGGCACATTCAAAGCAGAATTTGATGCCCCCATTCGCAGGTATGCAGAACTATCTATACAGTATGGGATTTTAAATGATCAATGGTATGAAAACGGCTGTGCAATTACCGAGGAATACACAAATAAGTCGGGAGCCACGAATCAGAGAAAAACGGCATTGTATTTATCAATGGAGACGCTGCGAAAAGAATTAATAGAAATGGAAAATCTTTTTGGACTAACACCAAAGGGACTAAAAGCAATTAAGACAAAGGGACTTGATCAGCTTAAAGTAAGCAAACTTGATCAAGCACTGATGAATAATGGCTGATTTCAAAAATTGGGATGCTGCGTTTGGCTATGCAGAGGATATAGTGGCCGGAAAAAGGATCGCAAATAAATACCGTGTAAAAGCGTGCCAGCGTTTTCTAGATGATTATGAAAGTGAAAGATATGATTTTGATCCAAAAGATGCAGAATTTGTTATTAATATTATTGAAAGTACATTCTGTCATTACCAGGGAGAGGATAAATATGGAGTACCACTAAGAGGACGGCCGTTTCTTTTGATGCCGTTTCACAAATTCATTATATACAACTTACTTGGATTCAAGATGAAAGGCACAGGAATCAAACGATTTCATGAATGCCTTATTTTTATACCTAGGAAGAATGTAAAAACTTCTTTCGCGGGAGCGTTATCTTATGGACTTGGGTTATTATACCGTTTATCCGGTTCAAAAATATATGTTGTAGCTGCGGCTCTTAAGCAGACCCTGGAAACATTTGACTTTGTTAAATTCAATATAGAAAATATGGGTGAAAGTGACGAAGAAGGGGGACACTTCCACATCATTGATAACAACAATGAACACTCAATAACAGCAGAAATAGGCGGCGGAATGATTGAACTTAATGCCCTTGCCACAAATCCTGATGCACAGGATTCTTTTAACTGCAACCTTGCAATAGCAGATGAAATCCATGCTTTTAAAAAACCGAAGCAATACAATTTGTTTAAAGAGGCCATGAAAGCCTATCGAAACAAATTGATGATAGGAATTTCTACCGCTGGTGATGATCCAAATAGTTTCTTGGCTCAAAAGGTAAAGTACTGCAAGCGTGTTCTGGATAAAGAAATTTCTGACGAACAGTATTTTATTTTTATCTGTGAGGCTGATCCATCAAAAAAAGAAGATGGGACGGAATACATAGATTATACCAATCCAGTTACCCATGAAATGGCAAATCCAGCTTATGGGGAATCGGTGCAAGCAGAAGAATTATTGAATGATGCTATGCAGGCGCAGAATGATCCGCAACAAAGAAAGGATTTTTTTGCAAAGTCTCTAAATGTATTTACCAGTGCCATGGATACTTATTTCGATATGACAGTAGTTAGAGCGTCTGACGAGAAATATAACTGGTCATTGAAAGAACTTGCAAAGCTTCCTATCACTTGGTATGGTGGTGCGGATTTATCAAAAATGCATGATCTTACTGGAACCGCGCTACACGGCAGATATAAAGATGTGGATATCGCAATTACTCACGCATTCATACCAATTACAACCGCCCACGTAAAAGGAGAAGAGGATAATATACCGTTCTTTTGGTGGGAGGAGCAGGAGTGGCTTACCATGTGTAATTCCACGGTTATTGAGTACGAAGAACCTGTTAAATGGTTTATTGAAATGAAAAAGATGGGATTTAAAATCAAATGGGTAGGTTATGACCGAAGATATAGCCGGGAATTTGTTCTTAAAATGAAAAAGGCTGGTTTTAAGGTACGGGATCAGTCTCAGCGATATGTGGAAAAAACGGAAGCATTCAGGGAGATAGAAAACAAATACTTAGAGCAGAAGTTTTATTATTGCCATAATAAAGCGTATGAATATTGTATTGAAAATGTAAAGGCCATCGAAGATAGTGACGATTTTGTGAGATTTGAGAAGGTGCAGCCGACACACAGAATTGATTTGTTCGATGCGGATGTAATTGCATGTAAGCAAATGTTGATTGATATAGAAAAGGCGCAGAAAGCAGGTGAATGGTTTGGCTAAAAGAAATCGAAAAATAAAACAGGTAAGGGCAGATCCAAAGACTACAATGTCATGGCTGTGTTCCACAGATGCCTATGAAAGTTTGTGCTGTTCTGGTTATACAAGATTGTCGGATAATCCAGAAATTATGTCAGCGGTAAATAAAATCTGTGACCTTATATCTTCTATGACAATCCATCAAATGGAAAACACGGAAAAAGGAGATATCAGGATAAAAGATGGACTTTCAAGAATGGTTGATATAGCACCAAACACAAGAATGACAAGGAAAACTTTTATATCTGCAATTGTAAGGAATCTTCTTTTGAAAGGTGATGGGAATAGCATTGTGATACCCGAAACACGGGACGGGTATCTGTATAATATGAGGCCGGTCCCACCGGGGCAAGTTTCATTTGTTAATTTTAATGCTTATGACTATCAGGTTTCTATAAATGGTACAATATACAATCCTGACGATGTACTTCATTTTGTAATAAATCCAGATGAAGATTATCCGTGGAAAGGAACCGGATACCGCGCGACTTTGAAAGAGGTTGCCAATAATCTAAAACAGGCAGCAGCCACGAAAAAAGGTTTTATGGAAAGCAAGTGGAAACCGTCCGTTATTGTAAAGGTTGATGGTATGACGGAAGAATTTGCTTCTCCAGAAGGAAGAGAAAAGCTGCTTGAAAGTTACATTGAAACGGGAAAAGCAGGCGATCCGTGGCTGATCCCGGCAGAACAGTTTGAAGTAAAAGAAATAAAGCCTCTTTCCTTGCAGGACCTTGCAATATCTGATGCGGTGACAATGGATAAAAAAACGGTGGCTGCAATACTTGATGTACCAGCTTTTATTGTAGGAGCTGGAGAATACAAAGAAGGGGAATGGAACAATTTTATAAACACAAGGATCAAGCAGATTTGCAATGTCCTTGAACTGGAGTTTACAAGAAAACTTCTGATAAGCCCAAACAGATACTTCCGGTTTAATGTGCGCAGCTTATACAACTATGATATCAAAACATTGTCACAGGTTGGTGCAAACATGTACACAAGGGGAATCATGGAAGGAAACGAAGTAAGGGATTGGATTGGTCTGGCGCCAAAAGAAGGACTTGATAAGCTTAATATTTTGGAAAACTACATTCCGGTAGGCATGATAGGGGAGCAAAAGAAATTAAATCAAGGGGGTGAAGACGATGAATAGAGAAACAAGACAGGTACGAAGTGTACCATTGCAATTTCAAACAAGAGCAGATGATGCAACCGGTGATATATTTATCAGCGGTTATTTTTCTGTATTTAATACGAATTATGAAATATGGCCGGGAGCAACAGAAAGTGTGGCACCGGAAGCTTTTGACGGAGCACTATCAGATGATATCAGATGCTTGGTGGATCATGATACCAGACTAGTATTAGGCCGGACAAAAGCTGGAACCCTTACACTTAAGGTTGACAGCCGGGGTCTTTGGGGAGAAGTAAAGATAAATCAGAACGATTCTGACGCTATGAATTTATATGAACGGGTGAAACGTGGTGACGTAGATCAATGTTCCTTTGGATTTGACATCATAGAAGAATTATTTGAGGATCGTGGGGATTCCATTCATTGGACCATCAAGAAAGTAAAACTATATGAAGTTTCAGTTGTGACATTTCCTGCTTATTCAGACACATCGGTTTCAGCCAGAAAGCAACAGGCGGAGACTATAAAAAAACGTAGTTTCGAAGCATGGAAACAAAGTACACTGAAAAAATTGAAAGGAGAACAATAATGGCTTTAAGAACACTGCTTTTAAGGAGCAAACTGGATGCTAAGAAAAAATCTCTGGAAGAGTTAAGAAAAAAAGATGATGATTTCACGAAACGTGAAGCGGAGATTGAAGCGGCAGTTAATGAAATGACAGAAGAAACAACCGAGGAAGACCGTCAGGCGGTGGAGCAGCAGGCAGAGGATTTTCAGAAAGAAAAAGATGAATACGATCAGGAGAAAAAGGATTTAGAAAAAGTGATCAGTGAAATCGAGGCCGATATCAGAGCAGAGGAAGAAAAAACGGCAACGCCAGTCCCGGCAGCAGACCAGGAAAAAAGAAAGGAAGGTAAAACTAACACAATGAAAACCAGAACAAAATTTTTTGGCATGAGCATCCAGGAAAGAGACGCTTTTCTTGCTAGTACCGAAGTAAAAGAATTCTTGCAGAGAACCAGGGAAATCGGTACAGTAGCAGCAGGAGGACAGAAAAGAGCAGTTACCGGGGCTGATTTAACGATCCCAACAATTGTTCTTGATCTGATCCGGGAGAATATTACAAGTTATTCCAAGCTTGTAGGCAGAGTGAAATTGCGTCCTGTATCTGGCCATGCAAGGCAGACAATCATGGGAACAATTCCAGAGGCGGTTTGGACGGAAATGTGTGCGAAACTGAATGAAATTGATTTCGGATTTACACAGGCAGAAGTTGATGGATACAAGGTGGGAGGAATTATCTATATTTGCATTGCAACCCTTGAAGATAGTGACATTAACCTTGCAAATGAAATTATTACGGCACTTGGGGCAGCGATCGGAATCGCACTTGATAAAGCGATCCTCTATGGCTTTGGAACAAAAATGCCGCTTGGAATCGCCACAAGGCTGGCACAGACAACGGAACCGAACGACTATCCAGCTAACGCAAGGCCATGGGTTGATTTGCATACCAGCAATATTATAACGATAGACAGCTCAAAGCATGGACTTGACTTTTACAAAGAAATTGTTACCGTAAGTGGAGCAATGAAAGGCAAATATTCCACAGGCGTAAAGTTTTGGGTAATGAACGAAACTACCTATACAATGTTAAAAGTGGAGGCTATGACATTCAACAGCGCGGGAGCGATCCTGGCGGTACAGGACGGGACCATGCCAGTTGCAGGCGGTGATATCATTACACTGTCTGATGATATTATTGCAGACAATAATATCATTGCCGGGTATGGTGATTTGTATCTCCTGGCAGAAAGAGCCGGATCAGCATTTGCAAGAAGTGATGAGTATCGTTTTGCAGAAGATCAGGTTGCATTTAAAGGTACAGCCAGATATGACGGACTTCCGGTTATCCCGGAAGGATTTATTGTTATTGGAATCGGAGCGGCTCCGGCAACATCTGCGGTATTTGCTGGAGATACTGCTAACGATGCAAGTTTACAGGGGCTTACTCTTGGTACGGAAACACTTGCACCGATTTTTGCGCCCGGAACATATGCTTATGCAGTAACGGCCTCCGGCACAAGCGGGGTGATTAATGCAACGGCTAACCAGAGTGGAGCGAAGATTGAAATTACATACAATGAAAAAAGAGTGAATAATGGGGCGAATGTAACGTTTGCAGCAGGAACACATGACCTTGCTATTACGGTTAAAAACGGCCTGGGAACATTAACCTATACAATTTCAATTACAAAATCATAAGGAGGATCTGAATGGATAATGCGGCGAAATTAGCGGTACTTAAGCAGGATTTACAAATGCTGACAAATGCTAATGATGATTATTTAAAGAACCTGCTAAATCTTGCTGCAAGCGCAATTCAGACCGAGGGAATAAAGCTCACAGATGATATTAATTCAGATATGGCGGTGGTCCAATATGCCGCCTATCTGTTTCGTAAAAGAGCCGGGACGGATACAGCAATGCCTCGTTATTTGCGCTGGCAGCTTAACAATATGCTTTTCAGCCAGAAAGGAAAAGCAACATGACTTTTGATGATGGAATCCTTACAATTTATTCCGTTGAAAACTTGGCGGAGCCAGGGGGAAAGCCTGTTTATGGACTGGTAGAAAAATCGAAACACTATTTTGGCTATCAGACTATAGGTGTTATGAGATATTATGAAGCAAAAAAAGCAGACAGTATCATCGAAGCGGTGGTAAGAATACCTGATTGGAACAATATCCTGGCAACGGATATCTGCATTCTTGAAAATAATGTGCAGTATCGCCTTTCTATGGTTCAGCCAACTTTGGATGAAACCAATTTGAGAATCACAAACCTGTCATTGGAAAGGATCAGTGAAAATTATGTTATCAAAACTTGAAAAGGTAAAGGAAACACTGCTTACCGTGACGGACAATGTAGGGCATTATGAGGCTCTAAGCCAGACAGATAAGTATATTGTCTGGGCAGAAGATGGAGAGGGAAGTTCCGTAGAGGGTGACAATTATAAGCTGGAGCAATCCATACAGGGAACGATTGATTATTATACAAAAAGTGAAGATGATCCAAATGCGGAAGGGATACAAACGGCTTTAAAGGCCTCGCGTATCTCTTTTTATTTAAACTCTGTTCAGTACGAAGATGAAACCCAATATATCCACTATGAATGGGTTTTTGAGGTGGCATGATGGCAAAAATGACAGTCCAGGGAATTGAAGAATATGCATTAAAGCTTTCAAAGCTTGGAGAAAAAAGCCAAGAAACAGCCGGGAAAGCCATCTATGCTGGTGCGGAGGTGGTAGCAGATTCCATCAAGCAAAACTTGGAAGGTTTAGGATCGGTAGATGATAAGTATAATTTGGTTGCTTATAAGCAGGGAAAGAAATCGAAACTTTCAGAGAAACAAAAAGATGGACTGAAAAAATCATTCGGCATTACTAAGATGCAGATAGATAGTGATGGATTTTATAATGTAAAGCTTGGATTTGATGGGTACAACGATGTAAAAACAAAGAAGTACCCAAGCGGACAGCCAAACCAGCTAATAGCACGTATAGCGGAATCTGGCTCCACATTCATGAATAAAACACCTTTTATTCGTACTGCTGTAAATCAGACCAGGAAACGTGCACAGGAGGTTATGCAAAGGGTTATAGAGGAAGAAACAGAAAAAATCATGAGATAGGCCACACCTATCTTTTTTGAAAGGAGAAACGTAAATGGCAATTAAAGGCTTAAGCATCCCGGTGTTTGGAAAATATACATTCAATGCCGCTACAAAAACGGTTACATATACAAATGGGATTATTGGAGGCCATGCAATTGAATATACCATATCCGTGGAATCAACCGAAGATAATCCACTTTATGGTGATAACAGGGTCATTGAGAATGATGTAGGAAAATTCAGCAGCGGTACATTATCACTTGGGACTGACGATCTTCCGGCAGCGGTTTCGAAGTATATTTTAGGATTAAAAGAGATAAGTGAGACAGTTGAAGGGCTTACAGAGGTAACAGAAACCATATACGATGATGAAGCCGTAGCACCTGAACTTGGATTCGGTATTATTGAAATGCATCAGAAAAACGGAGTAGATATATTCAAAGCCGTCATTCTTTGCAGAACAACAATGAATATACCGGAAGATACGGCAACTACAAAAGGCCAATCTATCGAATGGCAGACAAAAACCATTGAAGGGACTATTCAGAGAAGTGAGGAAAATACCGCACAAAGAAAACACCCATGGAAGCGTGAAGCGTGGTTTGATACAGAAGATGAAGCATTATTATACTTAAAGGCAATGTTGGGAGTTGCGGAAGAAACAGAAGAATAGGGGGGACAGGGATAATGGAAAAAATATCTTACATGGAAATAGGCGGAAAGCAGTATCCACTACGATTTGGAATCGGAGCTGCAAAGGCAATGTCTGAAAAGTTCGGTTCAATGGAGATGATGCTTGAATTGATGAAGGATCGGTCCGAAAATGAAATATTTGACACAATGATATGGCTGATAGAAGTTTTAATCCGTCAAGGCTGTGCTTATAAAAACATATTTGAAGCAGATTTACCAATCCCGGACAATGCACCTGTAAAAGAGGGAAAGTATATCCCTCTGACGAAAGAAGAAATTGAAGTAGGGTTGGAAATCTCAAGTGTTGCACAATTAAAAGAACTTATATTTGGCACTGTTATATCGGGAAGCACACCAGAAATCAAGACAACACTAAAAGGAAAAGAAGAAAAAAACGCCGGAACCGCGTAGGGGGTGATGCCTTTACGTGGTTTTTCTTATGGCGCGGGATCCTTAATATTCCAACATTAGAGTACTGGCTTCTTACTCCAGGAGAAATGCAGGATTTGATATCTTGTTATCAGATTTCAAACGGAATCGCAGAAGTGCAAAAAGTAGAACATGATGAAAAATATATACCAGATTTGAGGTGATGATATGGCAGTAGACATAGGCCCTAAAATTGGAATTGATGGGGAAGCTGAATTTAGGAAACAAATAAACTTACTTACAACACAGATAAAAACATTCGGCAGCGAAATGCAAGCCGTTACATCAGAATTTGGCAGCAACCAGAGAAGTGCCGAAGCTCTCACTGCAAAAAACGAGGTACTTAATAAAGCCATTGATTCGCAAACTCAAAAGCTGGATGAATTAAAAAAAGGTCTTTCGCAATCCCAGGAGCTATACGGGGAAAATGACACAAAAACGCTGAAATGGCAGCAGGCAGTAAACAATGCAACGACTGATCTAAATAAAATGAAGAATCAAGTCACGGATAATGACGGTGCTTTGGATAAGCTTCAAAGTTCCGAAAAAGCGGTGACTGATGAAACTGAACGGTTTGGATCTGCCTTTGAAAGAGTTGGAGGGATACTAAAAGGTGCCGGAGCGGCTATGGGTGCTGTTGTAGTCGCTGCTGGAGCCGCTGCAATCAAGCTGGGGCAAGAAGTAGTGCAGCAGTTCGGGGAACTGGAGCAGAATCTTGGCGGTTCGGAAGCTGTTTTCGGTGAATATGCCGCTTCCATACAAAAAACTGGCGAGGAAGCCTACAAGAACCTTGGTGTATCGCAGAGTGACTATCTCGCAACTGCAAATAAAATGGGTGCACTGTTTCAAGGTTCAGGCGTAGAACAACAAAAATCTTTAGAATTGACTGAAAAAGCAATGCAACGGGCTGCAGATATGGCATCCGTCATGGGGATTGATATGCAAGTTGCCCTGGATTCCGTTGCGGGAGCAGCAAAGGGAAACTTTACCATGATGGACAATTTGGGCGTAGCCATGAATGCGACAAGTATTCAGGCTTACGCAGCAAGCAAGGGCCTGGATTTTGTATGGGCTTCCGCTTCCAATGCTGAAAAAGCCGAAGTTGCTATGCAGATGTTTTTTGAAAATACAGAACAATATGCAGGAAACTTTGCAAAAGAATCCACAGAAACAATTTCGGGATCTATTGGGTTATTACAAGCCGCTCTAGGGTCATTCACGGCGGGGCTTGGAAATGCAGATGCCGATATGTCAAATCTGACCGGGAACCTTGTAGATGCCTTTCAAGCGGTCGTTAAGAACATCGTTCCAGTATTGGAAAATATAGTGGCGGCTCTTCCGTCCGCTATGGGAGCGATATTACAGGCGATCGGGGACCTGCTTCCTATGCTTTTGCAAACAGTCACGCAATTATTCACGCAAGTACTGAACACGATTCTTAGCCTCTTACCTGAACTGATACCAGCCGCTGTGGATTCGATAATGACGATAGTAGGTGCATTGATTGATAACCTTCCGCTTTTAATTAATGCGGCGGTGCAGTTGGTTACCTCTTTGGTACAAGGTATCGGTGAAGCTTTGCCGAAACTCATACCTGCGGCGGTTACGGCGATAACAACGATTGTAAAAGGTCTGGTAGATAACTTGCCTATGCTGATGGACGCTGCATTGCAGTTAATCATGGGATTAACGCAGGGATTGCTTGAAGCTTTGCCGCAGTTAATAGAAGCCCTGCCGGAAATCATAACAGGGATCATTGAATTTATTATAGGAGCAATCCCACAGATTATTGATGCAGGGATTCAGTTGTTAGTTGCACTTGTAGATGCCATGCCGGATATTATCAAGGCGATTGTAGCGGCCCTGCCTCAAATTATCAACGGAATAACAACGGCTTTAATCGGATCGATTCCACAACTCATTGACGCAGGGGTTAA
>DEYX01000232.1 GCA_002365025.1 Hungatella sp. UBA3147 | reverse complement strand
AGGTTTCCTTTAAATCTTCCGTACGGGTGTGACAGATGGTAACCGTAGCGTTCTCTTTCAGCATCAGCATGGATAAGGGGCGGCCAACTACCATACTTCTGCCCACGATGGCTACTCTTTTTCCTGTCAGGGCAATATCATTGGCTTTTAGGACTTCCACCACCGCTTCCGCCGTACAGGGTGCAAATCCGGTATCGTCCCCGGCAAATACCCTGGCAATATTTTCTGGTGATATGCCATCCAAATCTTTTCCCGGTTCAATCATATGCTCAATATCCTTTTCCTTTATCTGCTTTGGCAGGGGACGAAGGAGAAGGATGCCATCGATGTCCGGGTTTTCATTGATCTTTGCAAATTCTTCCTTAAATGCTTCATCAGTGATGTCCTGGGGAAATGCAAAGCTTTCCCCCAACAGACCGAAGCTTTCCATCTTCTTTAAAGCTCCACGCTCGTAGGATAAGTCATCCGGCCGTTCTCCTACCCGCACAATGGCAAGCTTTGGAGTTTTTCCCTTTAAATCAGTCAATAGCGTTTCCACCTGTTCCTTGATTTTTGCAGATACGGCTGCACCCTTTAAGGTTATCACGTCTGTTTTCCTCCTCCTTATTATGCCTTTAGAGCAGCTTCCACCTTCGCATAGATGGCATCTGCCTTTCTGATTCCTTCTTCTGCCAGGTATTCCGCCTGAACCTGAAGCTGTCCGGCCTTTTCACGATCCTTCATGGACTTTGTATTAATAGAAACATTCATCTTGGCTCCCAGCAGTGCGGAACGCATAAACTGAACTCCCACGCCTACGTCACTGACAGCCAGACGGCTTCCCTTTTCTGCCAGAATCTCCATGATATCAAGAGTTTCCATGGAGCGTTCCATGACCATGAGAGGAACCAGAGTGGCTGCAAGAAGGTGGGTTTCTAAGATTTCCGCCTTATGGAGTTTTTCTTCCTCCGTGCCGGAGGGAAGGCCGTATGCAGCCGCCAAAGGAACAAATACAACTTCGTCTTCATCTGCAAGCCTTAAAAATTCGCTTTTTAAAACTTCCAGCTTTTCAAGGATAGACTGCATTTCTTCTTCCACATCGGCATACCGCTTCTTGCCAAGAGTTAAGTTTACCACCATCTCTCCCAAAGCCGCTCCTATGGCACCTCCAAGACCTGCTGCTCCGCCACCGCCCGGCGTTGGGCTTTTTGAGGATAGTTTTTCAAGGAATGTGTGAATTGTAAAGTCCTGTATCATAATATTGATCCGCCTTTCCAACCGCATTTTATTTTCCATTATTATATAAGGCTTTCTATAAAAAAACAAGTTTAACTTGTCAAGTGAAACAGTCAATGCTATGATTGTCAAAAATAATCAAGTCCCTGGTTAATCTTTGTTTTTGAATGAAAAGGAGCATGAAATGAAATATCCTCCCTTGACCCTTGGATGGTTTATATATGAAACCCCCATAGATAATCTGGAATTCATTGGAGAAGATGAAGCTCTTCATAAAACCATCACCGGCATCAGCGTGCTTGATAATCCTGACGGTGTAAAGTGGATAAAAAAGAATGAAATCGTTCTTACAACGGGTTACATTTTTTATAATGATTTTGAAATCCAGAAAAAAATAATTGCGGACCTCCATGCCATTGACTGTACCGCATTCTGCATTAAAGTGAAACGCTTTTTTGACAGGATTCCCGACTCCATGATCGAAGAGGCTGCCAGGTATGGACTTGCGCTTGTTTCGGTGCCTTTTTATCATGGTTATACCAACATTATAAATATAATAAACGAAAATCTTATTGAGCAGAAAATTTTAAGGCAGCAATTCATCCTCAGCGAGGCGGAAAAATTTCATGAATCCTTTTTTAACAGAGAAGGAATCATGAAAATGCTTGAGCGGATATCCAATTACACCAATTCCATGACAATGATAACCACAGCTACTGATTTCCCCATCTATTACCTCATTCCGCCCAAAGAATACGGGGACTTTTCCAGAATTCACAAATTGCAGATCCAGCCGTTCAATTCCCTGCCGGAGAAAACACCAAAAGAGCTCGTCAGAAAACGTAACTTTTACTGCAATGACACACTCCTTACCTTTCATACTTTTCTGCTTCCCGACAACAAGCATTATTTATGTATTGATATCACCAAAAAAGAGATCGACACCACCATCATGGAAGTCCTTAAGCAGATATTTTCCGTACTCGCGCTGGAACTTACCTCCATGCAGATTCAAAACAGAGCCTTTTCCCAGGAAAATTACTATGATTCTTTTTTCTATATGCTTTCGGACATTAAAAATAAATCCATTGAGGAAATACGGGTGATTTGCGATGCCTATTCCTTTCCAAACGACTTAAAAAAGGTATGCATCACCCTGGAATGCAAGTCAAAAGAAAGCAAGCTTTTCCGCAGCCTCTACAATGCCGCAAACCAGGGACTGATCCATTTAGGCCATAAATACTTCTTATGCCACAACGAAAACCGTATTGTTATTTTTCTCCTGTATCCGAAACAGATACCCAATGTGGAGGCGCTCTCACTGTCCAATCAGGCTGCCCTGCAGCTGTCGGATTATTTAAAGGATTATCAAACCTTTTTCAGACTGGGGATCAGCCGCTGCCATACTACCTGCACTTCCGTCGCAAAGGCATATAAAGAAAGCCTGCAGACATTGCACCTGCAGACCTCCGACCGCCAAACCGCCCACATTCATTCTTATACCAGGCAATTTGCTTTTCACCTTTTAAACCAGCTGACCACTTATGAAAGAGAAAAAATATACGAAGATACCGTCAGCAGCCTTGCTATCTATGATTCCGAGAATAAAAGCGAGCTTCTTGTGACCCTTAAGGCGTATTTGGAAAACTCTATGAATTTAACTGAAACCGCTCAGAAGCTTTTCATCCACAGGAATACCCTGACCGCCCGGCTATCCGCTATCAAAAAGCTTCTGTGCAGCGATATCACAGCCATTGAGGACATCTTCCGTCTGTATTTGGGAATCTGCGCCTGGGAGCTGTTAAAAAACACTTAAATCCTAAGCGTCATCGTCACATTCGTTTCCTGTTCCCAGGGTTTGAAAATGTCCCATGGTTCCATACAAATACTGGATCCTCTCAAACTCCATTTCATCATAGAAACTGCATTCTCCCCTGCCGTAAGCCTTAGCAACCTCCAGCATGAACCTTGCCGCCTCTTCACAATCCGTGATATGGGTTGCACCGGTTGCGCATCCTGCGACCGGCGCCTCCGTTGTTATGGCAACTCCGATCACGGGTGCTTTTGTGGCGGTTGCTGGCTGAAGAATGCTGTTTAAGTGATACAGTCCGTTTCCATAAGGCGTGATATCCTGCTGGGAAAGGGCGTATACATAAGGCAGTTTTCCTGTTGTTGTCTGCATCAGATCCAAAATGCTCTCGGAAACCCGCAATATGTATCCTTCCTTTACAGTAGGAGAAACGGCAAAGCCTCTGTTGTTGATGATCCTGTTTCCCTTTGTTGTATCAACGGATAAAATGGCATCCAGCTCCACCGTCACCTCTTCCTGATTCACCTGCGCCATATTCACCGGAGAATCCATAAACGGAACCGGCTTGTGCTCTCTGGTGGGCGCATCCGGGCAGATATGGGTGGATATAAAAACATCGCCATCCAGATAGTCCCCCTTGTTCTGCATGTCCAGCAGTTTCGCCGCTAAGGATAAGGCGATAAGGGCCCCATCCCCGTCAGAGACAAAACCGATCCTCTCCGGTCTGGCTCCCAGGCCTCCCAATCTTCCAAGCAGGCCGATGGTCGGGGCATCTAAACCTTTTGCCTTTCCTTTCGCTCCGGGAATTCTTACCTTAATCATATCGGTTTTTCCCTTTTGTCCCACCAAGGTATATACTTCCACGTCAGCATCCGGCCTGATGGTTTTTAAATACTCCTTAGCCCCCTTTCCGTTTGCATAGCTGCTGTCAAGCAGGTCATGTACCTCTATCAATTGTTTCATCAACATTGCGAATCCTCCAAAAATTTATTCTCGCGAAAGCAGCGGTCAGGCGCCGGGCGGCCTGACCTTGGTGACTGCCTGCGGGGTGTTTTACAAAACCTCCATAAGATCACAAATAGCACCTATATAAGTTTTGGCCGCCGTGACCACATCCTGGATCTGGACCGTTTCATTATAGGAATGAATCCCAACCGTATTGGAAGGGCCGAACTGGATGGTGGGAATTCCAAGCAGCCGGTAATCTCTGGCATCACTTGATGCCCACTGGTAGGCAGGTATGACTTCTCTTCCCAATAATTCTTCTGCATTTTTCTTAAATGCCAGGACAATGGGGGCTTCATGGTCGGTGAAGTTGGCTTCGCTCTTATAATGAAGCTCATACTCCACCCCCTCTGTTCCGCTGACCTCCATGATCTGCTCTAATACCTCTTCAATCTCTTCTTTGCGGACTCCGATGGGCAGCCGCACATCAACAATGGCCTCACAATAATCAGGAACCATATTGTGCCTGGTTCCTCCTTTTATAAGGCCTATATTTGTGGTCACATGATCAATGGCCCTTCCTAATCCGGGAATGTTATTTTCTTTCTCCGCCAGCATCTGGGAGTCCCTTAATGGCTTTTGCTGCCTGTCTGTAAAATGGCCCTTTATTTCCGTGAGCATGGAAATATGGGGAAGAATCCTGGATAATTTCAAAATAGCATTCTCTCCCTTAAAATTTCCAAGACTTCCATGGGCCGATTTACCAAAGGCCTTCAAGGTCAGAAGAAGGCCTCCCTTTTGTCCGATCTCAATGGTATTCATAGATGTTGGCTCCGCCACCAGACAGGCATCGGCATGGTCCGCATAGCCGTTGGCACACAGCCACTGGGTTCCGAACTGCCCTCCGCTTTCCTCATCGGAAACTATGTGGAGCCTGATGTTCCCGTTTAATGGAACATGCTCTCTTTTCAAAAGGGAAAGGGCAAATAAAACGCCGGCAACACCTGCCTTCATATCAGAGGTCCCTCTGCCTAAGATCTGGGTCTCTGTGATCTCACCGGAAAAGGGATCAAAATCCCACTGGCTTAAATCACCGGCCGGCACCACATCCACATGACCGTTAATAATCATGGAAAACCCAGTTTCACTTCCGATCCCTGCTACAATGCAGGGATAATCCGGATTGCAGCCGGTTTCTTTAAACTCAATCCCTGCTTCCCCAAGAAATGTTTCCACATAATCAATCACGCCTCTCTGGGTACCCGTAGGATTTTCGCTTTTTATCTGAATCAGTTCTGATACAAGCTGTATCAATTCTTCCCTATGCTCATCCACATAGAGCAGAAGATCCTTTTTTGTCATCCCATAATCCTCCGTTTCCGGTTTACTTTTTTTCGTATAAGAAGCAGGCCACCTGATGGCCCTCTTCTCCCTGCTGTTTCAGCTTTGGTATTTCGTTTTTGCATCGCTCCATGCACTGAGGGCACCGTCCAGCCAGGGGGCAGCCCTTTCGTTCCCCTATAGGGCTTGGAACCTCTCCCTGAAGTACGATCCTCTCTTTTTCCTCATCAGGGCATTCCGGAGGAATCGCCGATAACAGCGCCTGGGTATATGGATGAAGGGGATTTTTATAGATATCTCCTCCGTTGCAGATTTCCACGATCCGCCCAAGATACATGATCACGATTCTGTCGCTGACATATTTTACAACGCTTAAATCATGGGATATGAACACATAAGTAAGATTGTATTCCTTTTGAAGCTTCTTTAAAAGATTGATTACCTGGGCCTGAATGGATACATCAAGAGCCGATACCGGCTCATCACAGATGATCATCCTGGGATTTATGGATATGGCACGGGCCACGTTCAGACGCTGCCTCTGCCCGCCTGAAAACTCATGGGGATACCGGTTCATATGCTGCACATCCAGCCCCACCTGTTTCAAAAGCTCCAAAACCCTCTGCTCCATCGCTGCCCTGCCCTTTACGGTTTTATGAACCACCATGGGTTCGGAAACAGAATCAGCCGCAGTATGCCTGGGATCCAGAGAAGAATAAGGATCCTGGAATATCATTTGAATGTTCCTGCACATGTTAAGCTTGTCTTTTGCTCTGACTCCCAATATGCTTTTTCCTTCAAACAGGATTTCCCCTTCTGTCGGTTTATGTAAGCCTACCAGGCACCTTCCAAGGGTGGATTTCCCACACCCTGATTCTCCTATGACACCAAGCACCTCTCCCTCATGAATTTCTAAGTCGATTTCCTGCAGCGCATGAAGAACCGCTTTTTTGCTCCCCAGATTCTTTTCTTTTATCTGGAAATCCTTAGACAAGCCTTTCACTTGTAAGATCACCTTTTTCTCACTCATGTTGTTTCACACCTCCCCGAAAAAGACGGCTTTCCACCCTTTGCCTGTGACAGGCAACGAAATGCCCCGGCTCAAGCTCCTTTAAGTCAGGCACCTGGTTTCTGCATAACTCCTCTGCATATGGACAACGGTTGGAAAAATTACAGCAGGTTCCCGTCAATCTTAAATCCGGCGGGGTTCCCTGGATCGTTGCCAGCTCTTCCCCGGAATTGCTGCTCAGCTTCGGCATAGAATCTAACAATCCCCAGGTGTAAGGATGAAGGGGATTGTGATGCAATTCCTTACAGGACGTATACTCAACGGTCTTTCCCGCATACATCACCATGACGCTGTCACACATCTGCCATACCACGCCAAGATTATGGGTAATCAGCAGGATGGCCATCCCGTTTTTCTCCCGCATATCCTTTAACAGCTCCAGAACCTGTGCCTGAACCGTCACATCCAGGGCTGTCGTGGGTTCATCCGCAATGATCAGTTTCGGATTGCTGCACAGGGACATTGCTATGATTACCCGCTGGCACATGCCGCCTGATAATTCATAGGGATAGGAATCCATCCGCCTCCCGGCATCCGGTATTCCCACCTTTCTTAAAGCTTCTTCTCCCATGCGGTAAGCCTCCTGCCTGCTGACCTTGTGATGGGCGCAGATCATTTCCACCATCTGATGGCCTACCTTAAATACCGGTGAAAGGGAAGTCATGGGATTTTGAAAGATCATGGAAACATCCCTGCCCCGGAAGGACAAAAGCTCCCTTTTTCCCAGCTTCAATACATCAGTTCCGTCAAAGTCTATGCTGCCGCTTACAATTTTTCCGGTTCTGGCCGGCAGCAGCCGGATGATCGAGGAGGAGGTAACGCTTTTTCCTGACCCTGACTCTCCCACAATTCCCATGATTTCTCCCCGGTTTATGTGAAAGCTCACTCCATCGACTGCCTTGCTCACGCCGCTTGCCGTATAAAAATATGTTTTTAAGTCATTCACTGTTAATAATACTTCTCCCACAGCAGCACCTCCTTTACTCATATTTTTTCTTCATTTCCGCAAAGCTTTGCTTTACCTTTTCCATTGCTTCAGGTGAGGACAGCAGATCCGCCGCAGTAAAAGCCATGGCTTTGGCTCCCACCAACACTGCCCTTCTGCCGGACATACTGCCGCAGGCCTCCTCAAATTCCTTCGTATGGCCCCTTAAGCCGGGAACCACCTGGATATAGGACTGGAGCCCTGGAATGACATGAGTGAGATTCCCCACATCGGTACAGCCGATTCCAAGTTCTTTTCTCCTTGGCATTACCCTTTCTCCAAGGTCTTCTAAGTTTCTTAAAAGAAGCTTTTCAAGCTGGCTGTTATTGCGGATATCTTCATAGGTATATCCATCCCATTCATACCGGAACCTGGTCCCCGTCATAGTCCCAAGGGACTGTCCTGCCTCCAGAAATTCCTTCAATATCTGTTCTTTAAATCTCTTGTCAAAAGACCTGACCGTAAATTTAGCCTGGCAAAAATCAGGAATATGGATAGGATCCTTTCCTCCGTTTGTAATAAACCCAAGGATCGTTCCCCTGCCGTTCCAGCGCAGGCGCTGTCCGCCTATATACTGGAATAACTGAAGCAAGGGATCCAGGGCACTGGTTCCTTCTTCCGGCCAGGTGGCTCCGTGAGCGCTCTTGCCGTGATATTCAACGGTCAGATCTGTCTTTGAATAGGAAATATCATTGACTACCGTTTCATTGGCAGAATGAAGGATCATTGCCGCGTCAAGGCCCTGGAATGCTCCTTTCTCCAGCAAAATAACCTTTCCCCCTCCTCCCTCTTCCGCAGGGGTTCCAAACACAGAGATCTTCCCTCCAAGACGGTGGATGACAGACTTTACTCCAAAACCGGCTCCCACAGCCATTGCTGCCATCAGGTTGTGACCGCAGGCATGTCCCATTCCGGGAACCGCATCATATTCTGCCAGAAAGCCGATATGAGGTCCGGGCTTTCCGCTGTCATATTCCCCGCAAAAGGCCGTATTCAGACCGCAGATTTCTTTTTCCACTTTAAATCCATCGTTCTCCAAAAGTTCCCATATGGCTCTGCTGGATTTAAACTCGTGAAAATTATATTCAGGATTTTCCCAGAGGTATCTGGCAAGTCCCCACAAATCTTCTCCTTTTTCCTCAATGCTCTGTTCCACATCTTTTTTTATCCTGTTAATATCCATATTTATTACCTACTTTTTCATTTTTGGATCCAGCACATCCCGGATACCGTCTCCCAGCAGATTAAAGCCGATCACAGTGATCAATATGAAGGTACCTGATACGGCTGCAATATGAGGAGCCGTATTTAAGCAGTTTCTTCCGGAACGGAGAATACTTCCCCATGAGGCGGTAGGCAGTTCAATGCCAAGCCCCAGAAAGCTTAATGCCGCTTCCGAAATAATGGCACTGGCTATATTAAGAGTCCCATACACGATAACCTCTGAAACAGTATTGGGCAGGATATGGTGTGCCAGCATACGGAAATGAGATATTCCGATCACCCTTCCGGCATTGCAGTATTCTTCCTTTTTTACGATCAGCACCTGTCCCCTTACGACTCTTGCAAACCGTGGAATCTCAGCTATGCCTATGGCAAGGATCACATTGATAATACCGGACCCCAGGACCGTCATAAGAACAATGGAAAGCAGAATAAAGGGAAAGGCAAGGACTCCATCCATGATCCTCATCAGGACGGCATCCACAATTCCTCCCATATAGCCTGCAATAAGGCCCAGAATCACTCCGGTCACTCCGCCGACAGCGGTAGCACCGACAGCAACCAGCAAGGATACTCTGGCGCCGTAACAGATCCTGGTAAATAAATCCCTCCCGAACTCATCGGTACCCAGCAGATGGCCCTTTTCAAAAAATTTCAGATAAGCATCAATGGGATGAATCTCATTTGGTTTCCCGTTTGTAATTACCGGAGCCAGAATGGCAAGAGCGACCATAACGCTGACAGCAAATAATCCAAGAAGCGCTGTTTTATTTCTCTTTAGTTTGCTCCAGGCACTGTTGGATTTTCTTTCTTTTTTTAATATCTCTTCGTGGGACTGCTGATCCAATCCAAGTGATTTCGCCATTTAATTTCCTCCTTCATAATTGACATTTGGATTGATGATCATGTAAATCACATCCACAAACATATTGATCATTACAAAGGCCAGGGCTATAACTAAAACTGCCCCCTGGATCAAAACATAGTCCCTGTTGTCAATGGCTCCGACGATCAGCGTCCCCATGCCCGGCCAGGAAAAAATGGTTTCCGTAAGGATTGCACCGGCAAAACAGCCGGCAAGCTGTAATCCCAGAACCGTTATTAAGGGAGGAAGGGCACTTTTTAAGGCATACTTCCAGATCACCACAGACTCTTTGATTCCTCTGGCCCGAAGTGCACGGATGGAATCCCCATGAATGGATTCCAGAATGCTGGAACGGGTGATTCTGGAAAAGGTGGCCGTCGGGATGGTGGCAAGGCAAAAGCAGGGAAGTACCATGTGGCGGATCACATCACCCAGCCCCTTGGAAATATCTCCCATGCCGAGAACCGGCAGCCAGCCCAAATTTACACTGAACATTAAAACCAGCATAAGTCCCAGCCAGAAAATCGGCATAGAGACTCCTACCAGAGCCAGTATCATGAATACGTAATCAAAGAGTGTGCCTTGATGTACGGCAGAGGTAACCCCTACTAACATTCCTGCGATCAGCGCGATCAAAACCGCCGGCAGGGCGATCAGCAGCGTACTTGGAATACGCCTTGCAATTAATGAAAACACTGGCTGATTGTAGGAATAAGATGTCCCAAAATCCCCTTTTACGATGTTTATCATATAATCCTTATATTGAGCTGCCAGAGGCTGGTTAAGTCCCATGGTTTCCCGCATTTTCTCCACATCTTCTACGGATGCCTGAGGTCCCAGTACCGCTCTGGCCGGATCACCCGGTATCATTCTGGTCAGTACAAAAGTCAGCGTGACAACCACAAAAAGAGACGGAATAATCTGCAGGCATCTGATTAGAATAGTCTTTAACATATATCTCCTCCTGTGTCTTTTAAATCAGGGATATTGCTGAGCAATATCCCTATCCGCCAAATAATGAATGGCATGACTAAACGGTAACCTTATCTGGATAACCAGACATTTATATCCGGAGTACAGATCTTAACCTTGCCGTCGGCGCGCAGTTCCAGCCCCTGGACCTTGGGGCTTACGCCCCAGTTTACATTCTCATTTGCATAAAAGATGCCCGGATTTTGCTTAACAATTACCGCAAGCGCCTTCTTATAAGCTTCCGCTCTCTTTTCCTGGTCTGTGGACAGCAGCGCATCATTAAGATATTGGTCCACTTCCTTGTTGCTGAAGCCCTGTCCGTTTCCTAGGGAGCCGATGGAACTTGTATGGAATATTTTATTTAAAAAGAAATAGGGATCAGGATACCAGGTCCATGACATTGCAAATACATCTGCTTTCCCCGACGATGCGATTTCGCTGAAGGTCCCCCATTCGCTGGTATTAATATTCACATTGATATTTAAGTTTTCTTTTAAGTAAGCCTGGAATAAGGTTGCCATCTTAATTCTGGCTTCTGTGTTGGAAATATAAATATTCATATCAAACCCATCAGGATATCCGGCTTCTGCAAGAAGCTTTTTCGCCCCTTCCGGATCATAAGCAGGAACTTCTGATTCCAGACTGGAATCGTATCCCCAGGAGCCCGGAGGCAGAGGCAGACTGGCCGGCTGCGCTTCCTGGTACTGGTACACACCTGCCGTAAGCTCTTTGATATTAACCGCCTTGATGATCGCTTCTCTGACCTTGATATCTGCAGTTGGTCCATTTACCTGATTAAAATAAATGTAAGCAACGTGAAGACCCGGCATCTCCATAAGCTCTACGGTCGGATCCTCTCTCGCTATTTTTACAGCTTCGCCGCTAAGGCTGGTGGCTAAATTTACCTCTCCGGTGCGAAGGGCATTTACTGCCTGGTTTCCGTCACTTACCGGCTTAAAGGTAACTCCGTCCAGATAAGGGGTTGCAGCCCAGTATTTATCATTGCGCACAAGGACAGCCTGCTGATCCAGCTCAAAGGACTGAAGAGCAAAGGGGCCTGTACCTACAAGGTGGGAACCAAAATCCTCTCCCCAGCCTTCTGCCTCTTCCTTTGGAATAATCACATTGCCTGCATCAGTCAGTGCAGTCAGGAATACGGCATTTGGCTCAGGCAAATAACAGACCACCTCCGTATCGCTAATAACCTCACAGTGATCCAGCATATCCAGCCTTTGCAATGCAGAAAGCTCATGGGAGCGCTCCAGGGAGTATTTCACATCCTCTGCTGTCAATTTTCTTCCTTCCTGATACTTGCCGGGCTGGAAGTATACATCGTCACGCAGCGTGAAAGTATAAGCAAGCCCGTCATCGCTTACGGTCCAGGATTTTGCCAGGGCTGGCTGGATTTCCGTAAGATCCGTATTATATTCCACAAGAGTATCACAGACTGTGCCGATGATCTGGGATTCATAGGTTCCCGTATACTTGACAGGATCCAGGTTTTTGGGTGAGGAAGAAAGGGAAATAGTCATAACACCGCCGGAGACCGGCTCCCCCGCAGGAACTTTCGTTTCTTCCGTTGTCCCCTGAGCTGATGCTGTTGTTTCAGCCGTTGTGGCCGAAGAACCGGAACCGCATGCGCTTAATCCGACTGAGACAGCTACCGCTAAAATTGCCGCTAAAAATCTTTTTTTCATAATGATTCCTCTTTTCCTTGTATATTAATAAAACGACAGTCAAAGTAAGCATAGTCGCCTTTAACTATCGTTATATCCGAAACATATGATATTTTCTTTACCTGGTTATCAGGAGTGATCTCTCAGCCAGCAGATGGCTGTATTGGCATAGATGGCAGCCATTTTGTGAAGGCTTTCCTCGTTAAATGTGACTCTTGGATCGTGAACGCCGTAAGGGTATCCCTCCTCCTCTGAACCGGTTCCCACCCAATAAAGAACAGATGGAACCATCTGAGATATTATGGAGAAATCCTCCGAACCGGTCATTCTGGGAAGTTCCTTACAGGTTCCTTCTCCCAGAAGGACGTCGATATAACCGATGGAAGCATTCAGAAGATCCCCGTTATTTTCCATGGGCGGAACGCCCTCATGAAGAAATTTCACCTCTGCTTCTCCCCGGAATGTGCCGGCAGTCTGTTCTGCAATCTGGACCAGACGTTCTCTGGCAAAGCTTCTCACCTTTTCATTCATGGTGCGAATGGTTCCTTTTAATACAGCCGTCTCGGGAAATACGTTGGTGGCTGTTCCACCGTTTATCTGGCAGATACTGCATACCAGCATCTCATCAGGATTTACCTCGCGGCTATTAAGGGCCTGCAGTGCCAAATGAATGTGGACAGCTATATGAATTGGATCAACGCAGAGATGAGGTGCGGCTCCATGACCGCCCTTTCCCTTTACCGTAATGGTAAAGATATCGCTGGAAGCGCAAGCTGTACCCCGGGAATATCCAACGATTCCGGACTTCTCGTGGAGCACGTGGAGAGCCATTGCACCATCCACGGAAGGGCATTCAAGAACGCCTGCCTTTACCATGTCCAAAGCGCCTCCTACCCCTTCCTCACAGGGCTGGAACATGAGTTTCACCGTTCCTTTCAATTCCCCTTCTCGCTCTTTCAATATCCGTGCAGCCAGCAGCAATGCACTGGTGTGCATATCATGGCCGCAGGCATGCATGAAACCATTCTCCGATGCAAAAGGAAGTCCTGTTTCTTCTTTCATGGGCAGGGCATCCATATCAGCTCTTAGTAAAAAAGTCTTTCCAGGCTTTCCGGCCAGCGCCGTGATCCCTGCAGTTCCGCAGGCGGCAGGCTCAAAACCAATGGTCTTAAGCTCTTCCCTGACAAGCTTTACGGTCTCCGGAAGGTCAAAGCTGATTTCCGGTTTTTTATGTATCCTGCGCCTGATATTAATTCCATAATCCTCAAGTTCTTTAGCTCTGGATAACAGGTCACTCATCCAATCAATCCTCTCTGTTCCTGTTAGCGAATATTTGATAAGTATTTTATCAGGGTGGATTTTTTTTGTAAATAACAGTTTGCACGGTTTTTCGTACACAATTTAAACATCATGCACAGTGATAGGGTCAGATTTAAATATATACCGTTTTTTCTTTTATTTAAACATCTGTTAATTCAGAAACAAGGCGGGCCAATAAGGTCCTGGGAAGAATTACCGGCTTTCCGGTCTCTTCCGCGAACAGCCGTTTCATATCCCGGCTGAAGCCAATGCAGTCCAGAATCACCAGATCCGCTTCAGTATTCCTCACAAGCCTGGCTGTTTCTTCCAACTCCTTCCTTTCACCATAAGGGGAGCCGGAGACAACTTTAACCTTCCTTACGATCCTGGACCATTTTTTTTTGCTTTGAGCTATTTGCAAAGGAGATGGCGTCACTACAAGAATCGAGGAGGAGGCTGTCAGAAGAGGAACGGTTCTGTCTAAAATTTCACAAGGGTAAATCAGGGGAACCTCTGCTTTTAAGGTGTCCGGAAATTTTCCTGTACAAAACATCATAATAAAGGCCGCTCCCTGCTCTTCCAATTCCTCAATTGCATGTTGAATCCTTGGGATGATATGACGTTCTCCAAACGTAACAGAGGTTCCGTCATTTAATCTGGAGACCAGCACATAATCACCCTCCTTTGGGCTGAATTTCTCTATCTGCTCTCTTGTCAGACCATCCAGTCCTCCCTTTTCCAGGACTTCAGCCTTGCCTTTAAAAATATCCATGATATCTTCGGTAACATCAGTTCTCGGACTCTGACCCACCGTTATGGCACCAATCTTCATTTAATCGCTCCTTCCTTATAATAAATACCGCCTGTTATACCGCCATTGGTTCCTTAAGCAAATAAAATAATTTTTTTGATTTTAACAGGGACATCTCCTGCTGTCAACCTTACATGAAAAAATACGCAGCAATTCCGCTACTCAAACGGGTGGCGTCAAACTGCTTAAATAAAACTGGTATGTATAATTTTATCCAAATTGGATATTTATAAAATGCCAGTTTTTCTATATGATAGGTTCAATATGAATATAAATGACCTGCAAGAGAGGAGAAGACATGAATAATAACAGAACAAAAAAGATCGTTTTCAGCGCTTTGATGGCAGCTCTTACCACTGCAGCCACTATGGTAATACATATACCATCTGCATTCAGCGGCTATATTCATCTGGGGGACGGGATGGTATTGCTAAGCGGCATGCTTTTAGGACCTATGGCAGGTGCCGCCGCAGGAGGGATAGGCTCTATGATGGCGGATTTGCTGTCCGGTTACGCTTTTTATGCACCCGCTACCCTGATCATTAAGGCATTGGCGGCATTTTTAAGTGGATATTTGTATAAACATCTGCCTTCCCGCGGACCAGTGAGGGGCTTTCGGGTACTGCCTTTTTTAGCCGCCGGAGTGGTTTGCAGCGCAGTGGTCACAGGCGGATATTTTATTTTTGAATTTGCAGTATACCGCTGGCCGGCTGCTATTTCTAATGTTCCGTTTAATATGGTGCAGAATTTATTCAGCTTGATTGCAGCCGGAGTTTTGCTTCCTATTCTTTTGCGCGTCCGTGAGATCCGGGAACTGTATCGAGAGACAGCCTCGTAACAGAAAAGGAAGCCCTGGGATTTCTACTGGGGCTTCCTCTTTTTGCATTTAACTTCCTAATATAAAGCAGCTTTATGTTTGCAGTTTATACTTCTCTGCAGCCAGGCCGACCCATTAATCGCTTTGTTTTTAAAATCCAGCAAAGATGCGGCCTCCTCGTCCATGATGACTGTATAATTAGGATGCAGCTGGAATACACTGGCAGGAACTTCCGGCGTAACAGGACCGAACAAGGCTTTTTTTGCGATTTCTGCTTTGTGGCTGCCATTAATGATCATGATGAGATGACGGGCATTCATTACAGTTTTCGGCCCAAATGTCACATAATGATCCGGACTCGTCTCTCTTTCAAAATATGAAATAGGATATTCCTCTTTCGCTACCATACGGGTCTCCATGCCGAAATGTTCTACCGTACCTGCAAGATTTCCGCAGAAATGCCCATCCGTACCGAGCCCCATGATGAGCATATCCAGTCCGCCATCTTCTTTAAGCTTCTTATCGTAATCTTTCCAGTTCTTTGTATCCAGAACGTGAATCAGCTCCCCGGACACTTCAGCCGGGTCAAAAAACATACGGTTTAAATCATACATGGTTACACCGGTTTCCTCCCCCTCCCTGGGTATCTCATCAAAGTTATAAAAATGGACATGTTTAAAACAGGGATTTCCTTTGTACTCCTCTGTAAGCAGCTGATACAGCCGTTCCGGGGTTTTTCCTGCCGTAATGGAAAGGTTGACCCTCCGGTTATCCCCTGTGTACATATGAGCCAGTACATGAGTAAGGGCCATATGGCTCATAGTTTCATAGTCCTTTGTGATAATTAATTGCATATTAAAATACTCCCCTCTTTTTTATAAGTTCTCTCCGTTAGTCTCGATTACCTTCTTATACCAGTAAAACGATTTCTTGGGTTTTCTTTCAAGAGTCCCTTCATTGTTATCATCCAAATCAATATAAATGAACCCATAACGCTTTGCCATTTCAGAAGTTCCGGAAGAAATACAATCCAAGGAAGACCAGGATGTATATCCAATCACATTGGCCCCATCACGTATGGATTCCTTGATCTGCTCAATATGGCGGCGAAGATAATCAATGCGGTAATCATCCTGGAGGCTGCCGTCTGCTTCTACAATATCCTGAGCGCCAAGGCCGTTTTCGACCACCATCATTTCTACTCCCGGATACCGGTCAGCAAAGCAGCTAAGCTGATAGCGAAGCCCCATGGGATCAATCTGCCAGCCCCATTCAGATGCTTCCAGGTAGGGATTTTTAAGCTGCTGGCTTAAATTCCCATCTGTTGTTTCCCATCCCTCCTGCTCTACGCTGGATATGCTGGTGGAATAATAGCTGAAAGTCAGGTAATCGACCGTATATGTTTTTATCAGTTCAAAATCCTTATCCTCCGTCTCAAACTGGATCTGATGGTCATCAAAGTAACGGAGCGCATATCCAGGGTACTCTCCTCTCATATAAATATCCGTATAAAAATAGCAGTCCAGATGCATGTCATGCAGCATCTTCATCACATCCTCCGGCTTGCATGTACCTGGATAACGGGTAAATGGAACCACCATGCAGCCCATCCTGGCATTAGACCTTGTCTCTCTCAAATATTTTACAGCTTTAGCGGAAGCCACAAACTGGTTATGAGCGGCCTGATAGGTAGCCTGCTCAAACTTATCTCCCCAATCCTCCCGGACGATGCCGGTTGAATAAAAAGTATTAAAGCGGATACCGTTCATTTCATTAAAATTGATCCAATAAGTGACATAGCTCCCATATTCGTCAAAGCAGACTTTGCAGTAACGAACATACATATCAATCAGCTTACGATCAGCCCAGCCTCCATATTGGGTGACCAGATGAAGAGGCATCTCAAAGTGGGAAAGAGTCACAATGGGTTCCATTTTATATTTCTTCAGTTCTTTAAACACCTCATGGTAAAATCCCACTCCTTCAGGATTAGGCTCTAACTCATCACCATTTGGAAAAAGCCGGCTCCAGGCAATCGACATTCGAAAGGCTGTGAATCCCATTTGGGCACACAAGGCAATATCCTCCTTGAAACGGTGATAATAATCCACACCATGTCTCTTGGGATACAGTTCCTCCCCAGCGCTGCCTTCTGCTGCATTTATCTGCTCTTTTGTAACGTTTTTATACTCTTTTCGCGGAACCTCCTTTCCCTGCTTCATTGCCACATCTGCTACGCTCAGGCCCTTCCCTCCTTCGCTGCAGCCACCCTCTATCTGGCATGCTGCGGACGCACTTCCCCATAAAAATCCTATTGGAATACCGTTAGGTGCATGTTTTAACATATCCATTCTCCTTTCCTTATTATTGTCCATGCTTTTTGGACATAAAGGTATACCCGTAGGGTGTTTCCTTATTATTGTCCATGCTTTTTTGGACATAAAGGTATACCCGTAGGGCGTTTCCTTATTATTGTCCATGCTTTTTGGAGATAAAGGTATACCAATGCTTCTAACTGACAGTTAATATCTTTTCGCCTGCAAAAATAGGCCCATTTTCAAATTCAGGCTGGATATTCCCGTACGCCGGGGTATTGGAAATCACTACAATAACCGTGGTATCATAGCCGGCTGCTGCAATCTGTTCCCGGTCAAACTCAATAAGAGCATCCCCTTTTTTCACCTTATCCCCTGACTTACATCTGGCAGTAAAGAATTCCCCTTCCAGTTTGACCGTATCAAGTCCGATATGAATAAGTACCTCCGTACCATCCTCCGTAATCAGACCAAGTGCATGGTTGGTATGGAAAACTGTATTGACCGTACCATCCCCGGGAGCGACAACCAAGTTTTCACTCGGAACGATACCGATACCTTCACCTAATAATTTGCTGGAGAATGTTTCGTCATTAATATCCTCCATTTTACAGATCTGCCCACTGACAGGGCTGAACACCAGATGCCCTGGCTCTGCTTTCCCCTTATCCGCTTCAAATTCTGATATTCCATTGGTTAAGACCACGTTATCATTCAGCTTAAACACAGTTTTTCCAAGAAACCACGTAATTCCAAAAGTAGACACAAACATTACAATCAGGCCGAAAACTATGGATAGGGGCTTGTCCCCCATGAATATCGGGGTTGTCAATAGACTGGGCATTCCTGATGAAAAGGCTTTCGCCCCCATCATGGTACTTACCATACCCCCAAGGCCACCGCCTAAGATACAGCCCACCAGAGCTGCACGGTATTTAAAGATAATTCCATACAGGGCAGGTTCGGTAATACCTAAATAGCCTGAAATGGTGGAAGAAGTTGCAATCTGCTTACTCTTCCGGTCTTTAACAAGTACAGCAACGGCAAATGCGGCGGTTGCCTGGGACATGGTGGATATAAATGTAGCCGGGGCAATTATGGTATATCCAAGGGTTTCTAACTGCATATACTGAAGGGGGCGGACGGCATGATGCAAACCTACCAATACCAGCAGCGGGCGGGTCGAACCGATCACAAAACCTGCGATTCCAAGATTCAAGTTTATCAGCCACTCAAGGCCATTTGACACATAAGTTGTCAGGTAAGTAGCCAGAGGTGCGATTAATATTAAGTTTATTGGAATAACAATCAAAAAAGTCAGCAAAGGAACAAATATAACGGTAATCATTGAAGGCAGATGGTCATCCAGCCAGCCATATACCTTGCTCATGAACCATACCGCCAGGATAATTGGTATAACACTGCTTCCATAATTTATCATAGGAATAGGTATTGCCCCAAAAAGCATTACCGGATCTTCCCCAACCTTTGCTATGATATTGGGATCCAACATGGCAGCAGCTATCCCCATAGCCATGTAAATGTTGGTATTAAAACGCTTGGCAGCCGAAACTGCAAGCAGAAACGGGAAAAAATAAAGGGATGAATTACCGATTACCGTAAGCAGGAAAATAAGTGAGCTGTCACCCGGCAAAATGTGCAGGGTAGTAAACATATACCGGATACCCAATATCAAACCGCCGCCGATAATAGCGGAAAGCGGTGCAACCAATATGGCAGTCAGTGTTGCAAGCATACGGTTAAAAATACTTCCTTTCTTCTCTCCGGCGTTATCCGGGACATTTTCTCCTCCGGCAATCCCCGGATACTGCTTCATGATTTCCTTATATACCTTGGATACGTCATTTCCGACGATAACCTGGTACTGTCCTCCCTGCTTCTGAACACCAAGTATGGAAAGTTTCTTTAATTCCTCTTCATTGGCTTTATTGTCATCCAATAAGAAAAACCGAAGCCGTGTCATGCAATGGGACAAAGACTTGATATTTCCTATCCCCCCTGCATGCTCTATAATTTTTCTTGCTAATTCTTCTCGTTCCATCTTTCTCCTCCTTTTACATCATAAAATTGCAATTTTCCATCTGCCTGGCTGGTGCGCGCTTTCACAGCCAAATAGCAGATTTTCAGTTCCATCAAAACCTCATCGGAGCACGGTGCCTTCTGCAGCCGCACTTTCTCTGCGCAGAGCAGGGGATAATGGCAGAACATAATATAAACAAAAGACCCAGACCTGCCTGACAGTAATCCACTGTCAGGCAGGTTTGGGTCTTGCCAGCCAAACTGTAACGAATCCCTTATTTATTTACCTTTTTTACTAAATTAATAATATGCAGCATTAAGTACATTTTCTCTGTTTCGGAAGTTTCCCATCTCTGACGCTCATAAATATACTGGGCAATCTTGTTCGCACATTCGTAAGCCTGGGAATCTGCTTTGCGGACCGATTCAATGATCTCCCTTTCTGTAGGGGCGACCTCCTCACCTTTTAACCGCCTCATCAGATAATACCTTACATGAGTTATAAAACGGTTAAAGAACACGCTGTCCTCATCAAACTCGCACTGATAAAAATACTTGACCAGCTTTAAAATAGAATTTGTCATTTCGGTGATCCCAAAAATCTCCTCACCCGTTACGCTATCTATCTGTGCATTAACAATGTGAAGGGCAAAAAATGCGGCTTCGCTGTCAGGAAGCTGCGTCCCTAAATCAGCCTTTATAATTTCTAATGCCTTGATGCCCATCTGGTATTCTCTGGAGTAGAACTTCTTTATCTCCCATTCCAGCGGATTTACTATATCCATCTGGATTTCCCGACGCTTAAGGGCAAAGGATAAATGGTCAAGTAAGGAAAAGAACATATTGTCACTTAATTCTTTAAATGTTTCCTTTGCCATATTTACAATTTTAAAAACTGCCCTTAACTCATTTGGACCACACCCCGTCATAAGGGCTGCCATTTGAGTGAACGTCATGTTGTTTGTAGGATAAAAGGTTTTCTCAATCCTGCTTTTATCTATTTTATTACCAGGATAAGCCTGAAAACCAATGCCTTTCCCCACCAGAACCATCTGCTGTCCATCCTCTGACGCCAAAAGTACATTATTATTGATACGCTTTTCTACATACAAAAAGTTCACCTTCTCAAATAAAAAAGGCCAAGATCATGTAAAACCACAGCTAAACATTATTAGCTGCAACCTTACATCATCCTGGCCAGGCCTGCCGAACAGTAACACTTCCAGTAAATTGTATTTCTTTCACTTATTATACTAAATTAAATATATTTCGTCAAGATTTTTAATACAGATTTCTAATTTTATTTTTTATGGTACATTTTTTTTGTGCATTTATCACAGTTCTGTGTCGTTTTTCTATCATAAGTACACTAGAAATCTCTGTATCATAGCGCACTAAAATGGAAGCCCTGGGATCTGATCCCCCAGGTGCTTCCTCATTTTGCGTTTAGCATTAATATCCATTTAAAACTTCATCCCTCGTGGGTATCGAAGGTGCAGCACCTGCTCTGGATACTGCAATGGAAGCTGCCTTTGCCGCATGATCCAAAGCCTGTCCGGGAGTTTCTCCCAGACTAAGTCCGCCTATAAAATAGCCGGTAAAGGTATCCCCGGCCCCTGTTGTATCAACCACCTGTACCTGATAGATCTCCTGCTCAAACACCTGATCGCCGTCTTTGTATAAAGAACCATCTTGTCCCAGTGTCAAAAGAATCTTTGCGCCCGGGAATTTTTCTGCCAGCTGATCCAGGAGTTCTCTGCCGCTACCGGATTTTTGACAGATATCCCCGGCTTCAATCTCATTCAATATAAAAAACTCCACATAATGAAGAGGGTAACTCCATATTTTACTGTTCATGGGGGAAGGATTCAAAACGATTCTCATTCCTTTCCCGTATGCCTGCTCCATAATATATCCAACTTCGTTGATTTCGTTTTGAAGAATGACAAAATCCCCTTCCCCAAACTCATTTAAAACATGGTCCACCTGATCCTTTGTTATTTCCTGATTCGCTCCGCCATATAAAAGGATGCCATTTTGCCCTTCCTGATTCTTTTGTATTATGGCATGGCCTGTCTTATTTTTTACCTGCTTAATATTACTTGTATCTATGCCGAACTGCTCCAGCTGCTGGGTCAATATTTCACCGTCCAGTTCCCCGACCGCTCCTGCATGCCAGACTTTGACGCCGCTTTTGCTCAGTGCCAGAGACTGGTTGAGGCCTTTTCCTCCGCAAAATATCTCCAATGAATCAGAGGATATGGTTTCTCCCTCTCTGACAAAATGATCCATCTGGTAAACATAATCAATATTCAAAGAACCAAAATTTAATATTTTCATATATTGTACTCCTGTCCAATTCCCATTGTACTGCTTCTTATAATCAATTTCGGTTCAAATACCGCTTGTCTTTTTTCTACTTTTTTCTTTTTTATCAGGGAGATCAGCCGTTTGACTGACTCCACGCCCATCTCATATACAGGCTGTCTGACCGTTGTAAGAGGAACCGCCATCATTTCCGCATACAAAACATCATCATATCCTACCACCGATATATCTACAGGTACTTTCTTATGGTATTGGGACAGCTGCCTGCACACTCCAAAAGCTGATAGGTCGTTGCAGGCAAATACTGCCGTATATCCATACTGCATCAGCTCTGATACTGCACGTTCCCCGCATTCCATGGTATAATCACCCTCATAAACCAGCCTTTCATCAAAAGGAATATGAAATTCCTGCAGCGCGCGGGCATATCCTTTCAATCTTCTTTCTGAATCCGCCAAATTTGCAGGACCTGTTACACAGGCTATCTTCTTATGGCCAAGCTCTGCCAGATGTCTCGCTGCCAGATACCCTCCCATTTCATGATCCAGGATAACTTCTGCGCAGTCCACATCCGTAAGAAAGCGGTCCAGAAGCACAAACGGCAGCTGCAGCTGTTCCAATAAACGAATCGATTCTTTACCGGCTGCCTTATCACTTTCTCTGGACATGACATAGATGATTCCGTCTACTCCCTGGTCAGCCAGAAAACGGATATATTCCATATCCCTCTGATGGAGATCGTTGGTGTTGCACAAGACCAGTGTTCTGCCATACTCCCTGCAGCACTCCTCAATCCCCTTTACCATATTGGCGTAAAAGATATTTCCGATATCAGGAATAATTAGGCCAATGGTTTTACTTCTTTTTTTAACCAGACTGACTGCCAGCTGATTCGGCCGATAGTTGAGCTTTTGTGCCGATTCCATAATCCGTTTTTTGGTTTCATCCGGTATCTTATGGGCCTTCCCATTTAATACCAGAGATACCGTCGTCACAGATAGTCCTGTGTCATTCGCAATGTCCTTAATTGTTGCTCTCATCCTCACTCCTCGCTGCTGCCATATTTGTCAATGCCCGTACTGCCTTAAGGTAATCCGCGATGCATACACATTCATTGGGCTTGTGCGCCATATCTGCGGAGCCTGGTCCAAATAAGACGGTCGTCAGCCCTTCTTTTCCTTCCGCCAGTATGGAGGCATCCGTAAAGTAGGAAATTCCTGTATAGGCTTCCTTAATTCCGGCAGCCACCATACTCTTAACCAGCTGGGAAACTCCCCTGGAAGCCTTGTCCGCTTCAATGCTTATTCTGTGATTTTTAATTGTAGTAGTCAGACTGGGCATACCTCCTGAATTCCGGCTGATGTCCTGAAATACCGTCTCCAGCCGGCAGAGAATCTTTTCATATGTAAGTCCCGGCACGGTCCGGATATCTAATAAAACAGTACACACATCCGGTGTCATGTTTGGTTGTATCCCTCCCTGGATTTCTGTAATCTGGGCAGTAGCGCTACCTAGTACCGGGTGGTCGTGTCCACGGATCCAGTCTGCCAGACCCTCGGCCGCTTCATATGCACAGGTAACTGCGTTGCAGCCTTCTTCGGGATATGCCCCGTGGCTGGTCTTACCTCTCACTTCCAATTCCAGCCAGATACAGCCTTTTTGTCCGATTCCCACGGTACAGCCCGTAGGTTCTCCGATCAGTAAAGTCGATGCTTCCATCATATGTCCGCCGGAAATAATGGCCTTTGCTCCGGTCCCTCCCCGCTCTTCGTCACATGTCCCCAGAAATTGGATAGAAGTTTTCGGCTTCTTCCCTTCCTCCCCCAGCATACCGAGAACATATACCAAGGCAGCCAGTCCGCTCTTCATGTCACTGGCTCCCCGTCCAAAGAGGAAACCGTTATGTATCACCGGGGTCCATGGCGGCCGGTCCCAGCTCTCAAGCTGACCATAGTCCACCGTGTCCAAATGTCCATTCCAGATCATTCCCTTATCCGCATCATCTCCCGGGAGCAGGGCAATTACGTTTCCCCTTCCTTCTCCAATATCCTGAACAAAGGCCTTCACTCCACGGTTATTTAGGTATTGGCAGATATATTCTGCAGCCGGTTTCTCTCCGTCTTTTCCGTTGACTGTTCTGATTCCCATCAAATCCTTTAAAAGCTGTACCGCTTCCTCTTCCCAGCCTACCTTCTTCATTCCATTCCCTCTATTCTTTCGTCAGCCAGTCAAAGATCCCCTTCCAAAGCTGATCGTAATATTCCCACTCACAAAATTCCGGCGGAGCCCAGTGAGGGGCACAATCCGTGGTAAATGCTGCACTTCTTCCTTTTCCATAGGTTCCCAGTGCCAGAAATGGATCATTTTCTATGGTAACGGGTACAATTGCTTCCGGCTTTGCCACTGTTTTATTGTACCCCAAAACCTCCGGCCAGTCCGACGGGAGTCCGGATATGGCTTCATGGGCTTCTCCTACAACAGGCTTTGCACCATCGCAGTGTTCCATTCTGTCATCCACAGTCAAAACCTCCACAGGAAGAACTTCCTGGACAGCGGTATCATGCCACTTTCCCTTTGCATCTACGCCGGAAAATGTCATATATCCTCCGATCATCAAAAGTGCGCCTCCATCAAGAACATAATCCCGGATCAGCTTACAACGGTCCGGCATCTTACGGCTGTGTGTAAAGGTCGCAACAGGAAGAAGCAGGGTATTTGCTCCGATATCGGACAGAATGACCCCGTCATACTGCTTTAATTCTTCCATGGTGAATGGAAATTCGTCCGATGCCAGGTGATTTGGAAGGAACGTTACCTCGTAACCAGCTTTCTCCAGTGCCTTTTTCAGCCACTTTTCTCCCGTCTCATAAGAAGAGGTATAAAAAGAATCAAACCCCTTTACATGTGTAGTATAACTCATCCAGGATTCTCCTGCCAATAATATTTTCTTATTCATCTGTCCTGTCTTCCTTTCCCCATTCTAAAATCAATTGTGCATAAATATGAATTGCCTTAAGATATTCTTCTATCTGAATATACTCATTTACGGAATGGCATTGTTCCAGATTTCCGGGTCCAAACTGTATGGTCGGACAACCGGCTATATTCCTCCACAACCTGGAGTCACAGCCAGCCGGAGAGCCCTTTATGGCCACTGGTTTTCCCTCCGCTTTTTCAAATGCTCTTTCAAAGCTGTCTACAAACGGCCCCTTTTCCATCTCAAAAGGACCTCCTGCCTGATATATACTGATTTCCGGCATATGCTCCCGAAGCCATAAATCACTTTCTGCCAGGCGCCTGATCTCGTCTGTGACCTCAGCTGCTACCTGCTCATGGCTCATCAGGCCAGGAAGGTAATGGATGCACATTTCAAATTCACAATTCCCGGCAACCGTGGATCCCGCACTTCCTCCATGAATGGTCCCTACGTTTAAATTAGGGGCAGGAAGAAGGGGGTGCTTAAGGCCAAGCAGCCAGCCATGCTCCAGTTCATTCAGTCTTTCTATGATCTTTATTGCCTTTTCAATGGCGCTCACACCCAGCCATTTTGCGCCGGAATGATTGGATTTCCCGGTGACCTGAACTTTCATAAATACAAATCCCATATGAGCCAGAATCAGTTCTCCGGATGTTGGCTCGCAGACCACCACTCCATCTGCCCGTTTTCCTCTCATAACCGCCTGAATAGAGCCGTTGCCGCCTCCCTCTTCATCGCACACCGAGCAGATGTGGACGTTAAGCGGAAGAAGGATACCGGCATCCTTTAAAAGCTTTACTGCCATGACGGAAGCCATAAGGCCCCCTTTCATATCCGCAGCCCCCAGGCCGAACAGCTTGCCATCTGCGATTTCCGGAGCATGTGGAGGCACATTCCACAGGGACTCATCCCCCGGAGGCATGGTATCCATGTGACCGTTAAACATCAGGCTCTTGCTTCCCTGCCCTTTAAAAACGGCATAGACGTTATAACGGTCCTTATAGTCATGACCAGGATTGCCTTCCCCATATGATTCAATGGAGGCTGCGATCGTCTCTTCAGTCATGGGATCTCTTTCTATCTGATCCGCTCCCATCTCTTCCAATAGCCGGATTAAATATTCCTGCCCCTCTTTTTCTCTTCCTCCGGCAATCCCATGTCCAAGATCCTGGGTATCTATGGCAATCAGCTCTGATAAATATTTAACATATTCTTCCCTGTTGCTTTCCAGTACTTCTTTTAATCGTTCCATCATCCACCTCACGAACCATAAGCCCGGATTCCCGTCTCAATCAGATCCCAGAAACGTTCCACATCAATATCCACGGCCACATCCACATTGGCTTCTCTATGACTGTAGCCAAAGAAGTCACAGTTGGTCCTTCCGTAGCTTTGTACGCTTCTGATATCCACTTCTGTAAACATAGGTTTTGTCACCAGGAGCTCTGGATCAATGATGGAAGCAATGGTTACCGGATCATGGAGAGGCCCGCCATCCCAGCCGAACACTTCCTTCTGGCTCTTGTTGAAATGTCCCATCAGCTCTGTAAACAGGCGGGCTGCCGGAGTGCCGATCTCTTCCATCCGTTTTACCACCTGGGGATAACAAAGCACTTTCCTGGTCACATCAAGCCCTACCATAGTAATGGGGCGGCCGCTGGAAAATACCACATGGGCCGCATCTGCATCGGCGATAATATTAAATTCAGCCGCAGGAGTTACATTCCCCAGCTGATAGCAGCCTCCCATGAGAACAATTCTTTTTATCTTCGGTATAATGCGGGGCTCCATTCTCATGGCCATGGCTATATTGGTCAGGGGACCTGTTGGCACCAGAATAATGTCACCTTCCGATTCCATCAGCGTTTTGACGAGAAACATTACCCCATGCTCCGCCTCTTCCTTTCTCTTTAATGGTTCAAAAACCGGACCGTCAAGTCCGCTTTCTCCATGGATATCTCCTGCAAGAAGCTGCTTATCCCGGATCATGGGCTGTCCGCAGCCGGCATAGACTGGGATATTAAGTCCCAGGTACTGACAGATATTCAGGGCATTTCTTGTGGTTTTTTCAAGGGACTGGTTTCCTGCCACCACTGTAATACCAAGCACCTCTATCCCACTGTTTTTTCCTGCCAGTAATATGTTCACCGCATCATCGTGTCCCGGATCGCAGTCCAGGATAACTTTCTGTTTTTCCATTGATTATTCTCCTTTTTAAGCTTTAGCTAATGCACTCTTTTTCTTCTTTTCCCTTGCCAGTTTAGATGCCATGGATACTGCCAGGGTAGCTATGGTCACCACATAAGGCATCAAAAGTACCAGCTGGGACGGCACTCCGTAAGCCTGAAGCCTGGCACCTATGGAATCTGTTAACCCGAACACCAGACATCCAGCTGCTGTCAGGATAGGGTGGGCACCTCCGAAATACATAGCCGCCACTCCCATAAATCCTCTGGCATTTGTCATATTCTCCGTAAACATTTTGCTGTATCCCAGGGATAAATGGGCTCCTGCCAGGCCTCCGATCAGGCCCGATATGGCTATGGCCCGGTATTTCATGGAATTTACATTAATTCCTGCCGTCTGTGCTGCCATTGGAAACTGGCCTACTGCCCTTAAACGAAGGCCCCAGACCGTTTTATAAAATACAAACCAGACCAGTATGATCAGTACAATCACAAACCACTCGGTGATGCACCAGTTGTCAAAAATCTCTTTCAAAAATGGGACTTTAGCCAGAAATGGAAGACTGACTCTTGGAATCGCAATGATCCCCGGTTCTGAAAACGTACCGCTTTTTCCCAAGACGCTGTTTAAAAGAAACTTGGTGATCGCCAGTGCAAATAAATTGATGCCCATGCCGATGGCACAGATCTCCGCTTTATAACGGATATGGCCTACTGCCATGATCATGGCCATAATAAGCCCTGCAATCATGGCAACTACGACTCCCATAAGCCAGCTTCCGGTTAAATAGCTGACCGCTACTGCCGCAAATGCACCGGTCAGCATGATTCCTTCCGTTCCAATATTTAAAATATCTGCCTGCTGAGTGATGGCTGCACACAATGCCGCATAAATAATAGGCGTGGCAGAACGAAAGGTTGCATATATCAAAGATACGCTGAAAATTTTTCCTAAATCCATAGTTCTGCCTCCTTCTATTTGCTCTTTTCCTTTTTAGTTTTCTTATTCTTAAACTGAAACAGAAGCTCCATGGTTGCCACAATAATGAATACTGCTGTTATGGTGTCAACAATCGATTTTGGTACACCGGTACTCTGCTGCATCCCCATGGCTCCTGATTTTAACACTGCAAGGAAGAAGGACATAAAGGGCGCAAAAGCCAGATTGTTTTTAACGATCAGAGAGGCCAGCATGCCATTGGAACCAAGCCCCGCCGCAAAATTATTCAGGAAATAACCGTGAACCCCTAAAACTTCAATGCAGCCGGCCATACCGCCCAATGCCCCGCTAAGCATCATGGATTGTATAAATATCTTCTTGGGACTGATGCCCACATACTCCGCATGAGATGGGTTGGTTCCCACTGTTTTTACCTTATATCCAAAAGTAGTCTTGTTTAAGACCCAGATCATAAGAATCACTGTGATAAGGGCTATGAAAAGTCCCGCATTGACACTGCTTGGCTTCATAAACTGAGGCAGGTTCACCGTCACCGGCAGAGACTGGGCATTGGCCACGCCTGCACTCATGGGGCCGCTGACCAGGTAGGAGGTTATGTACAGGGCTACGCTGTTCATGAGAATGGTCACACAAACCTCACTTACACGGTAATAAGCCTTTAGTACCGCTGGAATAAGTGCCCACAATGCCGCCACTGCCATGGCTCCCAGAAAGCAGATGATTAAGAGGACAGGAGCCGGAAGAAATGTCCAGTTAATTCCGATATATGCGGCAGTAATGCCTCCCAGAAACACCTCACCTTCCACTCCTACGTTGAATGCTCCCGCTTTTGCCGCGACTGCAAACGCACAAGAGGTGAGGAGAAGGGGCGTAAAGCTGGCCAGGGTAGTTCCTATCTTGAGCTTCCCGTTAAATGCACCACGCAGCAGCGCCCCATAGGCTTCCAGGGGATTTTCCCCGATAAACAGGATAAATAAGGCACCGATTGTCAATGCAAGCAGCATGGTAAGTAAAATTTTCTGTATGCTCTTTATCGCTACATTCATGTTGTACTTCCCCTTTCTTCAGCCGTTGCAGTTCCGCCCATCATCAGTAACCCCAGATTATCCTCGTTGGCTTCCTCTGCTTTCAGCCTTCCTGTTATCCTGCCTTCGTGCATGACAACGATCCGGTCTGAAAGGGACAAGATTTCCTCCAAGTCAGCAGAAACCAGCAAAACTCCCATTCCTTTGGCTTTGACCTCCTGCAGAATTTTCCGGATGGATTCAATGGCTCCGATATCAACCCCTCTGGTAGGCTGGGATGCAACCAGTAGTTTCCCCCCAATAGAAACTTCCCTTGCAACCACGACCTTTTGTGCATTTCCACCTGACAGGGATTGGGTAGATATTTCAGGATCTCTGGGACGGATGTCAAAAACCTCAGACAACTTTTTAGCATATTCCAGGGTTTCCTTATCATTTCGTACGACACCCCGGCAAAATGGAGTTTCCCCTACCTGTACAGCTATGAGGTTTTCCTTGATGCTCATGGACCGGTTTAAGCCCCTTGTATTGCGGTCTTCCGGAATATGGGACAATCCGGCTTTCCTGATCTGCTTTGGACTAAGACCCGCTATCTCTTTTCCGTCTAAAAACACGTTTCCTTTCTCGACCTGCCGGAGACCTGCGATTGCCTCAATCAGCTCACTCTGTCCGTTTCCATCGATTCCCGCTATACCAACGATCTCTCCCTCCCGGACATCCAGTGATACACCCCTGATCTTTGAGATCTCCTTTTCTCCGGAAACCCATACATCCTTTACTTCCAGAACCTTTTCCCCCGGCTCTGTCTGGGTTTTTTCAATATTTAAAAATACTTCCCTTCCGATCATCATTTTTGCAAGCTCTGCCGGGGAAGTCTCTTCCTTATTTACGCTTCCAATATAATTTCCCTGACGCATTACGCTGATGCGGTCAGAAATCTCCATGACCTCATTCAATTTATGAGAGATAAACACCAGGGATTTTCCATCTTCTCTTAAATTCTGAAGAATTACAAAAAGCTGTCTCGTTTCCTGGGGCGTCAGGACTGCCGTAGGCTCATCAAGAATGATCACATTGGCTCCCCTGGTTAAGGTTTTGATGATCTCCACCCTTTGTGCTTCACCTACTGATATCTGATTAATCTTCTTCCCCAGCTGGATATCCATTCCATACTGACTGATATACTGTTCCACCGTCTTTCTGGCCTTATCAAAATCAATGGTGATACCATGCCGGGGTTCAAAGCCCAGAATGATGTTTTCTAATACTGTCAGCTCATTGACCAGCATAAATTCCTGATGCACCATTCCGATGCCTTTTTCAATGGCAAGTTTAGGAGAGATGGATGGAATATGATCTCCATGGATCCGGATGCTTCCGTCATCAATGAGATACATACCGTAAAGCAGCTTCATCATGGTGGACTTTCCGGCTCCGTTTTCTCCGATCAGAGAATGGATCTCACCCTTTTTTAAGGTAAACTGCCCGTTCCTTACTGCATGAACATTTCCGAATGATTTTACAATATCCTTCATTTCAATTACATATTCGCTCAAACTTTCACCCTCTTCTTTATATTAGTAGCCGTCTCCCGCACCTTATGATTGTAAAATGGTTTGGAAACCCGAGTGGAATCAGGAAATCCAAACCATTCTGCATTCATTTCAGTTCCTGCTATTTATTTGCACCGAAACCGGTATAATTCTCTACGACAATTTCTCCGGAAACGATCTTCTCTTCCAGTTCTTTTACTTTTTCTACGATGTCTTCAGGGAATTTATCTCCCAGGTGCTCTTTCATCACACTGAAATCGGTCAGGCCGACGCCCTCTTCCTTTATGGTCAGATAAGAAGTGGAATTTCCCTTAAATGTGTCTTCAACCACTGACTGGATTGCCAGATAGCAGGCTGTATCTACACGCTTTACCATAGAGGTCAGCACGCTTCCCGGCTGGTCATTATCCTGGTTTAAATCCACACCTATGGCATATTTTCCTGCTTCCTTTGCTCCTTCCAGAATTCCAGGGCCTGTGCCGGATGCTACGTTCATTACGATATCCGCTCCCTGATCAAACTGCGCCAGAGTCAGCTCCTTGCCCTTTAACGGATCGTTCCATGTTCCTGCAAAAGACTGGAGAACCTTAATATCCGGGTCTATGTATTTTGCTCCCTGCTCATATCCAGTAAAGAAATCATGAAGAACCGGAATATCCATTCCTCCTACCCAGCCAATGATCTTGTCCGGGTTTACCCCTTCAATATCCGTTTTCTGGGTAAACATGGCTGCCGCCGCACCTGCCAGGAAAGAGCCCTGATTCTGAGCGAAGCTAATGGATACGATATTATCGCCTTCCACCGTGGTGTCAATAATGGCAAATTTTACATTCGGATAGCTGGCACAATGCTCTTTCATGTACTCTTCAAAGTTAGAGGAAGAGCAGATAACAAGATCATAACCGTCCTCGCAAGCAGATAGAAAGTTTGCCTCCCATTCTTCTGCAGAAGTGCCCTCCAGATTTTTGATTTCCACTCCATAATCAGCGGCAGCCTCTTTTGCCCCCTCATTGCAGGAATCATTATAGGACTTGTCCCCTAAATTTCCGGAATACACGATACATACCCTTTTTCCGGCTCCTGCCTTTTCCGTTCCTTCCCCGTTCTCTGATGCTGCCTTTGCAGTTGTCCCTGCGGTTGCCTCCACCGTCTTACCGGCCTCCTTCGCTGCTCCTGCCCCGCCGGAACAGCCGGCCAGCGATACCGCAAGTGCTGCCGTCATCAGAATGCTCAAAACTCTTTTTTTCATTGAAATACCTCCTTTAAAAATATAATGTAAAAGGATATCATTTTACTTTTTCTTTAGGTAAAACGTTTTTCCTTTTTGCCAAAAAATAAAACAGCTTTATTATCTGTATTTCTTAAGCCAATGCTACCATCCTTAGAATAAGATGTCAAGTACTTTTGCACAAAAAAGTATTTTATTAAACTTCTTTCTTATATCTATTTGTCAGTTTCATTCATGGCACTCATTAGCAAATACGAATATTTGCTATATAATCGGCTTTACTTCATTTATTACTTGTTATAATTAATAAATAAAAGGTGGAAAGCCAGGTAAAACAATTGTGTCCGGATATTAGTGATGCGGAAGGGAATGCTGAGGTTTGAGCCGGAATTATTTAAGATGTGAAAGCAGATTAAAAAAACCGGAGCCTTCAGAATTCCTTCCGAAAGCTCCGGCAAAAATGTTAAAGCTGACTCTTCAGTACCGCCTCCAGCTTCTCCACCATTTCATCCACATGCTCTTTTTCGATCACCAGCGGAGGAACAAAGCGAATAACATTCGCCCCGGCACTGATGAGCACCAGCTTTTGTTCTAACAGTGCCTGGCTCACAATGGGAGCAACCGGTACAGAAAACTCCAGGCCCTGGATCAGCCCGATACCTCTTTGTGAACTTATGATATCATAATGGTCAGCCAGTGATTTAAGCTTCTTTGCAAGATACTCTCCCATTTCCGCTGCATGGTCCACGATCTTCCTCTTATTAAACAGTTCCAGCACCTTGAACGCCGCAGCTGTCACAAAGGGGTTTCCACCGTAGGTAGTTCCATGGTCGCCAGGGGACATGGCTGTCGCGGCTTTTCCTGCTGCCAGGAATGCTCCCACTGGCACGCCGTTTCCCAAAGCCTTTGCCACGGTCATCACATCCGGCTTTACACCGTACTTCTGCCAGGCGAACATGGTACCGGTCCGCCCCATTCCACACTGGATCTCATCAAGAATCAGCAGCATGTCATGCTCATCACAAAGTGCTCTTACACCCTTTAAAAATTCCTCGCTGGCCGGATAGATTCCCCCTTCTCCCTGAACGGTTTCCATGATTATGGCGCAGGTCTTATCATTCAGCAGGTCCTTTACACTGTCCAGATCATTAAAATCCGCAAATTTTATTCCCGGAAGCAATGGCTTAAAAGGTTCCTGGTAATGATCATTACCTGTTACAGAAAGAGCTCCAAAGCTCCTGCCGTGAAAGGAATGTTTCATGGCAATGATTTCATGGTCATGGCCTCCAGCCTTATTGTAAGCGTATCTTCTGGCTATCTTTAAGGCGCCTTCCACCGCTTCCGTTCCGCTGTTGGTAAAAAACACCTTATCCATGCCCGAGGCCTTTAAAATCAGCTCTCCCGCCTCCACGGCCGGGACATTATAAAATAAATTAGAGGTATGAAGTAACTTATCCACCTGCTCCTTTAAGACTTCATTAAATTCCGGGTCATTATAGCCCAAACCCATGACAGCGATCCCGGCTCCAAAATCCAGATATTCCTCTCCATCCGTATCATAAAGACGGACACCATCCCCATGGTCAAAAACAATGGGAAAACGGTTGTAGGTCTTATAAATCTCCGATTCTGCTTTCTCAATGTACTCCTGCTTGCTTCGCATGATAAAAACGCTCCTCTCCTGCACTTATTATGGCCGTTCCGATCCCCCTGTTTGTGAATATTTCCAAAAGCAGGCAATGGGGAATCCGTCCGTCCATGATATGTACCCTGGATACTCCCTGCTTCATGGCATCGATGCAGTTTTGAAGCTTAGGGAGCATACCTCCTCCCAGCATCCCGCTTTCCACAAATTCCTGGGCTTCAGCCATGGACATTTCTGAAATAAGGGAATCCTTATTCTGAAAATCCTTATAAACGCCCTCAACATCTGTCAAAAAAGCCAGCTTCTCCGCTTCCATAGCCGTGGCAATGGCACAGGCTGCATCATCAGCATTGATATTATAGGTTTCAAAATTCTCGTCAAAGCCCACAGGACATATGATGGGAAGAAAATCCTTTTCCAGTAAATCATATATGATTTGAGGATCCACCTCTGTAATATCTCCCACAAAACCAATATCCTCTCCGTTTGAATAGCGTTTCTGGCATTTTAACATCATACCGTCTTTTCCGCTGATTCCCACGGCTTTTATCCCCAGCTCATTAACCATCTGCACCAGGCTTTTATTGACCCGGTTAAGTACCATCTCTGCGATCTCCATAGTAGGTTCATCGGTTACCCGGAGACCATTGACAAAATGAGGCTCCATGCCTGACTTTTCTACCCACCTGCTGATTTCCTTTCCTCCGCCGTGAACAATAATAGGCTTGAAGCCCACCAGTTTTAAAAGCACCACATCCTGGATGACCTGCTTTTTCAATTCCTCATCCACCATGGCGCTGCCGCCGTATTTCACTACAATGATTTTGCGGTTGAAACGCTGTATATACGGGAGGGCTTCTATCAGTACCTCTGCTTTTTCCATAATGCTATGATCCAGTTGCATATAAATTTCTCCTTTCCTCTTTCCTGCCTGTTTTCTGGCAGGGCCCGCCCCGTTTTACAGGGCGTAAAGGGATACCAGTAAGGTATTTCCAACCTACGTTTCTGATATACAGATATTGTCCTTCTTATGAGCGGTAATCCGCATTGATCTTCACATAATCAAAGGTCAGGTCGCATCCCCAGGCCGTAGCTGTGGCTTCTCCCAATTTTATATCCGCAGTTGCTGTCACTTCCGGTTCTGATAAGATCCTGGTGGCTTCCTCTTCGCTGTAGGAAAGGGCGACTCCGTTTTCAATGATTTTTAACTTTCCCGCTGCGCTCTCAAAATATAAATCCACCTTTTCCGGGTCAAACACGGCACCGGAATAACCCATGGCGCAAAGGATCCTGCCCCAGTTGGCGTCATGGCCGAAAATAGCAGCCTTGGTCAGGCTGGAGGTGATGACTGATTTAGAAAGGGTCACCGCCTGTTCCTTTGTTTCCGCTCCAATGATTTTTACCTCAAACAATGCGGTACAGCCTTCCCCATCCCCTGCCATCTTCTTTGAAAGAACTTCATTTATGAAATTAAGCGCTTTGCAAAATGCTTCATAATCCTCGTTTCTTGTCTGGATCTCTTCATTCCCCGCCAAGCCGTTTGCAAGAAGGAGCACGGTGTCATTGGTGGAAGTGTCCCCATCCACGGAAATCATGTTGTAGGTATCTTTGATGTCCTCTCTTAAAGCTTCCTGCAGAAGCTCTTTGGAAATAGCCGCATCCGTGGTAACAAAGCTTAACATGGTGCACATGTCGGGATGGATCATTCCGGAGCCCTTGCACATGCCCCCCATGGTGATGGTCTTTCCTCCGGCTTCAAATTGAACCGCAACTTCTTTCTTTACCGTATCCGTAGTCATAATGGCTATGGCCGCTGCCGTACCGCTTTCCTGACTGCCGTCAAGAGCAGGCACCATGGCTTTCACGCCTGCCACAATGCGGTCCATAGGAAGCTGCTTCCCGATCACCCCGGTGGACGCCACCAATACGGAACTGACAGGGATAGAAAGGCTATCCGCCGCCGCTTCTGCTGTTTCCATACAGTAACGAAGCCCTTCCTCTCCTGTACAGGCATTTGCGATGCCCGCATTGACAACAACCGCCTGGGCGCATGGGGAATTTTCCACAATGACCTTATCCCATTTTACAGGGGCTGCTTTTACAATATTGGTGGTAAAGGTTCCTGCTGCCTTACAGGGCACCTCGCTGTAAATCATTGCCATGTCTTTTCTGTCTTTATATTTAATTCCCGCTGCTGTGGATGCAGCCTTAAATCCTTTTGCCGCGGTTACTCCGCCGTCTATCTGCTTCATATCAGTCTTCCTCCTTTGTTCCTGTGACCGTATACCCTGCGGACACCAGATGATTCAAAGCCTTTTCATAATTTTCCTTTTTCACAAGAATGTAATCTGTATTAAATGTGGACACTGCAAATATTCCGATTCCATGTTCTGCCAGTACCGTAGATATTTTTGATAATATCCCGATGAGGGAAAAATCCAGGATTCCTTCTATTCGGAATGCCAAAAAACCGTCCTCCCGCTCCGCGGCATTTTGGGGAACTGAGGAAGTTTCGCATACCAGCGACAGTTCCTCATCTGTCTTTCCCAGAAACCAGAATCCGGAGGTTATGTCAAATGTTCCAATTTCCGCTGGACCAGACAGCTTACACACGGAAAATTCTTCAGATATTCTTTTTAAATTCATCTCATTTCCCTCACTTAATCAACAAAATTTACGGAGTTAACCTCATTTAGGTTAAAATCGTAATAATTAATATCATTGCGGTATGTCCAGCCGGACTTGCTCCAGAATTCATTTCCCAAAGTATTGGACTTAAAGGCAATTAGGTTTACCTTGCTGATCCCTTCTTTTTTCAAACGTTTCATTGCATCCAGAGCCATTTTATGTCCTACTCCATTCTGTCGGTATTCCTCTGCCACACAAACATGATACATACAGCCCCGCCGCCCGTCATGCCCGCACAGGATGGATCCTATGATGATTCCGTCCTCTTCTGCCACCACGCTGGTTTGGGGATTTCTCTTCAAAAACTTTTCCACGCCTTCTCTTGAATCGTCTACCGTACGGATTCCAAATCCTTTGATTCCTGTCCATAGCTTATGCACCTGGTAATAATCCTCCAATGTCATGGTACGAAGTATCATATATACTCTCCTTATCCCCTTTTATTATCGCGCCTGTTGTATTATGCGGTTGTTTCTTTCCTGACTCAGCCTTCACTCCTACCCCTTACGGGAACAGAGGAATGAGCTTAAGCCCTTTATTCTCCGGCAGTCCAAACAGGATATTCATGTTTTGCACCGCCTGTCCTGCGGCTCCCTTTACCAGATTATCCATAGCACCCATCATGATTACCCGGTTAGTTCTTGGATCAATCTTGAAATTCACATCCACAAAATTGCTTCCTTCCACCCATTTGGTCTGGGGGACCACATCCTTTTCCAGGATCCGGATAAAGTATTCTTCAGAATAATATTTATCATAGACCGCTTTTACTTCCTCATAAGAAACTGACTTGGTGAGGGATGCATAGGACGTTATGAGAATGCCCCGGTTCATGGGCACCAGATGGGGGGTAAAGCTAATGGTGACCGGACGGCCCGCCCCATAGGATAACTGCTCCTCGATTTCCGGAGTGTGTCTGTGAACGCCTACGCCGTAAGCCTTTATGTTTTCATTGACCTCACAGTATAAGTTATCCA
>DEYX01000278.1 GCA_002365025.1 Hungatella sp. UBA3147 | reverse complement strand
CTGTCTGGCTGATTGAAAATGGCTACATAGTAAAAGACATTAATCCGGCTCTGGCTTATGATCAGAGAAAAAGTGCTCCTATTCTCCGTAAAAATGATGAGCATGATGCATATTGTGTGGCAAAGGTCTTGATTAACCAGTTGCATACTTTGCCAGATGCAAAACCAAAGGATAACGAATGGACGCTAGCACAACTGGTGAATCGGTGGGATTTTTTTGGTAAAGGACGGCATTCGTTTTAAAATCGGGCTCCATGAGCAGTTTTCCATGGCATATCCCAGTTACAGTAAGGTTTTTAACGAAATAGACGGGAAATGCGCTATATATTTCTGGTAAACCTACCTGTCCCCTGTCCATTTGGAGGAAAAAATGGCAGAAGAACTAACGATGGAATTCAAATAGAAGGAGCAAACTACATGAGATACTACATACAAACTGTCTTGCTGATGATTGCCAGTCTCCTGCTGATGACAGGATGCGGCATTTCCGGTGAGGAAAAATTTGAGCTTAACAAGTATCTGGAATCACGATTCGATTCCAATGATTTTGAAATTGAGAAAGTGAAAGACGGTGATACGATCTATTATAAAGCTATTTCTAACGCATATCCGGATTTTCCGTTTATCATCGAAAAGGGGGCATCAGAAGAAATTACGGGACGCAAGTATCATGATGACTATGCCTCCCAGATGCTTTATACACATGCCAATCAACTGGGGCTCGCTTATGAAAAAGAAAACGAAGGATATGACATGGTTATTACTTATCCGGACTACGAGTCCCTTGATGAAATTGCTGAAAAAATAGAAACATTAGTTCTTGACTGTGAAAACAGCCATGCTTTTAAAGAATTAAGCGCTCACTGCCGGCTGAAGATCAAACCGGAATATGAGCTGAATTCTTTATTTCCAGCTTATGAAATAAGGATTCTTACCCGAAAGAACTATGGCCAGGATACTCTGTTTACAGTAACGTCATCACGGTTGAACACTGGTGAACTTAAGGACAAACTAAAACAATACCATATTTACAGTGCCCTTAATTATTCGATCACAGAAGACCTCCATTCTTTTTCCGCCTCCGATTTAAACCTGTTAAGCAGCATCTGCACTGGCGCTATGGGAACAGCAAAAGATGGCAATGTCACCATCTACGAATGGGTTGACCTCGCCCATAACCAGCTTTCTTTTGGTTCTATCTATCGGATACTCAATGCAGAAGGAATGGTAACAGAAACATCTGCAGACTGTTTTACTGCCTCTGGAAATGGAGTAACTGTAGAATTTGCCAGAGACTTTACTAAGGACGGGCTCCTTGTCGTCGTCAATTTCCTGGAAAATGAAGAAGGTTTTGATACTTCAGAATATGAAGATTTGAAATCCCTTATCCCCTATATGACCGGCAAAACATTCACCTATGCCACGCCTGAAAAAATTGACGAACAGGAAGAAGCCGAACGTCAGAAGCGACTGCTGATCATACAGGATGCATTTGCAGATAAGGTAAAAACCGGCCGGCTCATCACCATGGGTGGACTGGAAATCACTTGCCTGGGTACTCAGCTTAGTGAACAGTTAAATATTGATTCCTACACCATAAATGCTAAGGAAGGAAGCACCTGGGAGATCGTTAGTCTGCGGATTAATAACTCCGGCAATTCGGATGTCCATCTGTCTAAATGGTTTGCAACAGGCTCTGAAAATGAATTGTCTGCCTTTGTAGCCGACGAAAACGCAAACATTTATCGCTTTACCACCTATGGAATGGGGGAGATGAATGACCTGTACACTTTGGGCCTGAAAGCAGGTGAGTCGACAGAAGGTATGATATACCTGGAGATCTCACGGGAAATTGTGAAATACAAGCCGTTGATCTTAATTACCACTCGGGGAAAAGATCTTGCTTCCTTTGAACTCCCTATCAACTAAAACATAATCTAGGAGGTAGATTTCTATACGTGAAGAAGCTGTCAACATCTAAAGTTTTTTTGCAAAATGTTGACAGCAGCTTCATTTTGACATTCGAACCACTTGTTTTTCAAATTTGGGCAACCATATTAATATTCCCTTTTTTATATCATTAAATCAGTTGATTCAACTGAAAGACTGGCTTGGCAGCACAATAATCCAGCGGAACAGTTCCGGAATGCCCGTATAGATAACCGATCATCAGGGAAAATCAAAGAAATTCATTAGAATGATTAGTTTATTGAATATCATTATAATGAAGCAGGATTTCAGAGGAGGGGAAGGAGAGTTTCTGGTGCTTTTATGATGATTTAAACTGTTTGGTCGAAATTCGATGGATTGCATACAATAAGAAAGTATGAATATGATCCGTATTGAATTATATACTACAATTTATAACGCTTAGGTTAAACATCAGCTATATGATATAAAACAAATCATGAAGGATGAAAGGTGGAAAATTAATGGCAGTTGGGATTGTTATCTTTATTTTAGGTGCAATGTTTGCGATTGCAATTTTTGTAAGAGGACAAAAGGCATACATAAAAAGAGATTTGGATTACCGCAGGGATAAAGGAAGATACTACTTTGAAGATGGAAAGTTAACACTCAATTCAAAGAATCCTTATCCACAAGCAGCACTGATTGAAGAAATTGAACATGTTTTGTTTACATACGACATTTGGACAATAAAAAACCAGTTTAAATATTGGGTTTCCTTAACCATTGTAAAAAAAGATGGTACATCTATGAAAAAAGTTTCATACGTTGGTTTTAAGACTGGAAGTTCTCCTTTGCTTCCAGAGGAAGTAGCCAAAGATTTAGAAGATCATGGCATTAAATGTGTGCTTCCACAAGGCAAGGGAACTATATTTGGAAATCGTTCATAAACGAATATTATAAGCATTTTCTGCGTTAGTTTTCACAGCATAAGATGAATGAACAAGGCAGCATTGCCCGTACATCAGGCCGCTACACCTATCCAGACTGTCAAGGTGGGGCGGGAAGTATTTTGCATTCGTAAAATCTCCACCCTTTTTCCTTGACAGTCTGGATTTTTGCCGTACAATCGGTTAGTTTATGCGGAAGCTCTGCCCCCGCACCCACCCCCGGCCTTTTCCAAAGAACAGGGAAACCTAAATGGCGAAAGGCGTTGTCAATGGGAATGATTGCCACAAGACGAGTGGGTAGAGTCTCAGAGGGGGAGCGTCTCTGGATACCTTGTGGGACTTCGGGCCAACTTGTCCCGAAGTGGAGACGATAGACGAGGATTTCCTACCGTGAAAATGCCCTTGCCATCCTCGGCGGCAACGGTATAACACACTACACTTTGCTACGCAAAGTCGTGTGCCAATGGGCAAGCCCCTTTGGAATCCTCCATAAAAAAACGGGCTGTATACTCTCTCTGCAGGAGTATACAGCCTGTTTTTTGCCAGCAGCCCGTTTCTCGGTCTACGTATAGTTCCTTGTAAAATGACCTAACCTGCAAACTAAATCCAAACAACCACAACCTAGGCTGTAATCCATGTATCCGAAAGAATTTAAAGTAAGGAGAAATTCCAGGCAGTTTCTTTCACCTAATCAGTGACGATACATCTAAGCTTAAAGAATTTACAGTTGAAAGTTTTGTCCATTTCTATTTAAAAATTAAAGAATAAAGCGTTACGCAATTCACCGGCTCAGCGATTATTTACATAATAATGCCTGATTAAAATAACACCTATCACATCTGCCAAAGCCCACCCAATAGGAATCGCCCACCATATCCCAACCATTCCGATCCAATTCACAGCCGATAATATATAAGCCAGGATAACTCTGGTACCAAGACTTACAACGGTAAGTACAATGGATACCCCTGGCTTTCCGATTCCACGGAACAGTCCATAAAACATAAACAGATACCCGATCAGGCAATAAAAGCCAGCTACAATGGTAAGGTACTGCACTCCAATCCTCAATATCTCTGTTTCACTTTTATTAATAAAGATATACATCAAAGGCTTTGCAGACAATAATATTAAGACGGAAATGATAACGCAGTAAATGGTTATTATTTTAACTGCGGAGCGTATTCCGGTGTAAATACGCTTTTGCTTACCTGCACCCATATTCTGGGCGATAAAGGTAGAAAAGGCGTTGCCAAAATCCTGCACCGGCATATAAGCAAAGCTTTCTATTTTAACGACTGCCGCAAAAGCTGCCATTGCAGAAACACCGAAGCTGTTTACTAAACCCTGTATCAACAAAATTCCAAAATTCATAACCGAATACTGGATGCTGGAGAGTATGGAGAAATTTGAAATTTTTTTAATAATACTCTTATTAAAATACAAATGCTCCCTTTTAAGATGGATCAGAGGAACGCGCAGCATACAGAAAAGAGCAATGCCAATGGCAGAAAATCCTTGTGCAATGATTGTGGCATAGGCGGCACCGGCAATCCCCATCTGAAGTGGAACAACGAATATGATATCCAGCACGATATTAATTATAGCAGATAGGATAAGAAAGATAAGCGGCACTACCGAATTGCCGATGCTCCGCATAGCAGCGCTGAAGTAATTATAAATATATGTAAAACTAATCCCATAAAAAATAATCTGCAGGTAAATCTTTGCGTCCATGAAAATTTCCTCAGGAATATTGATAAAGGTCAAAATCTCATCAATAAAAACGATGGAGCACACATTGATAATAACTGTGACGATTCCAATGAAAATAAAAGCTGTAAAAAAACAGTTTTTTAGTTTATCAATTTCCTTCGCACCATAAATCAGGGAAAACACCACACTGCTTCCCATGCAGAATCCAATGATGATAGAGGTCAATAAAACCATAACGGAAAATGAACTGCCTACCGCAGCAAGGGCATTGGAACCAATAAACTTTCCAACAATCACCGTATCTGCAACATTATATAATTGTTGAAATATGTTTCCTATGATCATGGGGATAGCAAAATTTATCATGGCCTTTGTTTCATTGCCGTTGATCAGATCTCTCGTAGTGTTCATGTTTAACTATAGAATCCTTTCAAAGTATTAATTGCGGCAGGGAAGATCAGTTTGCGAACAATTACTAAAACTTCATTGTGTCATGTAACCCCTTATTTATGCAATGCATAAAGGGTATCATTAGAACATCCTTTTGTCAATAAGTAAGGAAATAGCGATATTAGTAAAAAGGAGCCGCCAAGGCAGGAACATTAAGACTTCCGAAGGGCCTTAGAAAAGACTTTTCTTTTACCATAACCAGGCGTTCAGAAATGAGCGCCTTTTTTTGTGCCTAAAACAATGATGAAAGTGAAGCATATACAGCATCATTTTACCAATCTTCTTATCCCCGCAGATCCCGTTCCAGCTCCATCCTGCATGAGATGGTATTCTTGACAATTGATGAGGCATACAAGCTAAAAATAAGTATTTTCCATTTTCATAGATGTATAAAATGCCAAATGAAATCAATGATATTAAAAAAACAATTAAAAACATTGTTAATTAAATGTCTAATAAAACGTAAATCATTGTGCGATTCATACAAAAATTTAAAAACGGATTATCTGGTTTGGATGATGTATTGTAAGAAAAATTTCTTTAAAATAAAACCATGGATTCGAATCGATAGAAAAAAGGTTCAGGAGGTAGCACAAATGGATATTTCCGTCAATGATATCAGGGAAGCATTGGACTGGATGTCCTCTTATGGGAAAAACCAAACAGGAGGAATGACCAGGCTCCTATATTCCAATAGCTGGCTGGAGGTACAGCTGGCTTTAAAAGAAAAATTTGAGCAAATAGGAATGGAAACCAGGTTTGACGAAGTGGGAAATTTATATGGAAGGATTATTGGAACGAAACCGGAATCCGGTACCATTGCCACAGGCTCTCACGTGGATACGGTAGTGAATGGAGGAAACTTAGACGGTCAGCTTGGAATCTTTGGAGGATACTTAGCTGTTAAGAACCTTCTTGAAAACCATGGAAGGCCGAAAAAGAATCTGGAGGTCATCTCCATGGCAGAAGAGGAGGGAAGCAGATTCCCCTATGTTTTCTGGGGAAGCAAAAACTTATTTGGCCTGGCAAAAAAAGAAGAGGTCGAAAATCTCACAGATTCAGAAGGAATCAAATTCGTGGATGCCATGCATGAGTGCGGGTTTGACTTTAAGAAGGATGCTGTTGGCTCCATGAACGATGTAAAGGCATTTATTGAGCTGCATATCGAGCAGGGAAATGCCCTTGAGATGGAAGGAAAATCCGTAGGAGTAATTACCGGAATCGTAGGGCAGAGAAGATATAACATCACCTTAAAAGGCGAAGCAAACCATGCCGGCACAACTCTCATGAAATATAGAAAGGATGTAGTCCAGGTATTTTCTGAAATCGTATATGATTCCTTACATAAGGCAAGAGCCATAGGGGACCCGTTGGTTTTAACCTTTGGAAAAATAGAAGTGAAACCCAATACCGTAAACGTGGTCCCGGGTGAAGCTTTGTTCACCATGGATTGCCGCCATACGGATAAAGCTCTTTTAAAAAGCATAACTACCGGGCTGGAAGAAAATATGAAGCAGATCGCAAAAAAACATGGGGTGGAAATAGATATAGACTTATGGATGGATGAACCGCCTGTTCCAATGAATGATGAAATGATCCGTCTCATAGAAAAGGTTTGCAGGGAAAAGGGCTTGAATTACCGGATGATGCACAGCGGCGCAGGCCATGATTCCCAGATCATAGCGCCCAGGATTCCTACCGGCATGCTTTTTGTCCCAAGCATTAAGGGAATCAGCCATAATCCGGCGGAACAGACAGAACTAACGGATTTGAAGCAGGGAATTGAGGCATTAACGTCATCTCTATATGAATTATCATATCAATAAGAAAAGTGAGGGGCATTATGGGAGATAATTTAGCAAAACAACTGCCAAAGGATTATTGGAAGACAATCGTATTTACCTTCTGTTTAGGCTGGGTAGTCATCTGGATCTACCGGTCCATGCTGTCACCCATCTATTCGGAAATCCAGGGGACAGTCGGACAGCACTCTAACACAGCAATGGGACTTATAGCAAGCTGTTATTTCTTTGGATATACATCGTTACAGATACCATCCGGGTTCTTAGTAGACAGATTCGGACAGAAAAAGGTTCTCATACCGGGCTTTCTCCTCTTTGCGATAGGAGCCTTCAGCATTGCCATGTCTAGGTCCCTTAATACGATTTACCTTGGCAGCGTTTGCGCGGGCATAGGCTGCGGAACGTATTACGGTGCTGCCTTTTCCTTAACAGCGGAACACGTGCCGCCTGAGAAAAAAGGAATTTCCACGGCGATCGTTAACAGCGGTTCTGCCCTGGGGCTGATCCTTGGAATGACAGGTTCCAGCTTTATCGTTAAGACCTTACATCTGCCCTGGCAGACAATGGTGACGATCTCAGGCAGCCTCATCGTACTTTTAGTCATCTGGTTTGCCATTGCGATCAAGGACAGAGGAAGGCACTATGACATTCAGAAAGAAAATAAAGGAAAGACGACAGAAGATGCAGTTTCAGGAACAGAGAAAAAGGCTTCTTTACTTTCACTGAACATGATTTCCTGTTACATACTGTATTTTTCCACCTGTTATGCCTATTATCTGATCGTAACCTGGCTTCCCAAGTTCTTAGAGTCGGAGAGGGGGATCACCGGTGGAATGATTGGCCTTGTTGTTTCCATGATATCGGTTACGGCAGTACCGGGAGCGCTGTTCTTTGCAGGACTGTCCGATAAGTTCAGAGGAAAAAAGGCGCTGATCATCATTGGCTTAGAGCTTTCCGCATTTGTGCTGGTGGCATTATCCATGTCAATGCCCAATGCGTTATCCCTGACCATCATTTTACTGCTGTATGGGTTCCTGGGCAAGATGGCCGTTGACCCTGTTCTCATATCCTATGTGTCAGACAGAGCCAATAAAAAGAACATGGCAACCACTCTGGGACTGTTCAACTTTTTCGGAATGTCCTCATCTATTATCGCGCCGGCGGTAACAGGATTTATTATAGATAAAACCGGATCAGGCACCGCAGGCTTTTATATCGGAGCATTGCTGCTGATTTTAGGAACCATACTATTCCTGATATTTAATGCAAGGACATTTTTCAGTAAAGCAAAATAATTACAAAATAAAGGAGAAATTATCATGAGCTATCTAAATCACATAACAGGGTACCGGGAAGACATTTTATCAAGCCGTTCCATCGTAAAAAGGGGGAACTTCGCATTAATAGAACCGGATGGCCTGGTAAAAAATGTGATACCTGGATTTGAACAATGTGCGGTTACCATTTTATCTTCCCCCAAACTGGGAGCTTCCTTCGTAGATTATCTGGTAACCATGGAACAGGGCGGAGGCCATCCAAAGGGATTTGGAGGAGAAGGGATCGAAGTATTCCTCTATATTCTGGAAGGCAGGGTAAAGGTGAAAAATGAAGATAAAGAAGAAGAACTGACAGAAGGCGGTTACATTTATTCCCCTGAGGGAAATAAGGTAAGCTTTGAAAATATAGGAGATACCCCGGCAAGGGCATTTTTATATAAGAGACGTTATCACAGGATCGAGGGACACCAGGCCTATACGGTCTGCGGAAATATTGGAGATGTGCCGTTTACTCCTTATGAGGGAATGGAAGATGTAGGAGTTAAGGACTTTCTGCCGTCAGCATCTGACATTGGATTTGATATGAATTTTCATATCTTAAGCTTTAAGCCCGGGGCCTGCCATGGCTATATTGAAACCCATATCCAGGAGCATGGCGCATACATCTATTCAGGGGAAGGAATGTACAACCTGGATAATCATTGGATTCCTGTTAAAAAGGGTGACTATCTGTTTATGGGTGCTTATAGCCTGCAGGCTGCATATGGAGTAGGTCGAAATGAAGAATTCGCCTATGTGTATTCAAAAGATTGTAACAGGGATGCAGAACTATAAAAATATATAACCGAAGAAAGGTTGCATATCTTATGAGATTAACGGAAGGACAATTACATGAATTAATCAGCAATAAGCTTCAAAAGGCAGGGCTTACCAAGGAACATGCGGATATTACCGCAGATATCCTTACATGGTCTGATGCAAGAGGGATCCATTCCCATGGAGCCGTCAGAGTAGAGTATTATTCGGAACGGATAGCAAAAGGCGGTATCACCATTCACCCGGAATTTAAATTCGAGAAAACAGGCCCGGCAAGCGGAATCTTCCATGGAGATAATGGCTCAGGCTATGCAGCGGCAGTGCTTTCCATGAAAGAAGCCATTAAAATGGCGAAGGAAACAGGGGTTGCAGTGGTTGGAGCCAAGCATATTTCCCACAGCGGCAGCCTGGGATATTATGTGGAGATGGCTGCGGACGAAAATCTGGTTTCCATCTCCATGTGCCAGTCAGACCCAATGGCAGTTCCCTACGGAGGATCAGAACCTTACTATGGAACCAATCCCATTGCCTTTGGAGCTCCGGGAGCTGATGGCAGAAATATCATATTTGATATGGCGACTACGGTTCAGGCCTGGGGAAAGGTACTGTATGCCAGGTCTAAGAAGGAACCCATTCCAAGCACCTGGGCAGTGGATATAAACGGCAACCCCACAACCGATTCCACGTTAGTAAATGCCCTTGTCCCTATTGCAGGAGCGAAAGGATACGGACTGATGATGATGGTGGATGTGCTTTCAGGCATCCTTTTGGGCCTGCCCTTTGGAAAACACGTAAGCAGCATGTACGAAGACTTATCAAAGGGCAGAGATCTGGGTCAGCTGCATATTGTACTGGATCCAAACAAATTTGTAGGCTTGGATCAATTTAAAGAAAACATAACCACTACTATGGAGGAACTGGCCGCTATTAAGCCGGCAGAAGGTTTTGAAAAGGTGTGCTATCCGGGAGAACGGGGGCTTTTGAGAAAAGCTGGTTATGACAAGGATGGGATAGAAATCGTAGATGATATCTATCAATACTTGATCAGTGAAGATATCCATTACAACCGCTACGATCACAAGAACAAATTTGCCGAGTAAGAACACGCAATAGATTATAGTTAAAAGGAGAATCGTAACATGATTAAAACGATAATTCGTAAAGGAAGTTATCAGGATTCCGTGGTTCTTATGTTGCTGACAAATAAAATTTCCTCCATGCCGGGAATACATAAAGTCTCCATTATGATGGCAACACCCGCAAACAAAGACTTATTTAAGGCGAGCGGTCTGGAGACTTCTGAGTTAATGGAAGCCCAGTCCAATGATATGGCGATTGTGGTAGATGTGGAATCAGAGGAGATCATCGGGCAGGTTTTAAAAGAAGCGGAGGAATTTCTAAACAACCAGTCCAAAAGTTCCTCCGGAAATGAAGAAAAACACATCGTATCCTCTTGGGAACAGGCGATTAAAAGAATGCCGGATGCCAATCTTGCAGTCCTGTCCATACCAGGCATGTATGCGGCGGCTGAGGCCGACAGGGCACTTGATGAGAATCTAAATGTATTTATTTTCAGCGACAATGTATCAAAAAAGGATGAAATATATTTAAAACAAAAGGCTCATGAAAGAGGCCTTCTGGTCATGGGACCGGATTGCGGAACCGGTATTATTAAGGGGGTGCCAATCGCCTTTACCAACCATGTCAGGCTGGGGAAGATCGGAGTCATCGGCGCATCTGGCACAGGAATCCAGGAAGTTACCACCATCATTGATCATCTTGGGGAAGGAGTGGCAAATGCCATCGGCACAGGCGGCCGGGATTTATCGGGGGAAGTAGGCGGAATCACCATGCTTGATGCCATTGACGCCATGGAAAAGGATCCCCAGGTAGAGGTGGTGGTCATTCTGTCAAAACCCCCGGCAAAGGAAGTAAGAGATGTGATTGTAAACAGGCTTTGGGATTATGAAAAGCCTGTGGTGACCCTGTTCCTTGGGGAGAAGCCGGAGATACATGAGGAGAATTTCTACCATGCCTGCACCCTGGATGAAGCAGCCAGGATCGCGGTATCCTTAGTAAGAAACGTAGAAATCACAAAGGATACATGGAAACCGGAGGTACAGGAAGGATTTAAAAAGGAAGACCATAAAACCATAAAAGGCTATTATTCCGGAGGAACTTTGGCAGCAGAGGCTGTAATGCTTATAAAGGATACCATTGGCATTACCGGAGCAGGAGGAAAACAGGAAGGTTATCTCCTTAATACACAGGGCTATACCATCATAGATCTGGGAGATGACATCTATACCGTGGGAAAACCACATCCCATGATCGATCCCACAAACAGGATCTCATGCATGAAGCAGGCCCTTAAGGAAGAGCAGACAGGGGTCATTATGTTCGATCTGGTACTGGGATATGGTTCTCATGAGGACATGGCCGGAGCTCTTGTTCCGGGGATCCTGGATATGATGGAGCAGGTGAAAAAGCAGGAGCGGAAGGTTTATTTTGTAGCGACGGTTTGCGGAACCAGAGGGGATATGCAGAATTATGATCTGCAGAAGAAAAAACTGGAAGATATCGGTGTCATACTTTGTACCAGCAATAAAAGAGCGGTGGAAACAGCTCTCTCTCTGATCGGCCATCCATACGTGGAGAAGGAAAAAACGATTCTTCCCAGGGAAAAGATGAAGGCAGATAAGGATCATACCGTATCCGAAAAGGTTATGGAATTGCTTGGGCAAAAACCCAGAGTCATCAATATCGGACTGAAAGGTTTTGCCGATGTACTGGAAGAATTCTCATGTAAGGTCGTGCAGTATCAATGGACGCCGCCTGCAGGAGGGGATTTAGAGATGATCAAAGCCCTGCAGTATTTAAGAGGTTACAAGTTTTCCGGGCAGTAGGAATCGGTAAAGAGACTTATGTGGATATAAGGAGGTTCTTATGTTGTACAATACAATCGACGATGCAAATCAGGCGGTCATACAGAAAATAATCCTTGCTTCACCGGTTTTATTGGATGTGGTACCGGCTAAAACCGTGATGAAAGAATTAAATCAGGGAAAGGTACTTCTCCATGCAGGACCGCCTATCCGGTGGGAAAATATGACCAGCCCTATGAAAGGCTCCTGTATAGGTGCCGCCCTGTTTGAAAAATGGGCGGCTACCAAGGAGGAAGCAGTGAATCTTTTAAGCCAGGGAGAGGTGGATTTTATTCCCTGTCACCATGTGGATGCAGTAGGACCTATGGGAGGCATTACTTCTGCTAACATGTCAGTATTTGCAGTAGAAAACACCACGGATGGGAACAGGGCCTATTGTTCCATGAATGAAGGAATTGGCAAAGTTCTCAGGTTTGGTGCATATTCCAGTGAGGTGATCCTAAGATTAGGCTGGATGAGAGATGTACTGGGACCGGTACTTTCTATGGCGCTTAAGGAGTCTGAAAAGGGGCTTGCTATTAATCCCATGATCGCAAAGGCCATTGCCATGGGGGATGAATTCCATCAAAGGAATATTGCGGCTTCCCTTCTATTCTTAAAAGAGATGTCCCCAGTCATATCAGGTCTTTCCATAGAAGAGGAGAAGAAGAAAGAAGTTATTCAGTTTCTGGCTGACACGGATCAGTTCTTCTTAAATATTATGATGGCAGCTGCCAAGGCGGTAATGGATGGGGCGCGAAAGATCACAGAAGGAACCATTGTGACAGCAATGTGCAGAAATGGAGAAAACTTTGGTATCAGGATCAGCGGCATGAAGGATGAGTGGTTTACAGCTCCTGTAAACACTCCCCAGGGCCTTTACTTTACAGGATATTCCGGAGAGGATGCCAGTCCGGACATAGGAGACAGCGCCATCACGGAAACCTTTGGCGTAGGAGGAATGGCAATGATCGCAGCACCTGCTGTTACCAGGTTTGTAGGAACAGGCGGCTTTCAGGATGCACTTCGCATCAGCAATGAGATGATGGAGATTGTCATTGGCCAGAATCCCAATTTTGCCATTCCTACATGGAACTTTCAGGGGACCTGTCTGGGCATTGATGCAAGAAAGGTAGTAGAAACAGGGATCACTCCTGTGATCAATACAGGAATCGCCCATAAGGAAGCCGGTGTGGGGCAGATAGGAGCGGGAACCGTTCATCCGCCTATTGAATGCTTCCAAAAAGCAGTGATGGCTTATGCAAAAAAACTGGGATATAAAGGGTAAAGATATGAGAAGCTTATCAGCAAAGCTGGCAGCGTCAGAGCTGTTTGAAGCATTAAAAGAAGATGAGGCTTATAGAATCCACAGCCAATTTGAGAGCGGATGCAATCTGGCGCTCCCTCCGTTCCTTTGCTTTATTGGAAATAAAAACGAAGCCCTGGTCCCATATGGTATTTTATTAGACAAGGAGGATCTGCCTGTATTACTGAAACAGGCAGCCTCCTCCAGCTGTTTTCGGTGGAATGAGAAGGAAAGGACCCTGTATTCGGATTCCATCCGGCTTTGCTTAAAAAATACCCGGAATTACAGCAGCTTTATTCAGAAAAGGGATTATTCCATAGACTTTGAAGGGCTTACCATGTTTGAGAGGCTCATTGATTGGAATCTTCCTACAGGATTTGGGGAATCCATTGGCTCTTTTTTGGTGACAGAGAAAAACGAAGTGGAGGAATTATATCAGGCATTTTCCAAACCAAAAGAAGAGGCTGATAAAACGATAAAGAGATGGATCGGAAGGGGTAGGGGGCTGACGCCTTCAGGTGACGACGTTCTTATGGGGCTTCTGTATATGGACAGGATTTGCCCTATATTGGAAATGCCTTTTCTTCAGAGCTTAAAGGCACTCATTGACCATCAATACACCACAGATATCAGCGGACATTATTATCAATGTGCATTGGAAGGGTATTTTAATTATGTTTTGATGGAACTGTTGGACGCTTTGATTCAAAAGAACTCTCCGCAAATGAAGAAGTGCATAGACAGGATAAAGATGATAGGTTCTACCTCCGGCTGCGATATGTTGTTAGGTATGGCAGCAGGGGTTAATTTTATCAAAGGTGAAGCAAACATATAATGGGAGGTCCGTGAATGAAAAAAATGAAATTATCAATGACAGTGCAGATCATGGTAGGAATGGCTGCAGGACTGCTGCTTGGAATCAGTCTGGGGGATAAGGTGAAGGATATCAAGCTGATCGGAGATATCTTCCTGCGTCTCATTCAAATGTCTGTCGTGGTAATGATCATGGGGGCGGTCACTGAATCAGTGGCTAATTTAGATCCTAAAGAATTGGGGAGATTTGGGGTAAAGATGTTGTTCTGGTTTCTGCTGACTACGGTACTGGCGGCAGCAGCAGGAGCAGCTTTGGGCCAATTCTTTTTGCCTGGAAAAGGACTCTTTCTCCCTGCCTCCGACCAGATTGTTAAGACGTCAGATAAGGGGCTTTATAACATCATTCTTGATTTTTTACCCAGCAATATCGTTCAATCTATGGCAAACTCCAATATGATCCAGGTAATTATATTCTCCGTATTATTCGGTGCATCCCTCGGATCCTGCCGCGTAAAAAAGGGGAGCAGCCAGCTTATGGGAGTCATAAAGGAATTTAATGAAGTAATATTGGGAATTGTACATAAGGTCATGAACCTGGCTCCTTTGGGGATCGGTGCCCTGTTAGCCTATACCGCGGGCACAACAGGTATTAAGGTCATTATGCCATTGATCAGGTTTCTTTTAATATTCGGGTGCGGTTCTCTTCTGTATCTGGGGGTTATGATCGCATTCGTATCTTTTTACTGTAAGACCAATCCATTGAATGTTGGAAGAAAGCTGTGCAATATGACTATTGTAGCATTTACCACAACCTCTTCCGCCGTTACTCTTCCCACAAAAATGGAAGACAGTGAGAAGAAGCTTGGAGTCAGCAAAAAGGTATCAGGGATTGTCAATCCCCTGGGCATGACCTTGAACAGCAATGGTTTATCCATGTTTCTCGCCCTGGCATGCATTACCGTTTCCCAGATTTATGGAATTCCCCTCCCCATGCCCCAGTTGATCCGCGTGATTGTTTTATCAACGTTAGCCTGCCTGGGAACGGTGGCAGTACCTGGAGGCGGTCTTGTGGCGTTGGCTACGGTAGTTCCTGCACTTGGGCTTCCGCTGGAAAGCATTGCTTTCTTATCCAGCATTGACTGGTTTTCCGGGATGTTCCGCACCATATTGAATGTGGATATTGACGCCCTGGTTGCCATGATGATAGCAAAGGATGAAAAGGAACTGGATTACGGGATTTTAAACAGAAATCAATAATCAGAGGATTTATTCATAAATGCCGGATTGCCAGGCTGGCAGGGACATAGTATAATGAGCGCAGGTGAGAAGAATGTGCTTGCACAATGGACGAACGATGGATGACGATAAACGATTCCGAATGTAAAAAGAGGGGCTTAATATGACCATAGGGAGATTGCTGGAAGAACCAATATTTCAAAATCTAAAGGTGCTGAATAAAAAGGCTGATTTAAGCCGAGAGATTTTCACGGTTGAGTCCACGGAAACGCCGGATGTTGCGTCTTATTTGCCGGAGAATACGTTATTGATCACTACCGGGATGGCGTTTAAAGAAAACCAGTCTGGATTGTGTGAATTTATTCTGAGTCTTGACCGCCTGCCTTGTGCTGGGCTTGCTATTAAGCTGGGTCGTTTTATCGATCATCTGGAACCGGAGGTCATAGACCTTGCAGACCAGCTGGAATTTCCCCTGATTCAGATTCCTTATCACATGACATTGGGTGAGGTTTTTCAACAGTTATTAGCTTATATCTGGGATAATCAGAACGCAGAACTGACCTTTGTCTTAAACACGCAGAAGAAATTCTCTGCTTTGCTTCTTCAGGGTGCTTCCATGAGTGTCATGATGAACAATTTAGGGCTTGTCATTAAGAAGCCGGCCGCATTATTAAATCCTTTTGGTGAAGTAGAGGCTGCAACTCATACGTGTCAAAAGGATTATTTAAAGGCGGCACAAAACCTGTTCTATGATCTGTCACTTTATGAAAGAAGAACGGACAGTTTTGAGAATTTTGTTTATGTGTCAAAGATTAAGGAAAAGGTTTGCATCTATCCAATTCAGACGGTGGGGAAAAATCCTTATTATCTTTACATTTATGACGGTGAGGGGAAGGAAGATACCTTGTCCGGCATGGTAATCGAGCAGCTGGTGCTGGTGTTTGGTATCTTTCTATATAAAAACCTGTATGTGAGATGCAATCCATTAAAGCAAAAGGAAGCGATTTTGCATATCCTTGTCAATAAATATAAGAAAGAACGGTGGTCCTCTGCCCAACTATATACGGTAGGGGAGAAATATGGGCTAAAGCCGGCAGCCGGCTATAAGATAATCCTGGCGACCCTGGAGCCGTTTGGAGGAAGAGAGTTTGACTTCCTAAACTTATCCCACAGGGAGGAACGGTACATCTTAATCTATGACTGGCTTAGCAGGAAGCTGCAGGAGAAATTCCATGGGGATATCATCATTTTTCCGGAGACCCTGACTTACCAGTATATTTTGCTGATACAGGGAAATTACAGGGAACTGGAGAAGGTTCTGGAGGAATACCACGAGGCTTTGCAGCATTTTTTACAGGTCTCTGTCACGTTTTCCTTTGGAAATGGTGTGATGGAGCTTGAAACCATCGGAAATTCCTATATTACGGCATTGGAAAGCTATCAGTATGGGGAAGAGAAGGAGAATATTCCCTATATTAAATATTTCAAGTCAACCGATGCCAATGAGCTGTTTAAAATGGTATCCGGTGAACAGATCAAAGGATACTGCTTATACCATTTAAAGGGCCTGACGAATCCTGAAGATGAGATGACATTGGAGCTTAGGAGGACACTTAAGACGTATCTGGATTGCAGATGCAGCGTCACGGAGACTGCCAATCATATGTTCCTTCACAGGAATACCATTAAATACCGGATTAAGAAGTGTGAAGAAATTCTCGGCAGGGAAATCGTTGATGCAAATTACTGCTTTCAATTGCAGTTAAGTCTGGTGTTATTAGAACAGAATGAATGAAAACGGAATGATAGCATAACGGATAAAAGGGGAAAACGCCCTGCAGAAAATTTAAAAGCCTGCAGGGCGTTTTTGCATCTTACCCATTTGAAACAAACAAAAATTTACCGTAACATTATGCCGCTTTTCATTTACCATTGACGTTATTTAAGTGATAAAGTTAATATAACCTAAAGAAAGCGAGGAGGAAGTGTATGAAGATCTTAGCCATTACGGCATGTACGGCAGGAATCGCCCATACGTACATTGCCAAG
>DEYX01000031.1 GCA_002365025.1 Hungatella sp. UBA3147 | reverse complement strand
CTTTGGAAACCAGCCGGGCAGTGGCGCCGGAAACCATGGGGGAATCGCATTAAATGGAAGGGGAAATCAGGGAGATGATTTCCCCTTTTTTGAACTGTAAGGGGAGAAAAAAGTATACTTAAGTTATTTAAATATGTATCATTTTTCTCGGAAAAGCTACCAGAGGAGCTTCTGTTTCGATATAGGTGGGGTGATTATGCTATATATTAAATCTGTTTATTTTAATAAGAAAAAGACATATAATGATTCTAAATATGAGTTTAATATACCTGCAATAAAACAACTGACTGAACAAAAGGAATTGAAATTTTCTACAGATGTTACTTTTTTTGTGGGTGAGAATGGAGCAGGTAAGTCGACTCTTTTAGAAAGCCTGGCCATTGCTTCTGGATTTAATCCGGAAGGTGGAACAAGGAACTTTAATTTCTCGACGAAGGATACACATTCTCAATTATCAGATTATTTAGTTTTATCAAAAAGCCATGTTAAAGCAAGAGATGGTTTCTTTTACCGGGCAGAGAGCTTTTATAATGTATCTACAAATATTGATGAGCTTGACAGCGATGTTCGATTATTCGATAGTTATGGAGGAATATCTTTGCACAAACAGTCTCATGGAGAAGGTTTTCTTTCGTTAATCAAGAATCGATTTGGGGGTAATGGACTTTATATTCTGGATGAACCGGAAGCAGCACTTTCACCTTCCAAACAGATGAGCTTGATTTGCCTGATCGATGAATTGGTTGAGAGAAATTCACAATTTATCATTGCAACACATTCTCCTATTTTAATGGCATTTCCCAATGCAACGATATACCAAATTGATGATAAGGGGTTTAAAACTATTAAACTAGAAGAAACGGAGCATTACATTATTACAAAAGCTTTTACAAATAACTATAAAAAAATGATTTCTGAGCTGCTTGAATAAATAGTTATGTAGGGAACAATTAAGAGAAGCTGGGGCTTGGAGCCTGTTCTATGGCTGGTCTCAAATTAAAACGTTTAGGAGCCGGGCTTTTTAAAGCCCGGCTCCATTTCATTGGTTCATTTCTGAAAAATTTGATTTTAATTTCTGATACAATTCCCCCTGAACAAAATTCTCAAAGCAAACTTCATCTTGCGGAAGAATTACATCTGCGTACTCCATCACTGCCTCAGCGGTAGGCTTTATGCCGGAAGAAGTGCTTTGAATCATTACAAAGAGAGCAGGTTCCGCCACCAGTCGTACGCTGTTGGATTCACATAGAATAAGGGCGTCCTTTGGAACCAGTTTCAGCGTTTCCTCTAATGCCTCTCTTAAATTTTCCTTATAGGCACGGATGAGATAAACCTGATTTGCCCCGGCCTTTTTTAAAAGCATGGTATCCTTTGTTCCGGTACCGGTCTCAAGCGTAATGTCAAAGGAACCTTTCAGTCCTTGGCAGATTCCGCAGCCCTGTCCTCCTCTGGGGCATATATCCCCATAGTTTCTAATGGTTATCAGCTTGAAAGCAACAACCGGTAATGTATCCTTAAAGGCATGGATAATCTGAAGTGCCAGGGTTGTTTTTCCGCTGTTCCGTCCCGTTGCGCCGATTAGTACCATATGTCTGGCTTGCAGAAGCGTTTTGTTTTCTGTACTCATATATGCTCCGTTTTCATAAATTGCTGCACTTTTCTTGTAAAACCAATATCATTCTGTGCAAAATTATTTTTATTATAACACGTTCCTAACATGGATACAACATGGAAATCACGGGGAAAATCGTCGGAAATGCGTGATATATTTAACAAAAAAACTTTGTAAAGTTCAGGATTGCACCCCTTTGGCTGCCGCCTGTCCAGAAAACTTTCTCTTGATTTTTATTATTGATCCAGTAAAAAGCCAGGCATTCTGCGTTTCAATGACACAATTATAAATATTGCCTGAAAAAAGTCCTGGAGACGACGGGAAGAAATTGAGAAAAACATAACGAGAAAATAATAAAATATTATACATTTATGTATTATAAACAAAATAAGATGCAACCGTTATACTAATTTGTACATATTGACACAAGACCAATGGAGTGTTAATATAAAAAAAACCTAAAAATATTTTATTATCTAAAAAAAATTTTCAGGTATCAATGTCCGGTGAATTTCATAAAAAACAAAAACAGGAGGTGATTTCTTTCAAAAGCGCAGATAAAAAAATCGAAAATGTAACAGCCGCCATTTTATGCGGAGGCAAAAGCCGGAGAATGGGTTTTGATAAAGCATTTTTGATGGATGATGAGCAGTATTTGCTGCTGCAGACAGCAGGGAGGCTGCAAAGCCTGTTTGAACAGGTGGTTCTGGTCAGCAATACAAAAGTCAAGTTTGTCGGCCGGACAGATTTTACGGAGTTTCGCATATTAGAAGATCACTACGTGGAAAAGGGTCCCATAGGCGGGATAAGCACTGCATTAGAGCAGGGTCAGACGGAATACGTTTTTATTATGGCCTGCGATATGCCTTTGCCGGATATTGGGCTGATCGGCCGGATGTACCGGAAGCTGGAAGGGGAACAGGTTTTGGTTTGCAGTCATCAGGGGAAATTAGAGCCTTTGCTCGCCATTTACCATAAGTCCTGCCTTCCTGTTTTTAAAAAGCAAATGGAGACAGGAGAGTTCAAGCCTCGCAGTGCTTTTCCGGCCCTGAATGTGGGACTGTATTGCTTAAGCGATACGGAAATAAATGCTATCGTAAATTTAAACACACCGGAAGATGTGCAAAATTGGAACCAGAAAACAGCAAAAAATGAATGATGTTACATAGGGGGGAACATGGGATTTTTTAGTCCGGCAGAAGTTTTGGATATTTTGGGAGATAAGGCCCAAATAAAAAAGAAGTTGTCTTTTATGAAATTGTTTTTACTTTCAATTCTTGGCGGTTCATTTATCGCAGAAGGCTTTTTAGCCTGCATACGTGTACAGGGAACTATGCCTGCCCAGTGGGGGAGCTTTGCAACATTTCTCGGAGGCTGCCTTTTCCCCATGGGGCTCATGGCGATTGTGCTGGTTGGGGGAGAATTAGCCACCGGAAATATGATGACCATGTCCATCGGTTTGTTCCAGAAAAAGATCTCATTTTGGGATTTGACTTATAACTGGATAGTGGTCATGGCAGGAAATATGGTTGGAAGCATAATCATCGCCTACTCGTTCGGACACTTTGTGGGTCTGACGGAAGGAGCCTTTTTGGCCAAAACCATGGCTGTAGCTAACTCTAAGATCAGTGATCCGCCTATGGTGGCACTGGTTTCTGCCATCGGCTGCAACATCTTTGTCTGCATGGCTGTATGGTTTGCGACCAGCGCAAAGAGTTTTACCGCAAAGATGGCGGGAATGTGGTTCCCTATTATGATTTTTGTGGTCTTGGGATTTCAGCATGTGGTAGCAAACGCTTTTGTCATTCCAGCTGCAATCTTTTCCGGTGAGTCTTCGATCACGTGGCTTAATTACCTGCAGAATACGGTGTTTGTCTTTATCGGCAACGCCATTGGCGGAGCACTGGTTTTTGCCCTTCCCTGCTTCTGTATGTATGGGCAGAAAGAGAATGTCAAAACGGAATGTGAAGTAAAATTAAAATGAAAGAAAGGAACATTGCAATGGATACAAGGGTAAGGGAAGAAAAGCTGAGGATCATCCGGCAGGATGGAGCTAAGCAGGAAAACATTTTGGAAATATTAATTGATCTTCAATTTGCTTCGGAAGAAGGCTGTATTGACAAAGAAACTGCGGCCATGGTTGCAGAAGAACTGCATATGACCGAAACCAGGGTGTATGAGATTGTCAGCTATTATGCGATGTTAAAGGATAAGCCTCAGGCCAGATATGTCCTTAAGATCTGTAACAGCTCGCCCTGTCATTTCTCCCGCTCGGAAGAGGTGTGTTTATCCCTGGAGAAAAAGCTTGGCGTACCTATGGGTAAGACGACAGATGACGGTCTTTTTGCCTACCACTACATTCCGTGCGTGGGCGCCTGCGACATTGGTCCGGTCATTAAGATCAAGGATACGGTATTCGGAAATCTCAGCGACGAAAAAATATCTGCTTTGATTAATGACCTGCGCAGAGGCAAAATAGCCGTATAGGCTGAAAGGGGGAACACAATGGCAATGAAAGAACCGGTCCTTTTAAAACGAGTGGGAAAAATGACGGATCCCACTTCCGTTGAAGAATATATAAAATACGGCGGCTTTGCAGCACTGCAAAAAGCCGTAACAATGGACAGGGAGGATATTTTAGGAGAACTGGATACCGCTTTGCTTCGCGGAAGAGGCGGAGCAGCCTATCCCTTAGGCCGTAAATGGCGTCATTTATACGGCAGCACCGATACTCCCAAATACATTGTCTGCAATGCAGACGAAGGGGAACCCGGCACCTTTAAAGATAAGCTGCTGTTGGAAAAGGATCCTCTCAGTATTATTGAAGGCATGCTGATCGCAGGATATGTCTTCGGTTCCAACGACGGTTACATTTATATCAGGGGGGAATACCGCCACATCCAGGCAGTGTTCCATCAGGCGGTAAGCAATGCTCTGGCTGCCGGATATCTGGGTAATAAGATTATGGGGATTGACGGGTTTGACTTTCATCTCCACATTGTTTCCGGCGGCGGCGCTTATGTCTGCGGTGAGAACTCGGCGCTTCTTAATTCGGTGGAGGGCAAAACCGGGCGTCCAAGGGTGAAACCTCCTCATCTGGCTGATGTGGGTCTATACCTTAAGCCAACGCTTGTCAACAATGTGGAATCCTTCGCCTGTGTTCCGGCTGTTATCAATATGGGCGGAGAAGCTTTTTTACAGCTTGGCACAAAGGATGGGGGCGGTACGAAACTCATCTGTTTATCCGGGCATATTAGAAATAGGGGAATTTATGAGATTCAGCTCGGTACGCCCCTTGAAGAGATTCTCTACAGCGAGGAATACGGAGGCGGCACTTCCACAGGGAGGCCCATTAAATTCTGCCATTTTGGAGGTCAGTCCGGCCCCATCGGATCCAGCGGGCAGATCAAGGGCTGCCTGTATGATTACGGAGATTTCTGGTCCCATAAGCTGGCAGTGGGATCCGGCGCCATCGTGGTAATGGATGACAGCGTAAGCGTTGTGGACTATATCACAAGTGTTATGGAATTTTTTGTCCATGAGTCCTGCGGCAAATGTACGCCCTGCCGGCTTGGAACCACCCGGCTTTTAGAGCTGCTTCAGAATTTTCAGCATCATAAGGGCAGGCCGGGGGATCTTGAAAGACTTGAAAAGATGCTGGAACATATTACTTATTTGTCCGCATGCGGACTTGGCCAATCGGTATCAGTTTCTGTGAATTCTGCCTTAGCCGGCTACAGAGATGAATTCGAAGCCTGTATCAGTTAATGGAGAAGGAGGAGAATACTGTGTTAGAAACAGAGAAAAACAACTCTATGATTGAACTGGAAATCGACGGGCACGCCATTGCCGTACAAAAGGGAACCACCATTCTGGAGGCCTGCAAAACACTGGATATTGAGATTCCAACTCTATGCCATATGAAAGAACTGGCACCGGACGGTTCCTGCCGGATGTGTGTGGTGGAAATTGAGGGCGGACGAAAAGGAGGGCTGGTCCCTTCCTGCTCCGAGCACTGTGCTCCTGGAATGAAAGTATCCACCAGGTCGGATCGGGTAGTGGAATCCCGGCGGTTTATCCTGGATCTGCTTTTAAGCAATCATGTGCTCAGCTGTTTTGACTGTGCTTCCAACGGGGAATGCAGGCTTCAGGATTACTGTCTGGAATACGGTGTGGAAAAAACCAGCTTCCACTATGGAAAGAGAGTAGGGACTAATGAAACGGACAGCAGCAATCCTTTCTTTTCCTTCCACCCTGAAAAATGTATTATGTGCCGGCGCTGCACCAGGGTATGTCAGCAGCTGCAGGGGCGTGATGTTATCAGCGTTTCCAACCGCGGTTTTGATGCCCGCATGAGCCCCAGCTATCAGCTTCCGTGGAGAGAGTCCATTTGTGAATCCTGCGGAAATTGTGTGTCAAACTGTCCCACAGGAGCTCTTTCCTCTAAGGATCAGCAGAGGCATTACAGGGCCTGGGAGGTTAAAAAGGTACGGACGACCTGCCCCCATTGCGCCACAGGCTGCCAGATGGATCTTTTGGTGAAGAATAACCGGATCGTAGGGGTTGATCCGGCTGACGGACCATCAAACAGAGGGCTTTTATGTGTAAAGGGCAAATTCGGCTCCTATAAGTTCATTCATTCCGGAGACCGTCTTACCCATCCGCTTATCAAACGGGACGGAAAATTTGAGAAAGCAAGCTGGGACGAAGCCCTGGACTTAATCGCCCGCCGGTTTACAGAAATTAAAAAGAAGTATGGAGCGGATGCCAATGCCGCCTTTTCCTGCTCACGGGCTCCCAATGAGGACAATTATGTTTTTCAGAAAATGATGAGGGCCGCTTTTGGAACCAACAATGTAGATAACTGTGCAAGAGTCTGTCACTCCGCCTCCGTCCATGGCCTTGCTATGACCCTGGGTTCCGGAGCCATGACAAATCCCATCCGGGACATTACGGAGGATGTTGACCTGATTTTACTCATAGGCTCCAATCCAACCGAAGCCCACCCCGTGGTCGGCACACAGATCCGGCAGGCAATTAAGAGGGGCACGCAGATTATTGTGGTGGACCCGCGTAAGATCGATCTGGTTAAAGATGCGGTCATCCATATGCCAATCAAAGCTGGAACCAATATAGCTTTTGCAAACGCGATGATCCATGTCATTATCAAGGAAGGCCTTGCGGACATGGACTATATCCGGGAGAGGACCGAAGGGTTTGAGGAGCTGGCGGAAATCGTGAAAGATTATACGCCGGAAAAGGTTGCAGAGATCTGCCACATTGATGCAGAGGATATCCGCAAAGCCGCAAGGATGTACGCCAGGGCGAAAAAAGCCCCTATCATCTACTGTCTGGGAGTTACAGAGCATTCCACAGGGACAGAGGGCGTTATGAGCCTGTCCAATCTGGCCATGGCGGTCGGGAAAATAGGAAAATCAGGCTGCGGCATCAACCCACTTAGGGGGCAAAACAATGTACAGGGCGCCTGTGACATGGGGTGTATGCCCTATGATTTCCCGGGATACCAAAAGGTGGCAAACAAAGAGGTTCGGGAAAAATTCGAAAGGGCATGGGGAGTTCCTTTAAGTGAAACCACCGGACTCATGTCCACTCAGGTGCTGCCGGAAGCCATAGAAGGGAAGATCAAAGGACTTTACATTTTCGGAGAAGACCCCATGGTCACGGATCCGGATACGGGCCATGTTGCCAAGTCCCTGGAAAGTCTGGACTTTCTTGTGGTTCAGGAGCTGTTTATGACAGAAACGGCCTGGTATGCCGATGTGATTCTGCCCGGAACCAGCTATGGGGAAAAGGAGGGAACCTTCAGCAATACGGAACGCCGGGTACAGAGAGTACGCAAAGCGGTGACCCTGGAAGGAGAAATGCGCCTGGATACGGACATCTTTTATGATGTGATGAACCGTATGGGTTATCCCTGCGAGAAAAAAACAGCGGCTGAGATCATGGATGAAATCGCCAGCGTAACCCCTGCCTTTGGAGGCATCAGCTTTGAGAGGCTGGACCGGGGGGAGACACTTCAGTGGCCCTGCCTGGACAAAGAGAGCAAAGGCACGTATATCATGCACGTTGGAAAATTTTCACGTGGCCTTGGATATTTTTATCCGGCAAAGTACCGGCCGTCCAAGGAGCTTCCTGACAACGATTATCCGTTTATGATGGTCACGGGCCGCATGCTCTACCATTACAACACCAGAGCCATGACAGGCAGAACCGAAGGCTTAAATGAAATCTGCGGAGATTCCTATATTGAAATCAACCAGGGAGATGCAGCCATGCTGGGAATTGAGGACGGGGACAAAGTCAAAGTATCCTCCCGCCGGGGTGAAATTGAATCCAGGGCGGTGGTAGGAGATAAGATGATGCCTTCCGAAGTATTTATGACCTTCCATTTTGCAGACGGAAATGTTAATAAAATCACGAATTTTGTGATCGATGATATCGCCCGCATTCCGGAATACAAGGTTTGTGCGGTATCTGTAACACGAGCTTAATCCTGTCATTTAAAAAAAGGGGCTGCAAATTCTGTTAGTTTACAGCAGCCCCTTTATCCTTTATTTTGTTATACTAGGAGGGAGGAGCCTGATTGATCGAATTAGAAGAAGCCGTTAGCCTATTGGTGAACAGCGTTAAAATAGAAACAAAGACAGAAAAACAGGACATTTTATCAGCCTATGGAAGAATTTGCGCAGAGGATGTGACAGCCCCTTTCCCTGTCCCCCATTTCCCCAAATCAGGAATGGATGGGTATGCAGTCAGAAGTCAGGATACAAAAGGTGCTTCAAGGGAAACACCAATCCAATTTCAAGTGGCTGGTGAAATATGTGCTGGGGATTACCTTTCCATCAAGGCAAAACCCTGTACAGCGGTTCGGGTGATGACCGGTGCCGTGGTGCCGGAAGGCTATGACTGTGTGATACGCCAGGAAGATACGGACTATGGCCAGGAACAGGCGGAGATCTATGCGGAGGGAAGACCCTGGCAGAACTATTGCAGGATCGGAGAGGACTTCCAGGCAGGAACGTGCATGATTCCCCGGCGGGTCCGCTTGGGAGCAGGGCATATCGGCGTTTTAGCCAGTATGGGAATCCGGGAAATTGCGGTGCTTAAAGAGCCGAAGGTGGGGATAATCTCAACGGGAAATGAGCTTGTTCCGCTCACCAGTCCCTTGGGAGAGGTAGGGGTATATCCCAG
>DEYX01000032.1 GCA_002365025.1 Hungatella sp. UBA3147 | reverse complement strand
CATCTCCGCCTACCGGCAGGCCGCCATCTCCGCCTACTGGCAGGCCGCCGTCTCCGCCTACTGGAAGGCCGCCATCTCCCCCTACTGGCAGGCCGCCATCTCCGCCTACCGGCAGGCCACCTGGAGGAGGTGGTCCGGTACCTATGGGACCTCCACCATCCAGCGTTCCCCGAAGGCCTGGCCCTCCAAGCCCTGGAGTCAGATTTGTCAATCCTGGGTCCATGAGAAATTGCATTGGACGTTTTACTTATGTATGGTTAAGCAACGGATTAGAGTTTTGGTTTTTCCCAGTTCAGATCTGGGCAAATACCGTCGTAGGATTCCGTTGGGACCGAAGGTTTGGTTGGTCATATACCGGAATATCACTAAACCGAATCGATATGTTTTCTTGCACCTGACGGTCATTTCTTCTCAACTCAAAAAGCGATCCTTTGTGGATCGTTTTTTGTTTTTCATTACCATTTTCTTTTAGGATTTCTGGGGAACCAGCCCTTTTCCACCCTCTCTTTCTGCTCTTTAAGCTCCTTTATGCTCCATAAAAGCGAGAAGCCCAAAACTGCCAAAAGTGCGGATGATACTACCTTAGCGCATATAAGAGAGAAACCGATACACAAGATTCCCCCAATCAGAAAAAGCGGCCAGATTCTGCTGCTAAAGTAATATTCTGCCTTGATAACAACAGGATGTAATAATCCGATGATAAGAAATGTTCCGATACCGATAAGAATTCCATTATAATTCATATTTGTCACCAGCCTATCTCTTTGTAGTCGTTTCTGTTCTGCCTGCCTGACGCGTTTTAATAACAAAGATAAAAACATAATTGTGCAGAATAAAGGCTGCGATAAGAAGCAGACGTACAGCCATATTTCCGATCATTAGAAAGGAAAGAATCATCATCAATCCTGCGGAAACCTGAATGATAAGCTTCTGCTTTCTTGTCATTGACCGGTCATATTCATACCCTTTCACGTATTTTGCATACAGACCTGTGCCCCTGAACCAGCAATCGAGTTTTTCAGAGCTTTTTGTAAAACAGAGCAAGGCCAGCAGGAAGAACGGTGTGGCAGGCAGGCCAGGTACCACCGTTCCCGCAGCTCCCAGGGCCATGGCAGTGATTCCAATAGAAGCATATATGAATTTTTTTAACAAACAAGACCCTCCTATTCATTCCCCGCTGAAACTTCCTGCAGTTCGGATTTATCATGATCTATATAATAGTATTGGAGCTATGAGTTGATTATTCGTACCGCCGCATCGGTATCCGTGGCAATATGCATTGTCATAGGTATCTCCTGCTTCAATGTTATTTCAACTTAAAAATTGCCAAAAGCATCACAAGACTCCATTCTGATGCTTTTGGCACTTCAAGTTATCTTTACATTTTAAAGCAGTCTTATATCAAAGCCGCTGTTATAATTGACATTTTATAGACCTCATCAGCATTGCATCCCCTTGAGAGATCATTGATCGGAGCATTGAGACCCTGCAGAATGGGGCCGAAGGCTTCAAAACCGCCTAAGCGCTGTGCAATTTTATAGCCAATATTGCCTGCATCAATATCCGGGAAAATAAATGTGTTGGCATGTCCGGCTACATGAGAGTCCGGAGCCTTTACCTTCGCTACTGTGGAAGAAAAAGCGGCATCAAACTGCAGCTCTCCGTCTACCGGAAAGTCTAAATTCATTGCCTTCAATTTCTCAGCCGCATTGTGCATTTTATCAACGGATTCACCTTTACCGGAACCAAGCGTACTGTAAGAAAGCAGTGCAACATTTGGATTAATGGAGAAAGTACTGGCTGTTCTGGCTGTCTCCAATGCAATTTCTACCAGCTCGTTTTCATCGGGATCAACATTAATGGCGCAATCAGCCATCGCATACATTTCACTGCCGCTTTCTGTCTGCCGGTATAGAATAAAGCAGCTGGAAACAATTTTGCTGCCAGGTCTGGCTTTAATCAGCTGAAGAGCCGGTCTTACCGTATCAGCAGTGGAATAGGTTGCTCCGCCTAACAAGCAGTCTGCTTTTCCCATTTTGACCAACATAGTTCCGAAATAATTGGATTTTTCTAGTGCAGCCCGGCAGGCAGCTTCATCCATCTTACCTTTTCTCAATTCTACCATTTTGGCCGCCATTTCTTCTAACCCTTCATAATTAAGCGGATCAATTTTTTCAATGCCATCGACGGGCCAGCCAAATTCTTTTGCAGCTGCGTCTATTTTACCAGGATTGCCAAGAAGGACCGGCGTAAGAACACCTTCATTGTAAAGGCGGCTGGCTGCTTCCAGGATTCTTGGTTCAGTGCCTTCGGTAAATACGATTTTTCTTTTTTGAACTTTCAACGCGGCAACCATATTTTCGAACATATTCATTTCCTCCTCTGGTTATATGATACTTATTTTATCAAGTATATACCAAATCACATGAATAAATCAATCACGTTTCCCTAACTGCCCAAAACTTATCTATATAATCTCTCATACCGTTGGTTTCATTTGCCTTCCTTTGGAATACTTACTGTAAAACAACTGCCCTGCTCCTTAACGCTCTCCACCGTCACAGTTCCATCATGGGCGGCGACAATGGATTTAACAATAGCAAGACCGATTCCGGCGCCTCCGAATTTCCGGTTCCTGGATTTATCGGTTCTGTAAAAGCGCTCAAAGATTAACGGCAACTCCGCTTCAGGAATTCCAATTCCCGTATCCTTTACCTTAACAATCCCCCACCGGTCCGTTTCATATATTTTAATCTCTATCGCTCCGCCCTCCGGCGTGTATTTGACGGCATTGGAAAGCAGATTAGCCACGACCTGGCTGAATCTGTTTTTATCCGCTTCGGCAAAGACCGGACTGCCCTCTATGGAAAGAGACAAGTTCTTCTTGCTGATCTCTCCCTCCATCGTATCTGACACCGTTTGTACAATCTCAAGCAAATCGATCCGGGTTTTATTTAAGACCAGGTTTTCACTCTCTATCTTCGCCAGCTGCCCTAAATCCTCAACCAGCGTTCCAAGACGCATTACCTCCTCATGGCAGCTTTTCAGCCGTTCAGGGGTTGCATCCCATAAACCTTCGATCATGGCTTCCAAATGGGAACTCAAGGCAGTCAGCGGTGTCCGCAGTTCATGAGCCACATCTGCAGTCATCTGTTTGCGCAGTCCTTCCTGTGTTTTAAGGGCATCGGAGAGATGATTGATTGCGTCTGCAAGATCATCAAGCTCCCGTATCCTTGTACCTGGCTCGAACCGGATGTCATAGTTGCCTTTAGATATCTGTTTGGCAATATAAGCCGTTTTTGTAACTGGACGGGATATTCTTCGGGCAAGGAGACACCCTACCACCACGGAGCAGGCGCTGGATAAGATTCCTATGACAAGAAGTACTGAATTCATGACATTGATAAAATTAAAGTCTGCCTCATTCATAAAGAACGGACCGTAATACTTAATAGAGACTGCTCCCACCTTTTTCCCATTCTGATCAATTTCAAAGGTGTGGTCCACAAAGCCGCCCTCAGCGCCCCTCTCTTCCATACGCGCTGATATCTCATTCATAATCTGTCCGCATAGGCTCATGTCATGGTTTTCCGCATCCCATACCATGTTTCCTCCTGCGTCATACAGTTTCACGATATACCCGTCATACAAGGCATTCATGCCGATGGCATGAACGTAGTCAAGCTTCCAGTTCCGTTTGAATCCATCGTACTGCCTGCTTAAATCATCTACGATATTTTCCCTGCGCTCCCGCCCAAGTTCCGTGATATACTTCTCAAACTCCCGGTTAATAAACCAGTTGGAAAGAAGGCCAATCAGCCCAATAGTAACCAGAAGCGTCAGCAAAATAGAAAGAGACAGCTGTTTTCTTAGACTCTTCAATCTCCATCCCCTCCGAATTTATATCCCAGCCCCGGGATCGTCCTCACATACACCGGGTTTTTGGGATCGTCCTCAACCTTTTTTCTAATATTTTTAATATGGCTGTCTATCGCCCTGTCATATCCGGCAAAGCCCTTGTCAAGAGCCGCCTCGATCAGTTCCTCTCTGGTAAAGACCTTCCCAGGGTATTTGATGAGCACCGACAGGATTTTCAATTCACTTGGCGTCAGGGTCAGGCTGATTCCCTTTTTACGAACTTCATTCTTCTCAAAATCAATGACCAGATCTCCGTTTCTCCAGGAATTCCGTTTAACAAGAGGTACCAGGTCTCTTTCTGTCCTGCGGAGAACAGCTTCAACTCTGGCATACAGTTCTTTTAAACCAAAGGGCTTAGTAACATAATCATCTGCCCCAAGGCCCAACCCTTCCACCACATCACCTTCATCCACCTTGGCGGTCAGCATGATGACGGGAACCCGGGATTTTTTACGGATAGCAATGCACACCTCTTCTCCTGAGATATCCGGCATCATAAGATCCAGAATAACAAGAGAAATATTTTCCGAATCAAATATCTCCAGGGCCTTCCTGCCGTTTTCGGCAGGGAATGTGCGGAATCCCTTGCTTTCCAAAAGAAGGCAGACAACCTCCAGTATTTTAGGTTCATCATCCACAACCAATACATTTTTGCTGCTTTTAAGCATTTTAGCACCTCTATCTAATAGAAATCAAAACGCGAAAGGCGGGAACCGCATGGTTATGCGGTTCCCGTCCTCTTACTTACTGCTAAATGATATCATAGCCCTGATCTTCAATCTCAGCTTTGATCTTATCTACGGATGCCTGATCCGGGTCATGATCCACGGTTACGGTTTTTGCTTCCAGATCCACCGATACACCGGATACGCCTGATAAAGCACCTACCGCATTTGTAATCGCCTTTACACAGTGTTCACATGCCATTCCATCTACATTTATAACTGATTTTGCCATTTGAGTTACCTCCGTTATATTTTTATTTTAAATTAAAGGGTTTTAATAATTTATATACCTCTAAAGTCTTTCCGCCTTCCATTACTGAAACCGGGGCATATACCCAGCCTTCCACTTTTTCCGGATCAACACCGGCTGCAATGAGAGGTTCGGGATTTAATACAAAAACAATGTCCTTATCCTGATCTAGGTTTTTCACGGTATTTGTTTCCATATTTTTTGCCCATTCAAACATATTGCCGTCTCCCAGCTTTACCCCATAGTGATCCATGTCCATATGGTAGTTGATAAAGCTGCGGTGCTTATTTACGATCTGCTCATAGGCTGCAAGAGGAGTTGCCTCTCCCTCAGAAACCGGTTTTTCGGTTCCAAGCTTTGTTCCTACCATCAGCATCCCATCATAGGCTGCGTAATTATCCGGCAGCTTATCCGTAACAAGCCCTGCATCGGTAAATGGGGCCGCATCAAGCTCCAGCATTACGTCATGAAGCGGACTCTGGCTGTAATCTCCGCTCCAGATAAAGCGTACACCGCCATCCGGGGCAGTTAAGGACCAGCCCCTATTGATTTCATCAGCTTTCACATTGTCAGGAATCGTATTTAAAATTGTTTCAAAGGATTCGGCAGATTGTTTTCCGACTACATCCAGATTTCCCCCAGCCGTCTGTATAACCGCAGCAACGATCGCTACCACTAATACTGCGGCTGCTCCCACCGCTGCAATTAATTTTCCATTTTTGTTCATATCCGGTTCACCTCGTTCCTGTGGTTGGTTTGAATCGTTTCAGCCGCAATGCATTCGTCAGCACGGAAACCGAGCTTAAGCTCATGGCTGCTGCTGCAAAAATCGGGTTAAGAAGCGGCCCGTTAAAGAGCAGATGTAAAAGCCCTGCAGCGATTGGGATTCCAATCACATTATAGCCGAAGGCCCAGAAAAGATTTTGCTTGATGTTTCGGATGGTCTGTTTGCTTAAGTTGATAGCTGTGGGTACATCCATTAAATCGGAACGCATAAGAACGATGTCAGCGGATTCCATGGCTACGTCTGTACCGGAACCGATTGCGATACCGATATCCGCCTGGGCAAGAGCAGGAGCGTCGTTGATTCCATCACCTACCATGGCTACCTTGCGTCCTTCGGCCTGCAGCTTCCTGACCTCATCGGATTTATCCTGAGGAAGCACCTCGGACAATACCCGGTCGATTCCTACCTGTTTTGCAATAGCCTCTGCAGTTCTCTTATTGTCACCGGTGATCATGGCTACTTCTATGCCCATCTTATGCAGGCGTTCAATGGCAGCCCTGCTGGATTCCTTTACAACGTCCGCAACGGCTACAATACCTGCCAGCTTGCCGTTAATGGCTACATACATCGGTGTTTTTCCTTCCCCGGCCAGCTGGTCTGACGCTTCCTCCATTCCTGTTAAGGAAATGCTGCGTTCCATCATCAGCTTCCGGTTCCCGGCAAGGATATCTTCTCCGTCTATCTTCGCTTCTATCCCCCGTCCGGTTAAGGACTCAAAATGTTCCGCTGCAGATAAGGTAAGTCCGGCATCTTCCGCACCATGGACAATTGCCTGCCCCAGAGGATGCTCAGAGCCCTTTTCTGCTGAAGCCGTAAGCTGAAGCAGCAGTTCTTTGGAAACCCCTTCTACAGCCAGTACATCAGTCACCGTCGGTTTCCCTTCGGTAATGGTGCCTGTTTTATCAAATACGATCGTACTGATTTTATGGGCTGTCTCAAGAGCCTCTCCGCCCTTGATCAGGATGCCGTTTTCCGCGCCCTTTCCGGTTCCAACCATGATAGCAGTTGGTGTCGCAAGACCTAAGGCACATGGGCAGGCGATAACCAGCACTGAAATAAATATAGTAAGTGCAAACTTTAAATCTCCGGCGGTGCCGATATACCAGGCAATACCGGAAAGCAGGGCAATCACACAAACGACCGGAACGAAATATCCGGAAACAATGTCTGCCATCTGAGCGATTGGTGCCTTTGAGCCCTGAGCGTCCTCCACCAGCTTGATGATCTGAGCAAGGGCCGTATCGCTGCCGATCTTTTCCGCTCTGAACTGAATGGTTCCTGTGGTGTTCAGGGAAGCGGCATAAACCTGATCCCCTTCTTTTTTATCCACCGGCATGCTTTCACCGGTCAGCATGGATTCATCAATGGCAGTATGGCCGCCTATCACGGTCCCGTCTACCGGGATCTTTTCGCCGGGCTTTACTAAAATCATATCACCGATTTCTACTTCGTCAATAGGAATCTCTTTTTCCACGCCGTCTTCAAGAATGATTGCTGTCTTGGGCGCAAGGCCCATCAGCTTCTTGATCGCTTCACTGGTTCTTCCCTTTGATACTGCTTCCATGGATTTTCCCAGCAGAATAAGGGTGATGATAACTCCCGCCGATTCATAATAAAGGGAGTCCACTGCCATAAAATGTCCTTCTGCAATCTGGAACGTGTTGTAGATGCTGTATAGAACAGCGGCTGTAGTTCCTATAGCGATCAGAGAATCCATGTTTGGACTTCTCTGTAACAGGGCTTTAAAACCAATGGTATAGAATTTATATCCAACGCCTACGACTGGAACCACCAGCAGTAGTTCCACAAGAGCATAGATCAGGGGATACTCCATGGGAGCGATCCCTGCCGGGAAAGGCAGACTGACGATCTTAATCATGGGTGCCATGGCAACGTAGAGAAGAGGTATGGAAAATACCGCAGACACGATGAACTTCGTCCATAGGGTCTTAATCTCCCGCTGCTTGCGTGCCCGGTCCTCATCCGCTGCATCTGCTTTATTTACTTCCAGGGCCTTGTAGCCTGCCTTTTCAATGGCTGCCCGTATGGCAGACATCCTGACCTTCTGAGGATCGTAGGCAACAGAAGCTTTTTCTGTTGCAAAATTAACCGATGTACTTATCACACCATCCAGTTTTCCCACAACTTTTTCTATACGTTTCGCACAGGCCGCACAGGTCATTCCGCCAATTGGTATGGTCACATTGGCATTTTCGGATTTTTCCACCACCTCATATCCGATTTTTGATACTGCTGCTTTAATCGCAGAAAGTTCAAGGGCACTGCTGTCATATTCCACAAACAGCTTTTCACTTGCCAGATTTACATTCGCCTGGCTGATACCGGAAAGCTTCCGCACTGTTTTTTCAATTCTCTGCGCGCAGGCTGCACAGGTCATGCCCCTTATATTTAAAATTTGACTTTCCATTCTGTTTCACCTCACTATTTTTTACTGCCCCTTCCTTTGGGCGTCCCCTCCGGCGTCGGCAAAGATCACAATAATACTAGTTTTTTCCATGGCCTCCAAAAATATGCTATCCTGTTATCTTGTATTTTTCGAGTACTCATGTTATTATTATGGCACTAATTGCGAAATTTGCAAGTATGCACTTTTTTGTGTTATAGTACCCAAAACGATACTAAGGGAGGAGATTTTAAATGAACAGCGGCTGCACAACTTATCATTGCCCCGTAGATGCCACATTGGATATGATCGGAGGGAAATACAAAGCCCTCATCTTATGGCACTTAATTAACAATACCCTTCGGTTTGGAGAGCTTCGCAAGCTCATTCCCCAGGCAACACCCAAAATGCTCACCCAGCAGCTGCGGGAACTGGAGGAAGATCATCTGATCATCCGTACCGTATATCCGGTAGTGCCCCCAAAGGTAGAGTATATGCTTTCGGATCTTGGAAACAGTATCCGTCCTATTCTGGAAACCATGTATAATTGGGGAGCAGATTACTTAAGGCAGAATGGCCTTACCGTAAGCTGCTCCATGAAATTCCCCACGAAAGATTATTAATAAGAAGCTTTCCAGTTAGCAAATATCTCCTTGGATTCCTTAAGGAAATCATAAGAGATCGTGATGGACTCGTCTGTCACGGTCTTTTCCTTGTCAAAAATAGGCCAGGGATTGCAGCCGCCTGCCTCCACTTCTACCCGGTTCATAGGAAAACGGTTTCCACAGTTCTGGCACACAAGAACATCTCCATCCTGCTTATAGTATCCTCTTCCTGAATCATAGCATACCTGGCAGGTGTTAAACGCTGTCCGGATCGTTCCATCCGGAGCCTGGACAGCAATGACCTCCATCTGAGTACCGTCTACATCAACCGGGTAAAATTGGGCCGTACTTGAAATATCCTTTACCGGAATTACAAGGGTCTCTCCATTCCCTACCTTTTGGGCACTTTCTGCCGCTGCTTTGGTTGATTCTGTTTTCTCCGCCGTTTTCTTGGGAGCGCATGCAGTAAGGGCTGCGGCTGCTATCATCAGTAGTGCAAGCTTCATTGGAAGCCCACTGCGTTTCTTTCCGTTTCTTTTGACATATCCGTTCTGAAATTTCTGTAACATGTAAATGTCCTCCTGAATTTATACTTTGTTAATTCTTTTTCTGTTTGTCTCCCATAAAAAACATTGCTATGATAATACCAAAAACCGGGAGTATGCAGTGCCAGTGACTTAATAAAAAACTCATCAATCCATTCTCCTTTCCTCTTTCCTTTCCCTATTCCGAGGGTATAGAGGTATCCCTGGAAGGGATTTCCTCAGCCAAAACAGATCGATTCCCTGATTATCCGCAGCAGGAACCGCCGGCTCCCTGGAAGGTATCTTCAGGCCAGATAAGAGTCTTAAAACTGCTTATTTCTTTCTTAATGGCATCCATATCTAAGTTATCTAAATCATCCACAACCTTGATATACCCATAAAAAGCATTGTCCCCGGTGGAAAAGTCAAAGCTTCCTGCGGGTGTAAAATACAGGTTGTTTTCTCCCTCTTCAAGAGGAAGCTGGGTTGCAAAATCCGGAACAAGAAGCTGGGTTCCATATGTGTCACCAGACGTATTGTCAATAATATTCCATTCCACATCCATACCAGATTTCACCACTGCCGCTGCCGGCTTAAATCCTTCATCTGTAAGTTCCATCGTAATTCTCTGAATGCTGTTTCCGTATTCATCCGTTGCGTCTTCCGCAACTGCAATTTCTTCCGTTGGAATCGTATAACCGGCTGCTACCGGTTCTTCCGGTGCATATTCTTTTAATACACCCTCTCCATCAGAGCCTGTGCTGTTCTTTGCATCTCCTTCTTCCGACACATTAATGGTCCCACGGATCATCCCCATCCAACAGCTGTAAGAGATCTTCCCTGTTTTTTCAGGAGTAAATTCAATGACATTTTCTCCTGTCTTAAAGGAATATTCAATGCCAAGATCCCGGATAATCATCCGGTTGTTACAGCCGTTTACGCTTCCCTGGGGCGCATCGATGATCCATTTTACCGGCATCCCTTTCTGAACATTGATGTTGGGATATCTGCCTGGAGAAAGGGTACTGTTTATGATCTGAACTCCGTCTTCTATTTTTATATCTTCCTTTTTCTCCTGCCCTCCGGCTGCATAGGCGTTGTTTCCGCCACTTGAGAATAAGTCCGGTGCCTGGAATCCTGACAGGCTCAACCCCTGGGAAAACATGGACATACCAAGTACCACAACCAGAACCGCTCCCACTGTCATGACCTTGCTTGTGAACCTTTTTCCCAGTGCTGAGGAAAGTGCTCCAAGTCCGAACATCAGAGGTACGGTACCGAGGCTGAACAGGAACATGGACAGCGCGCCGGAAAAGGGGCTTCCGGTGGACAATGCATAGATCTGCATCGCCTGTAAGGGGCCGCATGGCATAAGGCCGTTAAGCAGACCCACAATCAGAGGACTGCTGCTTTTTGATTTTTCTTTGTAAATTTTTCTCGCAAAAATTTGAGGCATTCTCGGATTCAGCCTGCGCAGCCACGGGAAAATTCCCAGCATGTTTATGCCCATAATGACCATAAACACTCCGGCAGCCAGCTTTAATACTCCCTGAAGAGTATTAGAGAATGTTACCACCGAACCCAGGGCTCCCACCAGGAAGCCTACCGCAGTGTAAGAGATCACCCGTCCCAGGTTATAAAGAAAAGTTGGCCGGAATGTGGAAAAACGGCTTTTTTCTGAGACAGCATCTCCGCTTTTTGGAATGCACTGGGACAGATTGATTCCGCCGCACATTGCCACGCAATGAACGGATGTAACCAGACCGATGAAAAACAGCATTCCATAACTCATCTTTTCGTCTGCCAGCTGGCTGGGCGCAAGCAGATTTAAAAGGCCGAACTGCTGGAACAGCATATATAAGGAAACAATGATGAGCAGGATTCCTATGACCCGGCTGCTATCCGGTCCCTGCTTTTCATGATCTGTTAATACCTTGTAATCCAGACCTTCAATAATCCCTACAATGCTTTTATACGAAATAATATCCGTATCAAAGGTGATGACAGCAGTACCGGCGCTGTAACTTACTTCTGCTTTTTCGATTCCAGCCGTGTTGCGCAATTTTTTTTCAATTTTATTTTGACAGCTGATACAGGTCATCCCGCCGATCCGTAATTTTTTAGTTCTTACAGCAGATCCCATCGTCTGTCCTCCTTTTTCAATTTCTGAAACAAAGAATAGCAGGGCGATTTGTAGAAGTTGTGTAGATAAGATTTTTTTCAAAAAAAACGTGTATACCACTCATTCAAATGGTATACACGTGTCAATTATGTATTTAAAATTACTCAGCCTGACTAAGCCTTATATCCAGACAAACATCATCGATGGATGTAGTCACACAGCAGGCAGTATGGAATGTATATTCTCCGCTCTCGTCCGGCTTACGTAAAACCGGCGGAAGGATATCACAGGTCAGATCTTCACCAGCAAGCATGGTAAGAACATTTCCGCTGATAATATTGGCAACTTCAGATACGGCAGAGGTGACAAACTCATCCACTGCATCAAATTCCATGCCGCTCATGATATTTACGATGCCAAGAGATGTCTCATAAGGATTGGGATACAAGTCAATGTTCAAATTGAATCAGGGAAACTATCATTTCTTCACATATCTGCTGTACACTTTTATGATCCGTTTCTACGATTATATCCGCTGCTTTTTCATAAAAATCCTTACGTTTTTCCATAAGTTCTTTTATGAATCCCACATTCATATTTCCATTTAAAATTGGACGCCCGCCATCATCCTTTACCCTCTCTAAAATGGTTTCAGGTCTGGCAGTTAGAAGTACGATACAACTTCCCTTTTTAAGATTTTTAACATTTTCCTCACGTATCACCGCGCCGCCCCCACAGGAAATAATAGTCTGGCTGCAGTTTTGCAGGTTAAGGATCGCATTGCTTTCACAGTCCCTGAAGTACTCTTCTCCGTATTTTTCAAATATATCCCGGATCGGCATCTTCTGGTCCTCCACGATCATGGCATCTACATCCACTTCCTTCATGGCCAGCATATCCTTTAAGTATTTGGATATCGTACTTTTTCCTGTTCCCATAAATCCGATCAAAGCAATGTTATGATCAAACAGTCTTTTGCTCTGTACACATTTGCTTTCCTCATCGATTTGTTTGAAGATTCTTAACAGTTCGTCAGAATAATCATAATATCCTATTTCGGCAAGAAGCATTTCGTGCCGGAGTTTCTCCTCTTCCATCTGAAATATAGAAAGTCCTTGCTCCTTCTTGTATTCCATAATCTCTGCTGCGTAACTAAGACGCCGCATCAAAAGGTCTAAAATTTCCACATCACAGCGATTCAAATCTTTTTTTATTTCATTCAGTTCTCTCATACTGTCTCTCCATATTTATATTATCGTTCCTTTATATTTTTTACATTATACATAATATGGAGGCAAGCTGTAAAGCAATTCTTTCGGATTGTTTTGTCAGGGACTTTTCCGTTCAATGGAACAAATTTACTCATTATTCATATAAATTCGTTGTTTTGAGGCAGGCAAACATGATATAATTTAATTTAGAGAAGTATATCATATACACGAAAGGTGGTATGACTTATGGCAATTGATTTCAAAAAGATGGAAAAGGATTTATACCAACCCGGCACGAAACCAGCCATCATCGAAGTGCCGGAAATGACTTTCATTATGACTGATGGGCACGGTGACCCAAATACCAGTGAGGCATATCAGACAGCAGTACAAGTCCTCTATGGTTTGGCCTATACTGTAAAAATGAGCAAAATGGGCGGCAGACAGCCCAAAGGGTATTATGATTTTGTTGTTCCCCCACTGGAAGGTTTGTGGTCAACGGATACAGGCGTCGTTGAAACAGGCATAACAGATAAGAGCGCGTTTTGTTGGACATCCATGATGCGAATGCCGGAGTTCGTTACGCCAGAAGTCTTTGAAGAGGTGAAAATCCACCTTTCAAAAAAGAAGCCCAGTCTTGATTCTTCGATTGCGCGGCTTGACGTTTACACCGAGGGGCTTTGCGCTCAGGTTATGCACACCGGCTCCTATGATAGCGAACCGGCAACAATTCACGCCCTGAAAGCATTCGTTGCAGATTCGGGTTATAGGATTGATCTTTCTGCCACTCGCAAACATCATGAATTGTATCTAAACGACCCGCGTAAAACATCTCCCGAAAAATTGAAGACAATAATTCGCTATCCGATTATCAAGTAATGCGAGAGATGAATGAAGTGTTGGGTATTTAATAAGGGGGAGATTGTATAGAAATTGACCATATTTACATATGTACAGAAAATAAAGCACCATCAGGAGATTTACTTGTGGAATTTGGACTTGTAGAAGGTTCTTCAAATACACACTCTGGACAAGGGACTGCAAAAAAAGATACAAATAACGGATGATGCGAATAAGTTATATCGCTTCATCCGTTTTCTGAATTATAATATTTTCTTATAGCTCCATATCTTTCTCCCATAAAGGCTGCGTTCTCCACAGATACGACCTTGGGGTAAAGTCTGCTCTCCTTTAACAAGTATGCAGTGAATCTTCTTTAAAGAGTCTGAATCTGCCCACTTCCTGCTGAAGCATCTGCGCCTGGGCAGCCAGTTCTTCACTGGAAGAAGAACTCTCTTCTGCGGTCGCAGCGTTTGTCTGAACAACTGCCGATACCTGGTATAAGCCCTGATTGATCTGTTCTATCACCTGTACCTGCTGGGAAGAGGATTCCTCGATCCCTCTAATCGCTTGTTCCACAAACTGCGCCTGCTCCGCAACTCCCTGAAGAACCTTTGCCGTCTCATCGGCTAATTTCTCACCCTCTGAAACACTGGTCACCGAATATCTGATCAAATCAGCCGTCTGCTTTGCTGCTTCCGCAGATTTTCCGGCGAGGCTCCTGACTTCATCTGCAACCACTGCGAATCCTTTGCCAGCCTCTCCTGCGCGGGCAGATTCCACAGCCGCATTGAGCGCAAGAATGTTCGTCTGGAATGCAATATCCTCAATCACTTTCGTGATGTTTGATATTTTATCAGAGGCGGATCCGATTTCCTTCATGGCCCCATTCAGCTTTCGCATGTATTCGTTGCTTTCATTGACACCGTCACCGGCCTGCCCTACATAATCAGCAGCCCTTTGAACATTTTTTGCATTTTCTTCTGCCTGCTCCGCCACGCTGCTGACGGAAGCATTCAGTTCCTCAATCGTAGCTGCCTGCTCCGCAGTTCCGGAGGCCAGAGCCTGTGCCGCAGAGGAAACCTGTTCTGCCCCTGCATTGACCTGATCGGATGCTGTGCTTATTAATAACAGTGTGTGGTTTAAATCTTTTCTGATTTTCTGCAGCGCAAGCCCAAGGATGTCCTGGTCGGAACGAAGGGGTATCTCATTGGAAAAATCTCCATTGCTGATCCTGTCGGCTGCATCCACCTGTTTTCCAATGCTGTCGATCATCTTAGTAAAGGCATTGGCAAGCTGGCCGGTTTCATCCTTTGAATCAACACTGCCAAGCGCCACATCCACATGCCCTAATGCGATCCGGTTGGCGGCATCCACAACCTGCTCAATTGGCTGACTGATCATTTTTGAGATTCTTGCCCCTAAAAATACTGCTGTACCGGCTCCAAATACAACAAAAAGAACCAGAACAGCGGTCAGCCACAATGCAGTATCATGATTGGAATCATTGGTCCTTCCAGCTTCATCCATCCGGTTGTCGATTAATTTGTTGAAATTATCAAACATCTTTTGAATATTATTAGTTTCCAGAAGAAGTGCCTCCCATGCGGCAGTCTCATTCCCTGCCTTTGCCTCATCCATACACTTCTCTACGGCTGGTTTAAAGGATTCATTAAACAGCGAAACAGACTCATCTAAAAGGGTAAAGGATTCCGTATTGGTTATAGTCTTGCGGTAAGCCTCTATGCTGGTTAAAAACTTTTCCGACCCACTGTCAAAGCTTTGCTTCAGTTCATCAAGCTTTTGGGCATCTCCCGTATAAATTACCATGGCTCTTGAGTCATGACGGCTTTTATTTTCAGCCCGCAGAATTTATTGTGGTAAAGTATCCTACAGTATAGTTACATTTTTTACACAGTAAAGCGCCGGCACAGTACGCTTTGTTATCATCACATGGAAAAGAAAAAAACACAGATCCGCCATATGACGATGTTATTGACGGCTTATATACAATTTTCCCCAAAAATATTCTCGATCCGGCACAATAATTCAAACAAAAATTCTTCTTTATTGCCTCAATTATAAATTTAATTGATAATTGACAAATAATATTTTTCTGTTGTATAATGAATATTGTCGAAATGTACATAATTTTGTAACCGCAGTACCAAATATACTGCGTTTTTTTAATTATTTTATTGTGTTAATTAATTAAATTACCCATAATTCATACGATCTTTTTCATTTATATTCTGATTATTATAATAAAATTTTTCTATCACAAGTCAATAGAAGGACTCAAAAAACCGGCCAGAGCATAAAAAAACTCTGGCCGGACGGCTATATATATGGAACTTCTATTCAGTAATCAACCGCTTTTCACCGGTAATCTCCTGTATTGTTTTTATGTCCTGGGTTACTTCCAGAACACCAAGATATTCTCCTTCATAACTTCTCACCGCATAATAGCGGATCAGAATATATTTTCCAGCCATTTTGATCCAGAAGTCTTCCTGGTCTTTCTTTCCGGTTTTGAAATCCTCAACAATCTTTTCAACAATATGAACACTGGCCGGCGGATGGCAGTTGGAAACATTTCTTCCGATAATGGCTTTTGTTCTCGGGAAAGCCCGCTCCTTTCCTTCTGAAAAATACTTTACCACATCATCCTTATTTACAAAGGTAATGTCAAAGGGAAGCGTATTTAACATGGAAGTCAGCTCTTCTAACTTAAATTCCCCGGAAGGAAGCTTTATAAGATCTGCTTCTCCCGCTTCCTTTATCTCCGTCTTATCCTTTTCCCTGTCGGCTGCGGCCGGATTCCATTGCGGAACATGGTCGATCATAAAACCTATTTCTCCGCTTTCATCAGCTATTGTTTTCCACTCTTCCTGAGTCAGCTGTTCTAAAAGCATGGGAACCATGATATTTTCTTCTTTAAAAATCATTTCCGTAATCTTATCCAGTAATTTTTCAATCTTCTGTATCAGGGATTCATTGATTTTTCCCTTTTGATCAAGCAAATCCACTGTTTCTTTCACTTGATTCCTAATCTCATCATCCACTCCCCACATGACCTTTGGAGGTGCCGTGATTCCGTATTTCTCCATGTATGGAAACAGCAGATTTTCCTTCTTCCCATAATGAACGGATAAGTCTTTTAATTGATTTACGCCTTCCTTAAGCTTTGAAAATTCTTCCTTAACATTCTCTTTTGTCAGAACCAGATACGGGCGTATTCCGTTTTCAATAATATGAGTAATTTTATTATTTTCTCTGACCAGCACATTTAACGGGTGTCCAGGAATTAAGGTTGGATCATCCGGCTGATGGATTTCTTCAATAGAGCCTTTAAAAACCAAAGCGTGTACATCACAAAGCTTCTGTACCTCCTCCACCGGCAGACCATCTGCAATCAGAGCAGCCTCAGCCGCAGAAATTTCAGAGGCAGACACACCTTGAAAAGCCTCCTCAAACAGCTGCTTTACCTCTTCCACTGATTTTCCTTCATGAAGCTTTTTAATGATCTCTTTAATCGCTTTTTGCCTCATTTCACGATTGTTAATATATTCACTCATAGTATTCCTCCTTCTTCCACGGCCTGAATCCACTTCCCACTATATAAAAAACGCCCCCGTCTGATTGGATCATTTCCCTCAGAAGGAGGCGCTCTTCCCTATTATTCTACTGTTATTACTGAAACAGGACAGCCCTCTTGTGCTTCAACTGCCGTTTGCTCCGCAGACTCCGGCACTTCATCAACATATGCTTCAGCGGGTCCGTCATCCCCCATTCGGAACACCTCGGGACAAATCGATGCACACAGCCCGCATTCAATACACCCCTCTCTATCTACCGTTGCTTTCATATCAACAACTCCTTTCCCAAAGATATCTTTATTGTTGGTAATTTCTTTAAAAATTATCCATTTTCCAAAGATATGTTTTATTTTTTTCAGAATACCACTTTCATGGTTTCCTGTATGTTGTGATTACAACATTTTCCATTTTTCAGTAAAGTATTTATAAATGTATGGAAGTATGAGAAAAAATATGATACATTTTTTGATAACAGGAGACGTTGACAGGTATTGAATATATTTGGTAAAGGAGAAAAATTGATGAGCATATGGAGTGAGATGTATCGCAAGGCCAAGCAGGTTCAAAATTCAAGAACAATCTCGCCGTTTATTGAAGCAGGCGGAGTTGCTGCAGCTATATTAACAGCAAATAACCATATTTTTGTCGGAGTTTGCATTGATACAAGTTCTTCGCTTGGAATGTGTGCGGAACGCAATGCTATTTAAATATGATAACCCATGGGGAAAGCAAAATCAGGAAAGTACTGGCAATTATGCCTGACGGAAAAGCCGGCCCCCCTTGCGGAGCCTGCAGGGAATTTATGATGCAGCTGGATAAGGATAGTAAAAATATTGATGTACTTATGGATTATGATACTTTGGAAACGGTAAAACTTGGCGATTTATGCCCGAATTGGTGGACAGACAGTTATTTTAATCAAACCTAAGGCATCAGATAAATGTGACTATGAATGAAATACAGGAGTGAAAAATGTGGAAGAGAAAATTAGTTGAACGTTATTTTCAGGCATGGATCGAAAATGATGCGGACGTACTAAGGACAGTCTTATCAGACGACATTATATACAGCGAATGTTATGGTCCGGAATATCATGGAATCGAACAGGTTTTAAAGTGGTTTGCTGATTGGAATAAAGCGGGAACTGTTTTAGAGTGGGCGATTAAGCGGTTTGTTTCAGAAGGAAATACAATTGTTGCGGAATGGTATTTTAAATGCAATTATAACAATATAATCGATGGATTTGACGGAGTTTCAATGATTGACTTTGATGATAATAGGAAAATCAAAGAATTGAAAGAATTTCAATCGAAAGCAGAACATTATTTTCCCTATGAGAAATAAAACAGGGAAGCTGCATAACCAACTTCCGTTCGTTATGCAGCCTCTCTTTTTATTATGCCTGTATCCGGTTATTATGCGTTCATGAAGAATTCGATGTCATCTTCTACAGTACCAATTCCTGCAATTCCAAAAGTTTCGACAAGAACCTTGGCAACGTTTGGAGATAAGAAACCAGGTAATGTCGGCCCTAAGTGAATATTCTTCACTCCCAAGTAAAGCAGTGCAAGGAGTACGATGACAGCCTTCTGCTCATACCAGGCGATGTTGTAAGCGATTGGAAGCTCATTGACATCATCAAGACCAAAGACTTCCTTTAATTTCAGCGCAATTACTGCCAGAGAATAGGAGTCGTTACACTGTCCTGCATCCAGAACTCTTGGAATTCCGCCGATGTCGCCCAGTTCTAACTTATTGTATCTGTATTTTGCACAGCCAGCCGTAAGAATGATGGTATCGCTTGGAAGCTGCTTTGCAAATTCTGTGTAGTACTCTCTGGATTTCATTCTGCCGTCGCAGCCTGCCATAACAAAGAACTTTTTAATGGCTCCGGACTTTACAGCATCAACCACCTTATCTGCAAGTGCCAGTACCTGATTATGAGCAAATCCGCCTACAATACTGCCTGTTTCAATTTCATCAGGAGAAGGAAGCTTTTTTGCCATCTCTATGATAGGCGAAAAATCCTTCTTTCCGTTTTCATCCGCAGGAATGTTTGGACATCCCGGGAAGCCTGCAGCGCCTGTTGTAAAGATTCTGCCTGCAACTTCAGGAGTCTTTGGAGGAACAATACAGTTTGTGGTAAAGAGAATCGGTCCGTGGAAAGACTCAAACTCGCCAACCTGCATCCACCAGGAGTTTCCGTAGTTACCTACAAAGTTTTCATATTTCTTAAATGCCGGATAGTAGTGGGCAGGAAGCATTTCTCCATGGGTGTAAACATCCACTCCTGTTCCCTTTGTCTGCTCTAAAAGCTGTTCCATATCTGTCAGATCATGGCCGGAGATAAGAATGGCCGGATTCTTTCTGACACCGATATTAACGGAAGTGATTTCCGGATTTCCATAGCGTGATGTATTAGCCTCATCAAGAAGAGCCATTCCTTTTACTCCGTATTCACCGGTCTTTAAGGTAAGGGCAACCAGATCATTGGCTGTAAGGCTGTCGTCAAGAGTTGCAGCCATTCCCTCGTATATGAAGGAATAAATGGACACATCTTCATTTCCGATGTTAAATGCATGCTCTGTGTAAGCAGCCAGACCCTTGATTCCGTAGATGATCAGCTCTCTTAAGGAACGGATATCTTCATTTTCCGTAGCAAGAACTCCTACCAAAGAAGCCTTGGAAAGCATGGATTCTCTGGAGTCCACAGTAAATACTGCTGCATCCTGAATACCGTTGTATCCTGTATCCCTTGCAAGCTGATCTCTTAATCCGAGAACCTTTACGATCTGCTTTTCAATTGCATCCGCATCAAAGTTTGCGTTTGTGATCGTAATAAAGAGGCTTGTAAGCACCTCGTGGTTGATTGTATGTAGCTCTGCCGCATTGGTTTTTGTCTTTACAACAATTTCTGAAATTCCTTTTACTGCGTAAACAAGCAGGTCCTGAAGCTTTGCAACCTCCTCATTCTTGCCACAGACACCTTTGATGGTACAGCCTGTGTTCTTTGCTGTCTCCTGACACTGATAGCAAAACATGCTCATATTCCATTACCTCCTAATGTATATTTTCTATGCACAGCACCTTTTTTCAGTGCTCCTGCTTTCTTTTTAAAGGATACCACTGGAATAAAGTTATGTCCGTTGTTATAACAACATACTCGGATTTTATTTTTTTCCATAATAAAAACGGCCATATCAGCGATTTGTCTCTCCCAAAATGCTGATACAGCCGGCCCTACCAAGAAATAGTGCCACATTTGGCATTAATCATTCGGAATCGTTTTAACGTTCTTCCATACAAATCTTCACAAATTTCGCCATAATCAATATATAACTGAAAATGAAAACAAAACCTGCGGCCATAAGAGGCCATTTTCTCTTTTTTTCCGGGATCGATAATCCAACCATGATCCCCACTGCACACAGGCATATCTTTAATAGTGCAAAATCTTTTATGCTGCACTTTTGCACAAATGCATCGGCACACTTACAAATCTCATTCATCCGCACCGTCTCCTTTCATGAATTTTCTTCTCTGGTTCATTTAATCACGTTCTGTTTGTTTGATCCATAGTTAGTATACGCTTTTGGAAAAATATTATTATATTCTAACCGAAAATCCTGTCCAAATTTGAACGTCAAGGCTAAAACCGGAATCAACGATAATCCTGCACATCAAATTCTTTATTTTTATAATAGTATTTTCTGTCATCCTCTACAATCTGCCGGACTACTCGGCAGGGATTCCCCAGAGCCACCACACGATCCGGGATATCTTTTGTCACAACGCTTCCGGCTCCGATCACCACATCGTTTCCTATGGTAACGCCTGGATTAATGATAACGTTGCCTCCGATCCACACATTGTTCCCTATGGTGACAGGAATGCCGTACTCATATCCTGAATTTCTGGAATCCGGATGTATGGGATGACCGGCAGTATAGATAGAAACATTGGGCGCAAACATTACATTGTCCCCGATTATCACTTTTCCTACATCGAGGATCGTACAGTTATAATTTGCATAAAAATAATCTCCAACCTCAATATTGGTCCCGTAATCACAGTGAAACGGCGCCTCAATATGAACATCCTTTCCTGCCTTTCCAAGAATACTCCGGATCAGCTCTTCCATTTTTTCTTCGTCATCCGGGCACAGCTGATTATACTGGTATATCTTAAGCTTGTTCTCCATTCGCTCCTCACGGAGCCCATCCAGCCAGGCCTTGTAAGGCAGGCCAGCCAGCATTCTTTCCTTTTGGTTCATGGTCATTCCACCCTTTCTTCTTTCCTCTTAATTGAAACGGATACTACAATGATAAATCATGAAACGCCGAATATCAACCGTAAGGTCCACCATAATATTTTTGGGGAATATATTTTTATTTCACATCTATTGACAGATTATCATTATTCTGGTATTATGTTCAATAATTTATTAAATATTATATTTTTGAACAAAGGAGTATGCGATGCAGGCAATTATTCTGGCCGCCGGAATGGGACGGCGTTTAAAAAAGCTAACAGAGAACCAGCCAAAATGCATGGTCACCGTAAATGGCATTCCTATGATCGAACGCATGATGAAACAGTTGGATCATTGCCATTTGGACCGGATCATCATTGTTACCGGACATAAGGGCGAAGAGCTGCAATCCTTTGTATCCTCTCTCCCCCTCTCCACTCCGGTCACCTACATAGACAATCCGGTTTACAAAACAACAAACAACATTTACTCCCTTTACCTTGCTAAAGACCAGCTTCTTAAAGATGATACCATTTTGCTGGAATCTGACCTGATTTTTGAACAGGAAGTGCTGAACCAGATCATAAACGATCCCTATCCCAATCTGGCACTTGTGGCCCATTTTGAAAGCTGGATGGATGGGACAGTGGTTCTGCTTGATGAACAGGACAATATTATGAAGTTCCTCACACGAAAGGATTTCCGTTTCGAGGATATTCATTCCTACTATAAGACTGTCAACATCTATAAGTTCAGCCGCAATTTTTCCACCACCCACTACGTTCCCTTCCTGGAAGCGTATAGCAAGGCTTTAGGAAATAATGAGTATTATGAACAGGTATTAAAGGTCATATCACTTTTGGATGACCACGATTTAAAAGCCACCAGACTGGAAAACGGCTTCTGGTATGAAATCGACGATGAACAGGATTTAGATATTGCGGAATCCATTTTTACGGATTCTCAAAGCAGATTGTCCCGGCTATCAAAGCGATTTGGCGGCTACTGGCGGTACCCCGGCCTTCTGGACTTCTGTTACCTGGTTAATCCCTATTTTCCAAACAGCCGTTTCATGGGAGAAATCAAGGCCAGCTTTGAAGCCCTTACCACCAGCTATCCCTCCGGCCTTGATGTCAATAACCTGCTGGCTGCAAAATCACTGGGCCTGGACAGAAACCAGGTTCTCACCGGAAACGGGGCCGCAGAATTAATAAAGCCTTTGCTCCGCAGCTTTAAAAATGCCGTCGGAGTCCTGCGCCCTTCCTTTGAAGAGTATGGGGCCTGTTCCCAAAATGCCGTTTATTTTTCCGTAACAGCTCCGGATTATACTTATACCGCCCAGGAGATCATGGACTTTTACAGCGATAAGGAGCTGGATGCTCTGGTTTTAGTCAACCCGGATAATCCCACGGGAAATTACATTCCAAAGAAAGAGGTTCTCTCTCTTGCCAGATACTGTAAGGCCAGGGGCATCACATTCATTCTGGATGAATCCTTTATTGACTTCTCCTTTGCAGAGGAATCGCCTTCGCTTATGTGTCAGGAAATATTAGATGAGTATACGAACCTGGTTCTTATTAAAAGTATATCAAAATCCTACGGGGTGCCAGGGCTGAGGCTGGGGCTCCTCACCTGCAGCGATCCTGAAATTATCAGCCTTGTCCGGAAAGAACTGCCCATTTGGAACATCAACTCTCTGGCTGAGTATTTTCTTCAGATTTTTGAAAAGTATCAATCAGACTATCAGGAGGCCCTGGATCGTTTTAAAGGGACCAGAGAAAAATTATACCAGTCCCTTCATTCCATCAGACAGTTGAAGCTTTACCCTTCACAGGCCAACTTCATCATGTGTGAAATCACCGATGGCTGTTTGGCAACACAGATTGCGGAGTTGTTGTTAAACCGCTATAACATTCTGGTAAAGGATCTGTCCCATAAACCCGGAATGGAAGGCAGAGAGATAATCCGCATTGCAGTCAGAACAGAGGCAGACAACGAACGTCTGGCGGATGCGCTGAAACACATATTACGCTAATTAAAGGAGGTAATTATTATGAATACGCAAAATGAATCAAAGGAAACCTGGAAACAGATCTGGACACGGAAAGGCCGGGCAGATAGCTCCGTTACAGACTTACTGGCATACGATGGATATGAAGCCACCAAGGTTGATATGGAAGAAGTGGCCAGCCAGGTCATCAAGCGCCTGGATATACATAAAAATGACAGAGTCCTTGAAGTGGGGTGCGGTGCAGGTGCCCTGGCTCAGTATCTGGACTGTGATTACGTAGGCATTGACTATTCCCCTACTCTAGTACAAAAACACATCGAGTTTTTGCAGAATTCAGTCCTGACCGGAGAAGCCGCAGACTTACCGTTTAAGGATAAATCCTTTGATAAGGTGATCTGCTACGGCGTATACCTTTATTTTGATAATAAGGAATATGCTGAAAAGGCAACGAAAGAGCTGCTGCGGGTTGCCAAAAAGGGAGTTCTGATCGGAGAGATCCCCATGCGTTCTCACCGGGAGGAACACCTGCTGTTTTCCAAGGAAGAATTTCACGACTGGGATATCAGCGACGGTTTTTATGATCCTTACAGAAAAGACCGGTTCAATGCAGTTTATAACTTCTCCTAACGAATGTGTTATGCTGTTTCGTGCAGTCATCATGCATTAAGACGAATTCAGAATCAGATTAAGGGAAAGGCGATCGCCTTTCCCTTTCAATTCTTCACAGTGCGCTGCATTATACCATTCCCGACACATCCCGCTGCATCATTCTTTCAGGAGTAGTTCTCTTTTATTGTTATACTCTCATATTCCTTTGGAGTACGGCCCGTGATCTTTTTAAATACGGTACTGAAATAGTATTGCGTATCAAAACCAAGCATATCTGATATTTCATACATCATATATTGATACGTTCCTATCAGCTCCTTTGCCTTTTCAATTTTAACCTCTGAGACATAATCTGAAAAATTTTTCCCAGTCTGTTTTTTAAAAATGCTGCTTAAATGTCCCTGGCTGATATTTAACAGAGCGGACATCTGATTTAAGGTTATCTTTTCCCGGTAATGCTCCCGGATATATTCCTGAACCAGCTCAATATACTTGTCCTTCCTGCTTTCTTTATAGGTCTCCAATACTTCTGCCACCTGGTCCCGGAACCCCTCCAGCCAGTCGATCACAGTATTTAAGTCAGACAGATGGTTTAACTGTCCTGCCACATCTGAAATATAGGGAAAGCTCTGGTCCTCTCTCTCTTCCAAAAGGAATGTAATATAGTAATAAAGTTTACTGCATGCATTAACCGCCTGAGATCGGGATGGCTTACACCGGGCAAACAGCTGAATGATCTGGTTCATGATATCGGAAAAGCCGTCCCGGTCATTTTGACGGATAATGCCTGTTAATTCCTTCTTTAAAAAATTTATATTGAAGCTGCTGCTGTGATAGAAGTTTTCTTTACAATTATCTAAATAATATACAATTGTACTGGAATTGTTATCATACGTTTCTTTCATAGCGCTCATAGTCTGGTAAAGAAGATCCTGTACTCCTTCCGCTTCCCTCACCGGCCGGCTGACCGCAAAGGACACAGGAATATCAAAATAATCTCTGATCACCTTACGGAATTCGATGCTCATTGCTTCCACTGACTCTTTATAATCATCCACTCCCTCCAGAGAAAGAACAAGGATAAAACCTTTTTGCTCCTTTTTCAGAAGGCAGCATCTGTCAAAAAAACCTTTTACCATTTCATGAATGATATTTTCCGCAAAATTAATGATTCTTTTCTGAGATCCCATATCGGGAAGCCTTTAACCGTTCCACCGTGTCCCGGTAAAGGCGTTCCATTGCCTTTTGTTTTAATACCTCCCCGGGGACCTCGCCCTGGATTTTAGTCTCCCAAAATCCATTTTCATTTGGGTCTAACTGATATTTATTGTAAAAATAGGACGTAACTTCGGCCCGGCAGTCATTTTCATAAAGCGCCAGATGGTCCTGAGTAATGGTGTAACTTCCAACTTTCAGCACTTCATGGGAAGGGCCTTTTAACCACCAGATTCCTGCCATGAATAAAGCTATGAATACAACCGTTCCCATTATCAAGTTCCATCTGCGCGCTTTCTTTTTCATTGTTTCCCCCCACTCCTTACAGCTTTCTTCTATATTTTACCAGTTCCTGAGTCAAACGTCTCTCCATTTCATGAATTTCTTCCATTTCTGCATCCGGATCCTGGAGAACACGTTTTGCTTCTTCAAGCAGCTGTGTCAGATCTGCCTCATCCACATTGCCGTAATCCTCTGCATTGACATTGGAAGCCATATCGACAATAAAGCTTAAATTCTTTTTTATCACCTTTTCCGGTACATAATCGGATTTCCACACCAGCGACGGCTTTACGGCTCCTTCTTTGGCAGTTCTGGAGGAGTGAATGTCCAGGTAATTATTTTTTGCTGCCGTTGGTATGCTGATCTCAAAGGAGATCTCAGTGTCTCCATTCTTTTTAGCCCTGTTAACAGCTTCCGTTACATCAAGCTTCTGGATCAGGCTATTGGATGTCATGGCTTTTGTAAAGAAAGCTGCCGGATTTGTGTCCATACGGGTCGGGAAACTGTTGAAGGTTACCGTTGCCCCCTCCCACTCGCTCTCCACCTGATAAATATCTGCGCTGGTAAAATCCGCACTTGGCGTACCGGACAGCTCAAAGGTCAGATAAACTGCCTGGGCGGATTCCGGCACCTGTTCTAAGCGGAACTTCATAAGGGATTTTCTTGTATAATTCTGTGCTCCCACATCATTTTTAACAATCAGGTAAGAAGAACCGCTGAAATTTTTATTGCTGTCCGATCCGCCCTGTACGTAAACATTGTCCATGACCGGTGTGGATTCGTCGCCGACTTCTACCTGGATCCGTGGGAAAAATCCTGCCGTATTGCAGAGCCCCTCAGGCAATATCAGCTGCCCGGTTAAATCATAGGTCCCGAATACGTCTTTCTGATAATCCCCTCTCTCCCATAAGATATCCAGTGTGTGGGTGCCTCCGGTGTTGTCATAGGCTTCCACTGTCTTAGGAAGCTGCAGATCCGTGAACTTTGTTCCGGGATCTGCCTTGATCCGGTCAAACTCTCCGGAAAGAACGATGATTTCACATGTCTTAGGTTCTTTAACCTTTAAAGTGATCTTGCTGGTCCGGCCTGCCATTCCTGCTGTCCTTACAGCCAGCTTGATAAACGGAGTTTTCTGAAGCACCTCTACATTGGCATCGGATTCGTTTATGTCTCCGCCTATATATGGGAGTGAAATCTCAATGGTACCATGGTTCTCCTGGGTGGGATCCGACACCCCTACGGTTGCTTCATCT
>DEYX01000322.1 GCA_002365025.1 Hungatella sp. UBA3147 | reverse complement strand
CGGAGGATCTGGGAATGAACCGTGGGTTCTGGGATTTGTGGGGGAGGGCCTGGCTGACGGAGCTGCCCTGGGAAATGTTTATACGGCGCCGCCTTCCCGTACCGTATTGGAAGTGACAAGGTCAGTGCCTCATGATAAGGGGGTCATTTTTATCGCGGCAAATCATGCCGGAGATGTACTGAATTTTGAACTGGTGCGCGAGCTTGCTGAATTGGAAGGAATTAAGTCCCATTGCATTTATGTATCCGATGATATTTCATCGGCTCCCCTGGAAAAAAAGGAGGAGCGCAGGGGGATAGCAGGAATTTCCTTTGTGGTTAAAATTGCAGGGGCAGCATCAAAAGAAGGCTATGGTCTGGAAGATATGAAACGGGTGGTTGAGAAAGCAGGCAAAAACACCATAACCTTTGGTGTAACCACCTCACCGGGATATATGCCCGGGTCAGGAGAGGCGATGTGTGAGCTTCCGGATGGCTTTGTGGAGTTTGGAATGGGATTTAATGGAGAGCCCGGAACGAAACGGGAAGAGCTCTCGTCAGCAGATGCGATAACAGAAGCGCTCATGGAACAGTTGTTAAATGAGGTCCCGTCAGGCTGTGAAGCTGCATTTATGGTGAATGGTTGCGGGTTTACCAGTATGCTGGAACTTTGTATCGTAAGCCGGAAAGTGAGTGAAGTTGCAGAGGCAAACGGAATTGTCAATGTTCATTCATTTATTGATACCCTTTTTTCCCCTCAGGGAACCGGTGGCTTTTCCGTATCAATCCTGATCCTTGATGATGAGTTGAAAGAATTATATCAAAAACCCTGTAAATCCCCATTATTCCGGTTTCAAGGAGGCAGCAGATGAATGTGGATCAACTAAATGTAGATCAGGTTAAGCAGCTTTTTCTGTGTGCTGCCGACCGGATTGTGATAAATGAGCCGTATCTTACAGAAATTGATATGAAAATAGGAGATGGAGATCATGGCACGGGAATGGAACTGGGATTTAAAGCGGTTCTGGAACAGCTTCCTTCCCTGGAAGCAGAATCCGTGGAATCCGTATTCCAGGAATTGGGGCGGATCCTGCTTGATACCATGGGCGGAGCATCAGGTGTTTTGTTTGGTACCATGTTTATCAGCGGTGTTATCCGTCGAAAGCCGTCCTGTTGTTTCGGGCTTTTGGATTTTGCAGAAAGCTTCCGGGTTTCCCTGGATGCCATTATGCAGAGAGGGAAAGCCAGGGTCGGAGATAAGACTATGGTGGATGCATTGGAGCCAGCTGTTGCTGCGTTAGAAGACGCCGCTTCCCAGGGGCTGACCATCCATGAGGGATTCTCCATGGCTGCAGCAGCGGCAAAAAAAGGTGTTGAATATACAAAAGAGATAAAAGCCAGATTTGGAAGGGCTAAATATTACGGGGACAAGGCGATTGGACTGCAGGATGCGGGTGCTACATCCGTATGGCTGATTTTCCAGGCTATGTCGGATTGGGTATCAAATAACTTGATATAAATAAAAATTATGGGAGGTTACGCAACATGAAGAAAGCATTAAAGAGATTTTTAGTTGCAGGAGCAGTAGTTTTGAGTCTGGCGGGATGCCAGAAAGCCGCACAGGAACCTGCAGTGGCAACAAATGCGGGAAGTGAGGAGGCTTCAAAGCCTAAGGAAACCAATGACAAAAGCATCACAGTGGGTGTCAGCCTGTTAAACAATGCCCATGTTTTCTATAATAACATAGAGGCAGCAATGAATGAAAAGGCAAAAGAAATGGGATATCAGCTGATCATCCAGGATGCGGCCGGAGACGGCAACAAACAGCTGAATCAGGTACAGGATTTCATTACACAAAAAGTAGATGCCATCGTCATTTGCCCAACCAACTCCGCCGGAAGTAAATCCATGGTGGAACTGGCTGATGCAGCCGGTATACCGGTATTTACCATGGATGTTGCGTCGGATGGAGAGGTAATCAGCCATATTTCAACCGATAATTACAGAGGCGGAGAATTGGCTGCAGAATATACGGTGGAACATATCCTGAAACAAAAAGCCGGCCAGGCGGCAGTTATTACATATGCAGAGATTGAAGGCTGCGTACAGCGTGAAAAAGGGTTCACAGAATGGCTTAGTAAAAATGCTCCCGATGTATCGGTTGTGGATGTACAGAACTATTCAGGAGACCAGGGAAAAGCGGCAGAGGTTATGCAGAATATGCTGTTAAAGCATGAAAACCTTGATGTGGTATTTTGCGTCGGCGATCCTGCGGCCGTAGGTGCCATGTCCTCCATTGATGCGGTGGGAAGTAATGTAAAAGTGATTGGCTTTGACGGAAACCCGGAAGGTATTGAAGCAATTTTAAGCGGCGGAAACTGGATTGCTGATATTGCTCAGGATCCGTCAGCCATTGGAATTACAACATTGGAATGCATTAAGAAGCATCTGGCAGGTGAGTCTGTTGAAAAATTAATTCCGATTCCGCCGAGAGTGGTTGATGCAAGCAACTTAAAATAATAAAACCTACAACGGAAGGAGTGAGATGCAATGAAAGAACAGGCTTTCGTTGCTTTAGAACACATTAGTAAATCCTTCCCTGGCGTAAAAGCACTGAATGACGTTTCCATCAATTTTTCC
>DEYX01000213.1 GCA_002365025.1 Hungatella sp. UBA3147 | reverse complement strand
CATATCTCGTTAGAACGAAAGCCTTATTATGGGCTGAAAATGAAAGGAACTGAGTTTGCTTTCCGTTTATGCCTGAGTGCTATTTTTTATGAATTTAATGATGTGTGGTTTCGGAAAATTTATGAAACTTTTGAAGAATCTGAAATAATCAGAAAACAGATATTAGACAATATCCGCGAGAGGGGATACACCATTTACGAGACGGATATTTCCAACATTATTCTTCAAATTCAGATTGCTCTTTACCGATGGAAGATGGGGAGTGGAATCACCATGGAAGAGGTTGACAGCAAGGAGTGGCTGCAGGAGAGCGATATTAAGGTGGCGCAAATGTGCAGTCTGGGTTTGGAGCATGCTCTGGGAATATGTTTTCCTGTACCGGAAATCAAGTATCTTGCCATTCATTTGTCGGGGAAAAAGAAGCTGCTAACCAGTGAAAATGGGAATGTAGTCATTGATATGGAGATAAATCAGCTGGTCAATGAGATGTTGGAAAATGTTTATCAGGTATTTCAACTGGATTTTAAATCAGATTTTGACTTAAGCACATCACTGAGACAACATATGATATCCCTGCGCATAAGGCTGCAGTATCATTTAAAACTTGAAAATCCTATGTTAAAAGAAATTAAAGAGGTATACAGCTTCCCATATGCAGTAGCGGCGCAGGCAGCTACCGTACTTTCTGAATATTTTCATGTTATGGTATCCGAGGATGAAATTGGCTATCTGGCATTATGCTTTGCTCTTTCCATGGAGCGGAATAAGAAAAAGAAAAAGCGAAATATTCTGCTGGTTTGTGCATCAGGAGAGGGCAGCGCCAGGCTGTTTAAATACCGGTTCAAAGAATTGTTCGAAGGATATTTAAATAAGGTGGAAATCTGTGATATTGGTTCTCTGCCGGGCAAGGATTTTAATGATGTGGATTATGTGTTTTCTACAGTACCCATAGCATTCCCTGTTCCGGTTCCAATTTACCAGGTGCAGTATTTTTTTGACAGACATAATATTAACCAGGTAAAGTGGATTTTAGAAGATAATCATCCAGATACAATAAAGCGGTATTTTTCTGAGGATTTGTTTTTTACGGATGTAAAAGGGGAGAACCGTGAAGATGTGATTCACACGCTTTGTCAGCGCATTGGAATGGTGAGAAAGACACCGGAAGAATTTGAAGAAAGTGTCTTATACAGAGAGAAGATCATGCAGACGGATTTTTGCGGACAAATTGCAATTCCTCATCCTTATAAGCCCTTGACTGATGAAACCTTTGTATGTGTGGCAATTTTGAATAAGCCCATACGATGGTACCTTTGTGATGTGCAGGTAGTATTTTTGCTGTCTATTTCGACCCGAAAAGAAAATCTGGAAACTTTTTACAGAACGGCACCCCAGATTATGATGGATGAAGACTGTATGAAACACTTAATTAAGGACAAACGTTATGAAACCTTGATGAGGATTATTGAAGATGTGGAGAAGTGTTAATAAGACTGATGTGTAAAATTACGGAGGAGATATTATGGGTACATTGAGAGTGTTATTGTGTTGTGGTGCAGGCTTTTCCAGCGGATTTTTGGCTCAGAAAGCCAGGCAGGCCGCAAAAAAGAGAAAGCTGGATATGTCAATTGATGCCAGAAGTGAAAGCGTAGTCAGCGAATATGCGAATAAGATGGATGTTCTGTTAGTTGGTCCTCATTATGAAGGAGCGCTGGCCAAATTGAAAGAGGAATATGAGCCCCTTGGAATAAAAGTGAAATTGATTCCTTCCGTTATTTATTCCACTTTAGATGGAGAAGAACTGGTGAATCTGGCGATTCTGGCTGAAAGTGAAAAAGGAGGGACGTTGGTATGAATGGGTTGATGATTTGGTTATCCGATGTTTTTGCTCCAAAAGCCAGGAAAGTATTTGCCAATCCATGGATTGATGCAGTAGCCAGTACCATGAAAAAGGTACTACCCTTTATTTTAACAGGCTCCCTGATCTTTTTCTATAATGTATTCCGGTCTTATCTGGCCTTTTTACCAGATTTAAGTGTAATAGCTAACTTTACTTTTGGACTTTTAGCTGTATTCGTGGTGTTTATCGTAACGCATGAGGCTATGATTAAGCTGGTTCATGGGCAATATCAGATCAACGCTTCCCTGACAGCAATAGCAGCTTATTTATTGCTCTGTAAACCGCAGGTAGTTGATGGTGTTTTTCAGATCGCTAATGGCAGAATCGGAGCCGCAGGCATCATGTTTGCATTAGTAGTGGGAATTTATGTGGCGGTTGTGTTTCATTTTTATGCAAAGCTCCACGTGTTGGAAAATAATATGGCACTTCCTGATTTTGTCAGTGAATGGATTAACAATATCATCCCCATTACCATTACATTGGGAATTGCCATGATTCTGGGGAATGTTCTGGGACTTGATTTCTACCAGCTAATTGTAAATCTTTTTATGCCATTGCAGAAAGGGGCTCAGACTCTTCCCGGATTTATTATGATCTGTTTTGTTCCTGTTATCTTTTACTCTATGGGAATTTCCAGCTGGGTATTCAATGCGGTGACGACTCCGATTTTTATGGCCGCCATTGCAGAAAATATAGCAGCAGTTGCAAATGGGGGAGCACCGTTGAATATCGCTACCAGTGAAGCTGTTTTTACAGCGGCATTGATTACCATGGGCGGCAGGGGAGGAACTCTACCCCTTAATGTACTGATGCTTAAGTCGAAATCAAAAAAGCTTAGGACAATGGGAAAGATTTGTATTGGTCCGTCCGTGTTTAATATCAACGAGCCATTGATGTTTGGAGCGCCTGTGGTTTTTAATCCTCTGCTTATGCTTCCTATCTGGATTAACAGTATTATCGGCCCTGCAATTGTATGGCTCACCATGCACTTTGGCTTTTTGAATATACCATCAAAAATGATACAGGTGGGTCAGATTCCAGCACCGTTTTCCAGTGTAATGATTACGGAAGACTGGCGGGCTGTGCCTTTGTATATTGCGTTGTTTGCTTTGTATCTTGTAATTTGGTACCCGTTTTATAAGGTGTATGAAAAACAGTGTATGGAGGAAGAGGCAGTAAAGTAAATAAAGAAATATGAGGAGTTAATTTATGGAAAAACCGCAATTTAAGGATGAGGACAGGGTAGTAAAAGTGGCAATGGGAATTGTCATGGCAGCAGGAGATGCCAGGAACAAGGCTGGCAAAGCCCTGGATTGTGTGGAGACCTTTGATTTTGAGGAAGCAAAAGAATATCTGGAGAAGGCAAAGATGGATATATTAAAAGCGCATAATGCCCAGACCGAAATGATTCAGGCAGAAATCTCAGGAGAAGAATCTATCCCGCCAAGTCTGCTGTTCAACCATGCACAGGATACGTTAATGACAATTATGACAGAAGTGAACCTAGCGGAAAAGATGATAGTGTTATTTGAAAAATTTTATAACAAGATTGAAGAAAAAACGGTACATAAATAAGGAGATGTCGGAATGAATCAAAAACCAAAACAGATGCCGAAAGGTTTTTTGTGGGGAGCCGCCACCAGTGCATATCAGGTGGAAGGAGCCGCTGCAGAGGATGGAAAGAAGCTGTCCCAGATGGACGTGCTAAACCAGAATACAGGCTTTTCTGATGCCGGTATTGCCAGTGACCATTACCATCGGTATAAAGAAGATATAGCGTTAATGAAAGAGTGCGGATTTAATGCCTACCGTTTTTCTTTTTCCTGGTCCAGAATTTTTCCTGATGGGGTAGGAGATGTAAACCCAAAGGGAATCGCATTTTATGATGACTTGATCGATGAATTGCTGCGCAATGGGATCACGCCGGTCCCAACAATTTATCATTATGATATGCCTATGGCTCTGGTTGAAAAATATGATGGCTGGATCAGCAGGCAAAGTGTGGAGGATTTTGCTTCTTACGGAGAATTTTTGATTTTGAGATATGGGGACAGGATTAAAAACTGGCTGATTATAAATGAACAGAGTATTATTGTGGAATTCTGGAAAAAGAAAAACTATATTCCGCCCAGGTACCATGATAATCCCCAGATAAAATTTCAAATCAATCACCACATGAACTTAGCCCAGGCCAAGGTAAGCAGTCTGATTCATAAATATGTAAAGGATGGGCGAGCTGGATCAGCAATCGGATACTCCCCGGTATATGGCCTGGATTCTTCTCCAAAAAACATGTTGGCCATGTTAAATGCAGAGGATTTAAAGAATCATTTCTTCCTGGATATTTATTTCAGAGGAGAATATGCACCTGGAGCTTTGAATTATTTGAAAGAGCAGCAGATGGCGCCAGTGATTCAGGAAGGAGATATGGAGATCATACGGGAGGGCTGTCTTGATTTCCTTGGAGTCAACTATTATGCAAGTAAATGTGTAAAATATCCTGATAAGGAGAAAAATCAGCTCATAGAGGCAAAAAGCAACTTAACAGGACAAAAAGGTGCTATGGGAGCCTATGAGGTAATGCCTGATTTTTATGAATACATCAAAAATCCCAATGCAGATACCAATGACTGGGATTGGACCATTGATCCGGATGGAATGGAATACCTGCTGCGTGATATTTATGAAAGATACCGGATCCCGATGATGATTACAGAAAACGGAATTGGTGCCAGGGATATGCTGGAAGCGGACGGAAGAATTCATGATGACTACCGGATCGATTACTGGAAGAAGCATCTCAAAGCGATACATCGTGCAATAGAATTGGGCGTGGAAGTGGAGGGATTCCTTCCATGGTCGTTTGTGGATGTGCTTAGCACCAGCAACGGGTATCAAAAGCGTTATGGGCTTGTATATGTCAATCGGGATGATGAGTGCCTGAAAGATTTGAACCGAATGAAAAAGGATAGTTTTTATTGGTACCAGAAGGTCATTGAGAGCAATGGAGCTTTTGTATGGAATACAGATCCATTTGTTAGATAAGCATATATGAATCATATGAATAAAGTGCATTCTCCAGACATGGAAATGCACTTTATTTATATTAAAATGAAATTCCTTCAATAATGTTTAGCAAGGCAGGAGCATCTTTCTTATAAATTGAATGTTATAATACCATATAAGAAACGTCAGGAGGGATATACATTGAATTACAGGGAACATATAGAAAAAAGTATTGAGTTTATGGAAGATCATATAAGAGAAAACATTACAATAGAAGATATTGCAAATCAATCCGGGTATTCTCTTTATCATTTTTGCAGGGTTTTCAATCTATGCATGAGTGTATCGGTCATGGAATACATACGGGAGCGCCGCTTGTCTTTGGCATCTACAGAGCTATTCAAGGGAAGGAAAGTCATTGACATTGCTGTGGATTATGGATTTGAGACATCCGGCGGTTTCACAAAAGCTTTCCGTAAAGCCTTTGGCTATACGCCCACACAGTATGTGGAGCGGATGTCCGGGTATGCTGATGTAAAAAATGCATGTCCTGTTATTGTAAAAAGACCTGCATTTAAGGTAGCCGGATATGGTATTAAGACCGATATTACCGGAGCAGCCTATACAAAGGATATTGCATCCTTCTGGAGCAATTATAATGGCGAAAATTTAGAAAGTAAAATGTACAATATTCTGAATCCTGCAAAGCATGGGGAAGTGGGATTGTATGTTCCTTTATCAAAAGATGGCAATGCAATTTATCTTTTGGGTGTGATTGTGGATGATTTTAAAAATGTCGGAGAAGATATGCTGACAGCAGAAATTCCAGATGCCGAGTACGCCGTTTTTACAACCAATCCTGTGGACACAACCAATGAAAAGGAACAAAAAGAGTTTGCAAAGGTTATTGCAGGAACATGGAAGTATATTTTTGAAGAATGGTTTCAGGACAGCGGCTATGTTTACGACGAAAGTAAATTTGATTTTGAATTCTACGATGAACGATGTCATCATAGGCAGGATACGGTTATGGATATCTATATACCTGTTAAAAGGCATGATGACAGAATGAGTATGATCAGGATGGAAAGGTGATAAAGGATGTTGAACTATTATGGGAAATTGTCTTCCGAAGTGTATGATTTGGATAAGCCTGTGGGCCATTCTTTTGGAGATATAGAATTTTATGCGGATCGGTTAAAGTCATGTAAAGGCCATATTCTTGAACCGGCAACAGGAACCGGTCGTGCATTGATTCCGCTTTTAGAAAAAGGATTCCATGTTGATGGATTTGACAGTTCAAAAGATATGCTGCACATCTGTCATGATAATTGCAAAAGGAGGGGCTTTAATCCTGATCTTTTTGAGGCAGAGATGGAGTCTTTTTCATTGGAAACAAAATATGAAGCTATTATAGTACCAACGGGAACCATTCTTTTATTATACAAAAGAGCTGATTCCATAAAAGCATTACAAAACTTCCATAAGCATTTATCCGACGGCGGCCGGTTAATCGTGGATATATTATTACAAAGTGATATTTCAAAAGGAATTGTATCCACAAGGACTTGGGAGTGTCCGAATGGGGATATCATTACATTAGAAAATAAAATTGTAGAAGTTGATTATATTAATCAATATACGATTTCCCTCGGACGGTATGAAAAGTGGCGTGATGGCGTTCTTGTACAGACGGAATTAGAGCGTTTTCCATTACGGTGGTATGGCGTGGAGGAATTTCGGTTATTGCTTGAAAGCGTCGGATTTAGAGATATCATGATTTCTTCAGATTATAAACTGGGAAGATATCCAACAACATCAGAAGATGTCATCACTTTTGAAGCTGTGGCAGCGAAATAACAAATAAACATGCTTGCTAAAACGCTATGCAAAGATTATTGACGAATGATCTCATAAAATATATAATGATAACCAGTTGAAAAGAATATTGTTATATAAAGTAAGAGACAAGGTTTTCTAGGGTTCCGCAGTTTTAACCGGTCTGTGACCATGAGAGAACTCATAGTTTTATAATTGAGGTGCGGAATAATAAAGGCCTGGGAGATATCTGTATGATATCTTTCAGGCTTTATTGTCACTTGCTGCTGGTTCGCCGGCATTGGGAAAGGAGATAATAATATGAAGAAAAAATTTGCATTTTTACTAATGGGGGGTCACTATGACCCAGAGCTGCATCAGGCCTGTTTTGAGACAGAGAATCAAATCAGCTATGTATTTACCGTCAGAAATTTTAAAGAAGCCTGTGATAAGCTTGTTTTCTTAGAACGTGAAGGTGTTGGGGCAGTTGAATTATGCGGAGCATTTGGTGAAGAAGGCGCGCAAAAATTGATAGAACTGACAAACAATAAAATTGCTATCGGCTATGTCACCCATAAGCCGGAACAGGATCAGTTATTTGCTGATTTCTTTTCAAGCTTTAACCGATGAAAGGAAAGCCATGCACAGTTAACTTAGCAGGAGGTACAAGGTTTTATGAGTGTCATCATTAGACCTATTGAGGAAAACGACGCTGAATCACTTTGGCATATGATGTCCGCACTTGATGCTGAGACAAAATATATGATGTACGAGCCAAATGAACGGACAAAAAATATCGATAGAATAATATCCACCATAAAGGAAGCTGCCACAGGCAATAATCTGTTTTTAGCTGCCGAAGCAAACCATGAAATTGTTGGATATATATCTGCGCAAAAAGGCATTTTAAGAAGAGTAAAACATTCTGCATATATCGTAGTGGGAATTCGTGCAGCTTATCAGGGGCAGGGGATCGGTACTTCATTTTTTAAGCAGCTGGCACAAGTGGGCCGATGAGAAAGGGGTTTCTAGGCTTGAATTAACGGTAATGTGTATCAATGATGCTGCGAGACACCTCTACGAAAAAAATGGATTTGTCGTTGAAGGAATAAAGAAAAATTCCATGGTTGTGGATGGAACGTATGTGGACGAATATTATATGGCCAAACTATTATAAGTGATGGATATAATTTCAGTCCCATTAACAGAAATTTGGGAGGTGATTTCAATTTGAAGCTGTTTATTATAGAAGACGATATCGTTCTGAGAACAGAATTGATTTCGCTGCTGGAAAGCTATAATTATTCTTGTGAAACAAGTGATAACTTTAAAAGTATCATATCGGAAGCAACGGATTCAGACGCAGATTTGATTTTGCTTGATATCAATCTGCCTTATTATGATGGATATCACGTATGCCGGGAGATCCGTAAACGATCGGATGTGCCAATTATGGTTGTAACAAGCCGCAACAATGACATGGATGAACTGATGAGCATGAACCTGGGCGCAGATGATTTTATAACTAAACCCTATAACATTCAGATCCTGCTTGCCAGGATCGGAGCCATACTTAAACGCACCAATCAGAAGAATTATTCATCAGAAGTAGAGTATAAGGGCTTAACATTGTCAATGGCTAAAAGTATTGTATATTATGAAAACAAAGAGGCTGAGCTCACGAAAAATGAATTGCGTATTCTCTCTGTTTTAATGCAAAATGCAAACAGCATTATTTCACGGGATGATTTAATGGATGAGCTTTGGCAGTCGGATGAATTCATCGATGATAATACACTGACTGTTAATGTCAACCGTCTGCGTAAAAAGTTAGAAGAAATCGGTGCAGCAGATTTTATAAAGACCAAACGCGGCCAGGGGTATATGATATGAAGTTTTCAAACTTTTTGAAGGATAAAATCCTGTTTTTATTGGCGCAAAGCTTTATTATTGTTTTTTTGGCCTTCCTGTTAGATGTCTACCATATCAGCCGCTATGCCGTAATACTTATTTGTACGACTATTATCATAACATCATTCGTTGCACTGGCTTATGAATACCTGATACGCAGCAGATATTATAACAGATTAAATAAAACGCTGGAGTCAATGGAGCAAAAGCAGTATATCGCTTCCCTGTTAGAAGAGCCTAATTTTGCTGAGGCGGAAGTTCTTTGTGAAATTCTTAAGCGTGTTACGAAAGCTATGAACGATGAGATTGCTTCCTATAAGATATCCCAGGATGAATACCGGGAATATATTGAAACATGGATTCACGAGATAAAGATTCCTATTTCCTGCATTGATCTAATCTGCCAAAATAACCGCAATGACATAACAAAGAGAATATCCGAAGAAACTGTGCGGGTGGATTCTTATATCGAACAGGCTCTTTTTTATGCCCGGAGTAAAAACGTAGCGTCTGACTACAGCATCAGAAGGCTTTCTCTTGACAGCTTAGTGAAGGCCGCTGTGAAGAAACATTCAAAACAGCTGATAGGGTGCGGCGCGCAGGTGAAACTGGACAATCTTGATTATACGGTTTATGCCGATGAAAAGTGGCTTGATTTCATTATTGGGCAAATTATTGCAAATAGTATCAAATATAAAAAAGATGCTTTGACGCTATGGTTTTCTGCTTCAGAAAACAAAGAGAATATTATTCTTTTTATCCGGGATAACGGAATTGGAATTTCTGAAGGCGACCTTGGGAGAGTGTTCGAAAAGGGATTTACGGGAGAAAACGGAAGGGCTTTTGCCAAATCTACGGGGATCGGCCTGTACCTATGCAAAGAACTCTGTAATAAAATGTATCTTGGATTAGAAGCCCAGTCAGCCGCCGGAGACGGTACAACAATTAAAATGACATTTCCAAAAGACAGGCAGTCATTCCTGCAGTAAAAGTGCTTTAAAACTTGAACTGCAAAGCTGGAGACAGATAAATCAGACCTAAAGAATGAGGTGTTAAATTCAATTTATCGTTGTGTCATGGTAACTCTGACAGAGCGTATAACACACAATACGCTGCAATCAAAGTAGTGTGACAGCAAAAAAGGCTGCATGTTCCCTCTGGGGGAGCATACAGCCTTTTATCTTACAAATTTGTTCGATTATCGTAAGTAAAATCTATGGTTCCATGATTATTCTCCTGATATACTGAGGAAGCAAACCACGAAAGGAGTGATTTTGATGAAAAATAAAACAATTAGTATCAGTATATTGTTACTTGCTGTCATCAGCTTCCTTATGGGTAGTTTAAAAATATCTCCTATAGTTTCTGCCGGATATGAAATGTATAGGAATGCGACAGAAGCCATAAGTGTGCCGGATAGAGTAGAGGAGCTTAAACAGCAAAACAGTTATATTGTATTTGATGAGATACCGGATGGATATAAAGAACAGGTGTTACAGTCAGAAGACAAACGTTTTTACTATCATTTTGGCTTTGATCCCATTGCTATGGCAAGGGCTATGGCTAACAATCTGATCGCAGGAAGCTTCGTGCAAGGGGGGAGCACGATCACCCAGCAGCTTGCAAAAAATATGTACTTTTCTTTTGAAAAGAAATATGAACGGAAGGTGGCAGAACTATTTGTTGCTTTTCAGCTTGAAAAAGATCTTACAAAGGATGAAATACTGGAGCTTTATTGTAATATTGCTTACTACGGGGAAGGATGCTATGGACTGAAGCAGGCGGCGAATCATTATTACGGTGTCGAGCCTTTAGATCTGACAAACTCGCAGATCAAGGCACTTGTATGGACAATTAAAAGTCCAAATAAGTATAATCCCAATGTTTACAAAGCAATTCCTGTATAATAGACGCAAACGTTTCTTGTCGTGCTGCATCCGCAAAATGATGCTTTGCGGCGCTTGGCTCCTTGTTTTCCTGGTATATTAAAAAGTGACAAAAATGTTCGTTCCCTGTAAGCAAAATCAATGGCTGACAGAGGCAGATGGAATTATAATAGACATAAGTTAGAAAAAGAAAAGGAGATCATAAATGTTACAAAAAGGACTAAATAGTTTTCAGATTAAAATAATTGCTTTGGTGCTCATGGTATTCGATCATATCCACTATATTTTTACAGGTGTTTTCCAAGTTCCCCTGTGGTTTACCATGCTGGGCAGATTATCAGCGCCTCTATTCATCTTTGCTACAGCCAATGGCATGAGATACACAAGAAACCCGGTAAAGTATTTAATTCGTTTATGGTTTGGATTTGTATTTATGAACTTTGGCAATGATTTGATTAATCATTATTTCCCGTTGCCTAATGGGGGTGTTATCATAAATAATATTTTTTCCACGCTATTTGTAATATGTCTGATCATATTCAGTATTCAGCGGATTTCTATATGCAGGAAAGAGAACCGTCCGTTTCTGCAATATATATTTTTAATGCTTGTTCCTGTTTTCAGCAGTATCATCATAATGTTGGCCATGTCTGATCCAGGATTATTCTTTATAACAAGAGGGATAATGCTCTTCGTTCCCTCACTCTTATTCTGTGAAGGCGGTATTGTACTGGTTGTTTTAGGCGTTGGATTATATTTATGTAACCAGGATAAAAAGAAAATCGGTATATTTTATTTTCTGCTCAGCCTTTTGATCTTTGCTATGGGTTATAATCCCGAGATCGGTGTGGAGAGCATGTTTTTGGATAATATTCAGTGGTATATGGTGTTTTCCTTACCATTTATGCTGCTTTACAATAAGCAGAAGGGCCGCGGAATGAAATATTTCTTTTATGCCTTTTATCCGGCCCATATTTATATTATGACGATTTTAGCCTATATTATTTCTATTCACTAGAGGAAAGGATGGATATTATGAATACAATCTTAAAGGTCGAGAACCTTCAGAAATATTACGGTAATAAAGGGAATGTCACAAAGGCTGTTGACAATATCAGCTTTAATGTTTCAGAAGGAGAATATATCGGTATTATGGGGGCATCGGGCAGTGGAAAAACCACCATTCTTAATTGTGTTTCCACCATTGATGATGCGACCTCAGGTCATATTTATATAGATGGAATGGATGTCACTGAGATGAAAGCAGAAGCTTTATCAAAGTTCAGACGTGAAAAGCTTGGCTTTATTTTTCAGGACTTTAATCTTTTAGATACCCTGACTGCCCATGAAAATATTGCCCTGGCCCTGGCAATTATGAAAGCTCCGGCAGGAGAAATGGATGAGCGGATCCACCAGGCTGCCTCCCTTTTAAACATTACGGAGGTATTGCATAAGTATCCATATCAGATGTCAGGCGGACAAAAGCAGCGTGTGGCCGCAGCAAGGGCCATCATTACAAATCCGACCCTGATTCTTGCCGATGAGCCTACCGGAGCCCTGGATTCCAGGTCTGCAAAGATGCTTTTGGAAAGCTTCAAAAATTTAAATGAGCAGATAAATGCTGCCATTTTAATGGTAACCCATGATGCATTTACTGCCAGCTATTGCAAACGCATCTTGTTTATCAAAGACGGAAAGCTGTTTAATGAGCTTATCCGGGGAAAGGAATCACGCAAGGAATTTTTCGACCGGATCATGGAGGTTATGGCCCTTCTTGGAGGTGATTTAAGTGCTGACTAAGCTTGTTTTTAAAAATGTCGGAAAAAGCATGCAGGATTACACGGTATATTTTTTCACTCTTGTATTTGGCGTTTCTATCTTTTATATGTTTAACTCCATCTATGCGCAGCAGGATATCATGGTTGTGACGGAAATACTGACTGATTCTATGATTGCACTTAGAAAGATATTATCAGTCATATCTGTGTTTGTTGCAGTGATCCTGGGTTTTTTGATCGTATATGCAAACAGTTTTTTTATCAGGCGCCGTAAAAAAGAAATGGGTATTTACATGACTCTGGGGATGAGCAAAGGTAAAATTTCTGCCATTCTTGTATTTGAAACATTTCTCATGGGACTTATTGCTTTAATTGCAGGGCTGATCATAGGTGTTTTCGGCTCCCAGTTTATGTCTGTGTTCACTGCTAAAATATTTGAGGCAGACATGACCGCCTATAAATTTATATTTTCACCAGATGCAGCGGTGAAAAGTAGCCTTTATTTCGCAGTTATTTTTTTGACCGTAATCATTTTCAATACAATTGCAGTCAGAAAGTATAAATTAATTGACTTGATCTATGGCGGCCGGAAAAATGAAAGCTTAAAAATCAGAAGTACCAAATTATCGGTGCTGGTTTTCCTGGTATCTATTGTTTTCTTAGGAACCGCCTATGCATTGGTTTTGAAAAATGGAATTATTAATATTAACCGTATCTTCCTTTGGTCCATTATTTTAGGAACGGCCGGTTCGTTACTGTTTTTCTTTTCTCTTTCGGGAATACTTACAAAGCTGATACAATCAAATAAAAAGCTTTATTATAAAAACCTGACCATGTTTGTAACCCGTCAGCTCACCAGTAAGATCAACACAAATTTTATATCCATATCCGTGGTCAGCATTGTTTTGCTTCTGGTAATTGGTATTTTTTCAACCGGTTACAGCATGAAAAACATTCTGTCAGCCGATTTAAAGGAGACTGCACCCTATGATGTCAGTTTTTATGGCGACGGGAAAGGGAATTATAAGACCATATATGAAAGCCTGCCTTTGTCAATAAAAGGTATTGATGCAATTAGCCATGAATATAGTATTTACCGCGGGGACCTTCATTATAAGGATTTTCCGGTTGATTATTCTTCACTGTCCTTTGATATAGGGAAACGCGGCCTCGATTTTGTTATATTTTCTGATTACCAGAAGTTTTTAGAAATGCAGGGAATGGAAAAAGCCGATCTTCCTGGAAATGGGTATTTCATCATTGCGGCCGGCGACGTTTACCAGCATATTGCACAGCAGTTCCTTGATAGAAATGTATCAATCTCCCTTGGAGGTAAAACGCTCCAGCCAAAGGGGAAAGTTCAAAACATAAAGCTTTCCAACAGTGATTCCGGTATCACGTTTGTTGTAAATGACGGGTTTTCTGAAACCCTTAGCAAGTCACCGGATCAGGTGCTTAACATGATATGCAAAACCGGGGAAGGATCAAGGGAACTTCAGGAAAACCTAAATCAATATAGTAACAGCGAGGATTATCAGGAAAAGGGCTTTTGGTACTATTCAAGCAGAGAAGAGATTTATGCTTCATCACTTGCCATGAAAGCCATCATATCTTTTTTAGCCATTTATCTTGGCATTGTGTTTATGGTTGCCTGCGCGGCAATACTTGCAATCCAGCAGCTTGCCCAGGCATCGGATAACAAGGAACGTTATGCACTGTTAAGGAAGCTGGGTGCTGAAAAGAAAATGCTGGACAGAGCATTGTTTGTACAAATACTTTGTTACTTTTTACTGCCTTTTATACTTGGAATTGTTCATTCCATTGTTGGGCTTACTGCTGTAAATAATGTAATGATGGCCTTTGAACGTGTGAATGTGATGGATAGCGTTTTTATCCCGGCGTTGTTTATTGTTTTTATTTATGGCGTTTATTTTGGATTGACTTATATCGGGTGTAAGCATATTTTAGGAAGAGATTAATATTAAATGTATTTGGAAGCCTAAAACAGGTCCGTGTTTTTCATATATTGAAAAACATGGACTTTTTGTAACATAGTTTTTCTTTACGAAACACAAGACCGGTACTATAATTCATCTATAGCATAAATGAAGTGAGGAGAAAAGATGAAGATAGAATTGTCCTATTTTAGAGTCGGAGATTCCTTTGGCGGAAATCAGGATTGGTTCCGGGACCCAATGATGCATCTGGGTGGCTGTGGGGCGGCTGCAGCCTGTGATGCCAGCATCAATTTGGCGCTCCATGATAATAAAACCCATCTGTATCCCTATGATATCCAAAGACTTGACAAGGAAGATTATATAAATTTTTCCAAGATAATGAAGCCCTATTTGAAGCCCAGATTTCATGGAATCGATACACTGGATATATTTATGGACGGGTTTTATAAATATCTGCAGGATGTGGGTGCAACGGATATACAGCTGACAGGCTGTCCGGGAGAGGTTCCGGTTGAGGAAGCAGCCAGGGAAATCATAAGCCAGATTGACAATGGGATCTCGATTCCTTTCTTGCTGCTGCGGCATAAGAATGTTAATTTTAAGGATCTGGTCTGGCATTGGTTTATGCTTGTGGGATATGAAGAATTCGAAGATGAATTTTTTGTGAAAATTGCAACCTATGGCGGGTTTCGCTGGCTGTCTTTTTATGAGCTGTGGGAGACTGGTTTCGGGCGCAAAGGTGGAATGGTATTATTAAGAGTTAAGCAGTCACAGTAAGGTGGCGGCCCTTCTCTGAGAAGGAAAGCGGCTTTTGGATACAAGGTGGACCTCCAATCCAAAAGCCGCTTAAGAGAAAATGGTACAAATAAACGGTTTTACTTCAATTATTCCTCATATAAATCTCCGCTGTTTTCCTTATTTAAAGTCCCCGACAACTCAATCATCAAAAAATTCGTCAAATCTGTTACCACTGGCCGGTGTTTTACACCCTTGGGAACAATAATAAATTCCCCTGTGTTTACTTTTGTTTTATTCTTTTTCGTTTCCAGGTAAAAGCTGCCCTCAATTACGTAGAATAGTTCGTCGGAATTCTCATGAACATGAAAATCCAATGTGCGATTTTCAACTTGTACGATACTTAAAATATTTCCATTTAAAAACCCCACTTTTTTGTAAGTATATAACTCAGTTATTTTATTGACTTCTGTTAACAGATTAATTACTTCCATATGTCATGCCTCCATAATTTTTTGACTTAATTCCTGATCTCATGATACTATATAAAATATTAATCTGTAAAATTGATTGTTTTGATTATTTCAATCTCGATTCCAGATGATTATGTGTTGGACAGGAGGGGGCACCCATATGGATTTAAAGCGTTTGCATACTTTCTTAATATTAAGTGAAATAAAGAATTTCACTAAGACTGCTGAATATCTTCATTACGCACAATCCAATGTTACTACCCAAATACAGCAGCTGGAAGAAGAATTAGGTGTAAGGCTCTTCGAGCGTATTGGCAAAAATATCACCCTTACTCCAGAGGGAGAGGAACTGATCGTTTATGCCCGGCAGATGCTTGATTTGTCGAATGATTTAAAGCATAAATTTGCTGATAAAAATGACTATGGCCGTATCACCATTGGTGCGTCTGAATCTATAGGTATATATCGGCTTCCGGAAATTATAAAGGCTTATCAAATTGAACATCCCAATACTGAATTGTTTTTAAAAGTATTGGACACAACCGACTTTATGCCTTTGCTTACGAATAATACAATTGATATTGCATTTACTCTTGATGTCCCCATAAGTAATTCCTCCATAATTACTGAATTGCAGATTGATGAAACGATTTGTGCGTATTCTGTTCCTGAATACCCGCTTGCAAAAAGGGAAGAAGTTATGATAGAGGACTTCTCTGGTATTCCATTAATCTTAACAGGGAGAGGATGCTGTTACCGAAAGATGTTTGAAAAAGCTTTAACAGAAGCTTCCGTAAACCCAAAAGTTGTTCTTGAAACAAGCAGTCTGCAGGTTATAAAACAAACGGTACTTAGCGGGCTTGGAGTTTGTGTACTCCCGCAGCTATCTGTGCAAAAAGAGTTAGAAAGCGGGGAATTGGTACCGCTTAATTATATAACAAACTATAAAATTGCTTCACAATTGATATATCATAGAGATAAATGGATTTCAAAAAGTCTGAAAGATTTTATTGCCACTGCAAAAAAGGTCTCGGCAATTGAATGATAAGAAATCACTTGGCCATTTTAACTTGAAATACGGTAGTACATTTTAGAAGAAGAAAAATTAATGAATCGGATGGTGAACATTTTGATTGAACATCTGCTATTTACTTCACGGGATGAATTAAGAAATTGGTTAGAAGAAAATTGCCTCTCCAGAGGCGGAGTCTGGCTGTTATTCGGAAAAGCAGGCGGGCCAAAGACCATAGGGGCAAATGAAGCGCTTGAAGAAGCCCTTTGTTTCGGTTGGATTGACGGTCAGATGAAGAGCATTGACGATAATAAATATATTAAATATTTCTCTATTCGCAGAGAAAATAGTAAGTGGTCGGAGAAAAATAAGGCGCTGGCTGAAAAACTTGTAAAACAAGGGCTGATGACTGATTATGGCAAAGTCAAAATAGAGGAAGCTAAGAAAAACGGACAATGGGATGCTCCAAAGCCTGCTGAGATTACGGATGAACAAATAAGACTTTTAAGTGATCTGTTGAAAGAGCATGAACCGGCCTATACGAATTTTCAAACGATGTCGCCATCTGTAAAAAGGACATATACACGGGCATATCTTGATGCGAAAACAGACGCCGGCCGTGTTAAGCGCCTGGCATGGATGATTGAACGATTGAATAAAAACCTAAAACCAATGTAATTTTACTTGAACGATAATTTAAAAAGTAGCCCCCTTACGTCATTTTGGGTTAGTCAGGCGGCAACGCTGACAGAGCGAATCATAAAATTGACAAATCCTATTTTAGTGCTATATTTGATGTATATTGAATGTAGAGGAGGCGTATGATTTGCCGGTTGTCATTGGGATTTAATTCCGGTACACCGGCAAAGATTGGCTTGCAGTTATAAAGAATGACCTTTTGAATAAAAGCATAGAAGGAGGAAATTGTCTTGAGTGAAAATTTAAGTTATATAATTGGGATAATGGGGTTCTCATGGGTTCTTATATTATTTGCTACTGCTTTTACCCCATATTTTATACAAAAAAATATCTGCTTTGGTATTTCTATACCTGTAAGCGAATATAACGATCCTAAGATAAAATTATTGCGGCGTAATTACTGCATCAGCTGTCTTGTGATTGGTTTGGTATTGGGAATTGGAAGTACTATTTGTTATATCTGGATGCCGGAAGAACGGGCGGTATGGCTCCAGTTGAGCGGTATATTCCTGTATCTCGCTGCCAGTACTTTCATATATTTTTTCGCGCGTTCAGAGATCAAGGCGATCAAACAAGAACGCGATTGGGAGATTGATACGGAGACAGTGACAAATACAAGCGAAAAATCTGATAAAACGATTGGTACTGCGTGGTATCTTTTTTATCTTGTTCCGATTGCCATTGCCGTTATTGCAGCAGTGTTTAAATATCCATCTTTACCCGGGCAAATCCCCATGCATTACAACCTTGCAGGAGAAGTGGACCGCTATGCTGCAAAATCCATAGGAACGTTTGCTGTAATGCCATTGATCCAAAGTTTCACCGGCCTTCTGTTTGCAGGAATCAATTTTGGCATTGGCACGTCCAGGAATCAGCGGAATCACCGGAGAACCCAGGCCTTCCAGAGTATAATGAGTATTTTCTTATATGCTGTCGGATTTATGGTAATGCTGTTATTTACCTGCATTCAACTTACTATGCTGTCCATAATAAATGAAAAGCTGATGATGGTTCTGCTCTTTGCCTTTTTTGCTGTTATTTTCTTAAGCTGCATTTATCTTGGGGTTAAGGTCGGCCAAGGAGGAAGCCGGTTGGATATAAGGGATGATGCGACAGGAAACAAGGTGGACGATGACCGTTATTGGATGGGCGGTTTTCTGTATTGCAACAAAGAAGATCCATCTCTTTTTGTGGAAAAACGATTCGGAATAGGTTATACCTTAAATTTCGGAAATCCTAAAAGTCTCATAGCGATCGCTGCACTTGTAGTCTTTATTTTGGCAACTACAGTGCTTCCATTCTTGTTAGAGTAAACTGATATGTGTTTTCATTGAGGAGTGAATCACATGGTAAGATATCTGCCTGGAATAGGAGTTGAATTGTTTGCCGATACATTTATTTGGCTTGTTTTTAGATGGCATATTGTAAAAAAGTCAGGCGGTTTTTATAATTTAGGAATGGGAAAGGAGGATTAATCTTGTTAGGAAATAAAATAATAGGGCAGCATGAATACAATATCAGGTTATTGTCTGGCGATGATTATGCTTGACCCAAAGGAAAGAGGATCCAGTTTGGGAAGAAAATTACATGATTCTATAAAAGACTGGGTTCTAAAAGAACATGGCAGGGCACTAAGAATCGGGGTTTTGGAAGATAACCACATGGGGTATAAGTTTTGGTGTAAGATGGGATATATAGAAGTTGACAGAGTGAAAAAGACCTATGGAAATAGGGAACATACCGTAAAAGTCATGAATTTATTTCTTAAATGAACCGCTGCCCTATGTTACAGGGCAGCGGTTTTATGTATGGGTTCTAACCTGAAACGGTTTTTACTCATGCCGATGGAGTATTATTTAAGCTGATCGTGAAACGTATTTGCCAGCTGATTGGCGGCTTCCTTACCGGTATATAATGCCCCCTGCATCCAGCCGTGCTTAGTGGATAGGTGTTCACCGGCAAAGTAGACTCTCTGATTAAATTCCGGCTTCAGCATCTCATAGGCAAATAGTTTTTTCTGACCTGGAAGTGTCATAGCAAAAGCTCCCCGGTTATTGGGTTCATTATCCCAAACAACAGTCTTATGGTCTTCTACAATGGAATCTAAGAATCTCCTTGGCAATCCGTGAACTTCCTCCACATTTCTTCTTATCAGTTTATACCGGGGGATTTCGTCCATATTTCCCACCCTTGTTGCATTTAAATGATAATTATAAGAAGCCACCAGTACTCCAGGTTCATCCGGTGAACAGGAGGAAACATCGGGGCAAAGGATATGATCTCCCGGATAGAAGATAGACTGAATAGGCAGGTCTGTCTGAGAAAATCCCCCTACCATTCTTCCGTAATTGGTATCCTGCTCCCAAAAACGTTTATTGCACATAAAAAGTGTTTTTTGCGAATTTATATAGTTAAACTCTAAAATAGCCTGCATCTTAAGGTTGCTGAAATATGGCTTGATTTCTACTTCTCTTAGAGTAGAGTAGGGAATCGCACATACAACGTAATCAAATACATCGGTGGTTCTCCTGAGATTCCGTCCATTGCGGTGAGTTAGAATGATTTGATTATTATAAAGCGACTGATAAATACCGGTAACCGTCTGTCCAGGCTGATATTTAATCGTGCCTAGCTGAGATGCCGGTATATTTTGATACTGGGTCGGATTATCTGCGAGAAGAGATTGGACAAATGCATAGGGCAGATTTACAATTCCGCCTTCGATGGTATAGGTGTTACGGTAATCGAGAGTATATTCCTCATGGGTGATTTCATCATAACTGATATTCAGCAAAGCACCGGTTCCCGGGCTGACCCCTGAGATCAAGCTGATCAACCCCTGGCTTAACCCCAGGTTTTCCAGGGTCTGCCGGACGGTATAGTTTGTAAGAGTTAAATATTCCGGGGAATATTCCGGTAAAATTTGTATTAGCTCTGACCGGATATCAGGCGGAAGCTGCATCATCAGATACAAAAAGGCATAGTCATCAAGCTCTGGCCAGGGAGTGCTTCTTTCCCGAAGGGTCAAATCGTATAAAGGATAAAGCATCTGTTCAATGGAGTCTGATGTTCTTAAACGGGTATTATGTACGTATAAAAAATTATTACGCTGCCTTACGGACAGTGGAAGGGTGCTGAGGCCTAATAAATTAATGTAATGCCATGTGGTTTCATGAGTTGCAGGAATTCTATGAGCGCCGAATTCATTGTAGTATTTGCCTTCCGGATCAAAAAAATAGGTATAAACTCTTCCCCCGATTCTATTTTCATTGGCTTCCAGAATTGTAATATCGGCTCCCAGCTTACGAAGCTCGAATGCGGCTGCCAGACCGGCCAGACCTCCTCCGATGATACCTATTTTTACCCCTTTCATTTCTCCCGGCGATGCATAATTTGTGATATCCGGGGGAGGGCTCAGTAAATTAACAATATATTCGTAATCTTCCGGCCGGCCCTTTCTAATGATGTTCTGATCATTTCGCGCCGTTGTTCATTCGTAGGGTTTATAACTTGATTTAATGGAACAGCCATTGATTATACCTCATAATATCATTACAGTTTAATATATTGGAAACCTTCCCCGAATATAACAAAATAGGGGAGTCATGAGCTGCAGACCGGCGCAATTTGGCTCTCATAGACATGCACATAAGGCGAACGCTGTATAGAGATTGATTTTCTGATTGAAATTTTATTGTTTATTGTGTAAATTAATTACAGAAGATAAATGTCTTAGCATGCAGTTTTGATAATGAATGGGAAACATAGGAGAAAATGAGGTTAAACAATGTCAAAAAACGATAATATGCTGGCAATTCTCTGGATGCTGAATTCAGGGACAAAAATTACTGCAAAACAAATAGCGGAAAGACTGGAGATCAATATTCGGACTGTTTACCGCTATATTGACTCACTTTGTGCCAGCGGGGTACCGATCATATCCGATGCAGGCCAGAATGGCGGATATAGACTTTTGAATGATTTTATCAATGCGCCCTTATTTTTTGATGTTGATGAACAAAAGGCCATTCTCCATGCAGCGGTATTTGCAAAAGAAGCGGGGTACCCTTTTGATGATGCATTAAGCAGGGCAACGGAAAAGTTGAAAATGTATTCCAACCGGGAACAGGAACGCATTCTCAATCGCCATTTAACCGGTTTTGAAGTGATAAGCCGTGAGATCGACTCTTCTGTTAAACCGAAATTGGTAGAAATAGAGCGGGCTGTGGCAAACGAGTATTCCGTGGAAATTGAATATCGTACAAGCCGTGAAGAAGAATCCAGACAAAGAGTCATTGATCCTTACGGCGTGTTTTACTGGAACAATAAATGGTATACCATTGGATTTTGCCACTTAAGAAATGAAATCCGCAGCTTTCGTGCGGAACGGATATTACAGATAAACCGGACGCAAATGACTTTTAAACGTCCGGAAGCTTTTTCCGCCAAAGAATTCTTCTTACAAAATCTTTTGCCTGACCTGGCCAATAAGGACAGGGTGGTTTCCGTCGTGATCAAAGGCAGGGCAGAGGCCGTGGATGATTTGAGCATTCACTGGTATTTAGGACATCATCTGAAAGTGAGAACTCCAAATCAGGCTGTCTTTTTACTTGATGAAAGAGTAATGAATGGATATGTGCCTTATTTTCTCTTATCCTATGGGAGAGCCATTGAGATCATAGAGCCTGAGAGCTTGAAGAAAAGGCTGTCAGACATTGCGTCGGAGCTAATGGAATATTATCAAATTTAACGATAATACTGACAGCAGCTGTCAGTGTAGATGATATATAATGAGCTCATATCCGTATTCCATGCAAGGGTTAAGGACAGCACGGAATTTTCCGGTGAAAGCGGCAATCGTATTATTGTTCATGCGGTGGCAAAAGGAGCAAAAGTCCGGGAGACTGTTTCGAACTTTGTTTCTGGGGATCGGTTTGGAAGTATTCTGGATCCATTTGGAGTGAGATGGTCCATTATGACCAGGATCGAGGATTTATCAGAGGAAGAAAGCAGCCGGAGAATAGAAGAATGGGCGAAAAGTATGAATAAGGAATGGATCGCGGCTACAATCGTAATGTAAGGTCCATGGGAGAAGGAGTTGTAGGGCAGGCGGCTTTCATAGAAGCCGCCGCTTTTTTTGATCCAATGCAACTCGGTCCGTCCATCAATAAAGCCAAAGACAATAGAAGATAATTATGATATGATATCAATAATAATTAGGGGGAGGAAACAAAAATGAAAACAATAGGACTGATAGGCGGAATGAGTTGGGAAAGCACGGTTACTTACTATAAAATTGTGAATGAAACAGTGAAAAAGGAGCTGGGAGGATTACATTCAGCGAAAGTGCTTTTATATAGTGTGGATTTTTCTGAAATAGAGAAGTGTCAGGCAGACGGTGACTGGGATAAAAGTGCTGTTATTTTAACAGCGGCTGCCAAACGCCTTGAAACAGCAGGCGCGGACTTTATTGTGATCTGTACAAATACAATGCACAAGGTAGTTCCCCAGATCCAAAGCAGCATTCATATTCCTGTCATTCATATAGCGGAGGCTACGGCAGATGAATTGAAGCTTCACAATATAACAAAAGTCGCTTTGCTGGGCACAAAATATACCATGACTCAGGATTTTTATAAAGAAAAGTTAGTGAATGCAGGAATTACAGTCCTTGTTCCAGATGAAGGCGAAATTGAAATTGTGAATGATGTGATTTATAATGAATTGTGTTTGGGAATTATTTCAGAGGCAGCGAAAGAAAACTACCTCAGCATTATTCGTGGCCTTGCAGAACAAGGTGTACAGGGAGTTATTCTCGGATGTACCGAAATCGGTCTGCTGATTCAGCAAAAGGATCTGGAATTGCCAGTTTTTGATACTGCACAAATTCATGCAGTCAGGGCTGCAAAGTTATCCATAGAAGAATAAATGCCGATATAAGGAGGTAATCATAAATGGATCTTGCAGTACTATCAGATATACATGGTAACTACATTGCCTTGGAAAAATGTGTGGAATACGCATTGTCAAGAGGCATAAAAACCTTTGCTTTTTTAGGAGATTATGTTGGTGAATTGGCATATCCTGAAAAGACAATGAAAATGATTTTTGAAATGGCCGAAACATATAACTGCTATTTCATAAGAGGTAATAAAGAAGATTATTGGATCGATTATTATAATAATGGTGAACTTGGCTGGAAAGATAAAGATTCCACAACAGGGTCTTTGCTGTATACATATCAGCATTTAGTTGAAAAAGATTTGGACTTTTTTAAAGGATTGCCGATATCGCGGGACATTTCAATTATGAATATGCCATCATTTACCATATGCCATGGTTCTCCATATGCTGCTAACCAAAAGTTGGTACCTAATAATGATAAAGCATTAGAAATCTTAAACGCTGCAGATACGTCTATGATAGTATGCGGGCATACTCACATTCAGACCAAATTTGAAATTAACGGAAAAATAGTAATAAATGCTGGATCAGTCGGAGTTCCTTTGTTTAGTAATAGAAAATCTCAATTTTTAATGTTACATCAGACAGGCAAACAGTGGAAAGAAGAATTTATCAGCATTGAATATGATATAGAAAAGGTAATAGAGGAATTACATACATCAGGACTTAACAAGCACGCACCATACTGGTGTATTGTAACAGAAAACTTATTACGAAACGGTAATATACCGCCCAGTATCGTATTGGAAAGGGCTATGGCAATATGTAAAGCTGAAACCGGTACTTGCATATGGCCAGATATTCCCGAATTGTATTGGAAACAAGCAGTAGAAGAAATTTTGGTAAAAGCAAATTAAAGTTTGATTCAACAATCAGGCGTGAACGATTCTATTATATAGAGAAAGTTGAGGGAGGAAAAAATGGATATACAGATAGTATATGAAGCTCCAAAAGCCCAGGATTTCATAAGTCTTCGGTTACGTGCCGGAATGAATAATAAAGATTTGGAAAGAAGCAGAATTGCTTTAAAAAATTCTTTGTTTATAGTTTCTCTGTATGATAAAGAAAAACTGATCGGTTTTGGCAGGGTAGTTGGGGATGGTGGCATCACCTACGTCGTAAGTGATATTATGGTTGATGGAGAATACCGGCGGAGAGGTTATGCGGAACAAATTATGCAGGCCATTGACCGTTACTTTGAAGAGAACACACATGAGGACAGCTATATTTGCCTGATAGCAAATTGCCCTGCTGACCTGCTGTACAATAAGCATCGATTTGAATACTTGCCGGATAACAGATGTGGAATGCTTCGAAATCAGAGTAAAGAGCACTTATAATATTCTTATACCGGATTCTCAAAAAACACAAATATGACAGGAGAATTTTTAATGGAATTTAGACAACTAACAGATCGTGTGTTTTACAGCATGTTTGATAAAGCGGCCGACAGGCCGGTTCTTGGGTATGTAAAAGGACAAAAGCATTCCTTCATGATAGACGCAGGCAATTCCCAAAAACATGTTGAATTATTTTATGAAGCTTTGTGCAAAGAAGGATTAAAAAAACCAGGCATTACTGCGGTCACTCATTGGCATTGGGATCATACATTTGGTATGCACGCGGTGGAAGGGATCACAATCGCTCATAAAAAAACAAATGCTAAATTAGAGGAAATGGGGAAGTGGGAATGGACGGATGTAGAAATGAAAAAAAGACTGGAAGCAAAAGTAGAAATTGAATTTGCTGATACAAGTATCCGTACAGAATATCCCCTTCTCTCAGAGATACAAGTGATAACCTCCGATCTTTCTTTTGAAGAATCCATGGAAATTGATCTGGGGGATATAACTGCGGAACTTTATCATGTAGAATCTCCTCACAGTGAGGATTGTGTCTGTATCCTGATACCTCAGGAAAGAATATTATTCATCGGAGATGCGGTTGGGGTTGATTATTATAACAACTGCTTCTTAGATAAAGAGAAACTTCGTTCATTAATTACATCGATAGAAGGATTTGATTTCGATATTTGTGTCATGGGACATGCCGAACCAATGAGTAAGGAAAATATTCTCCATATCATGCATTCTCTTATGGAACGTTAGGAGAACGTATGGCAATCAAAAGCTGCATAAGTTATACTTATGCAGCTTTTGTTATGGAATGTAAAGTTTATTTAAGAAAATCGTTGCTTTGCGAGAGTTAGTTTTCATGGTATATTTAAAACGAGAAAGTAAAAAATAACAATGATCATTAAAATTACTTGATACAAATAAAAACAGGAGGTTTTACGATGCTAGGTCATTATTTGATGTTTAATAGAAACTGCGAAGAGGCAATTAAAACTTATGAAAAAGCGTTTAACGGTACGATTACTGAGATGCGGAAATATAGTGACATGCCGCCAAATCCCGCTTTCCCTATTCCCGAAGAAAACAAAAATCTGGTTCTGCATGCCAGACTTCAGATTGATGACATGGAAATTATGTGTGCCGATAGCTCTGAGAAAAGCACAAAAGGCAATAATATGTATGTTTCCATTACAACCAAGGATGAGGCTCTGGTGAAAGATGCCTGGGATCTTTTAAAGCAGGAAGGTGAGATCTATATGGATCTTAGCCCATCATTTTTTGCAACATTACATGGATCCTTACAGGATAAATATGGCGTCAACTGGATGTTTACGGCTTTAAAATAGATACAGGTCTGAAGAGGCAAGGAACTAAATATGTTCAACTCAAGTCTGGAGGGAAACCCCAGGAGAGCCATTGACTTTCATGAGGGAGAGGAAGTGGACGAGGAGGCGTTTCAGGAGCTGATCCTGGCCGCCGTCGCCTTGAACCAGTCAGCACTTGGGTACCCGATGAGAAATCTATAATGATTTAATGAAGATAAAGGAGATCGTTTATAAAGATGAGAAATAAGATATCAGCTATTTTTATATTAGTGGCAATGTTTATGGTTTTAGTTACCGGATGCAAGAAGACAGAGGGCGGCGGTAATATGCCGGAGGCTTTAAAAGGAGATTTGACCTCAATCATTGGCACAATTTACGAAAAAGCAAAGGTTGATTTAAGCCTGGAAAATACACCCATTGATTTAACAAATAAGGATATGGTGAAATATAATATGGGCCTTGACGATGCTTCTAAAGTAAAAGAAGCTGTTGTGTCCGAGGCGATGATTGGTTCTCAGGCCTATTCCCTCGTACTTGCCCGTGTAAATAATGCAGCCGATGCAGACGCAGTTGCAAAGGATATGCTTAATGGGATTGATCAGAGAAAGTGGATTTGTGTTATGGCAGATGATCTCCAGATTGTTACCTACAATGATTTGATCATGCTTGTTATGGTTGATTCCAATTTAAAGGACGCAGTAACCTCCCAGCAGGTTGCAGATGCCTTTAAGGAAATGTGCGGTACTGATTTCGACCTTAAGTTATCTAAATAGTGACAGTATGGTATTTTCAAGCATAACATTTTTATATTATTTTTTACCTTTGGTTATTGGCGTATACTTTGTATGTCCGAAGAATTTGAAAAACGGTGTATTGCTTTTTTCTTCCCTCATATTTTACGGCTGGGGAGAGCCGAAATACATCATATTTATGGCCCTTTCCATAGTGGTGAATTACATTCTTGGTTTGCTCATCGAGCGATACTCCGGTTCGGCATGGGGGAAGAGATGGCTCCTTGTTTCGGTGATCTTTTCCCTGGGAATGCTGGGGTACTTTAAATATGTGGATTTTTTTATAGCAAACATCAATTCCATGACCGGATTATCGGTCCCTATGCTGAACGTAGTTCTTCCCATTGGCATCAGCTTTTATACATTTCAAATTCTCAGCTATACCATTGATGTTTACCGAAAAAACACAAAGGCACAGAAGAATCTGTTATCATTGGCCACTTATGTGGCCTTCTTTCCTCAGCTGATTGCAGGTCCTATTGTTAGATATACTGATATCGCACAGGCTTTGGACAGAAGGGAGCACAGTTTTTTAAAAGCCCGCATTGGAATACGCAGATTCTTATTTGGTATTTCAAAAAAGGTACTGATCGCCAATGCACTTGGAGAATTGTGCAAAATCTTTGCAGATTCTCCGGAACGAAATATTTTATTCTACTGGCTTTATGCAGTGGCCTTTACTTTACAGATTTACTTTGACTTTTCCGGATACAGTGATATGGCAATCGGTTTAGGCAAGATATTTGGCTTTGATTTTCAGGAGAATTTCAAATATCCGTTTATTTCCCAAAGCATTACTGAATTCTGGCGCAGGTGGCATATGTCCCTTGGAACCTGGTTCAGGGATTATTTATACATTCCATTAGGAGGTAACCGCGTTGGCAGGATGCGCTGGCTCTTTAATATCTTTTTGGTATGGATGCTGACCGGCTTATGGCACGGCGCTGCATGGAATTTTGTCATATGGGGAATGTTATTTGCTGTTCTCCTGATGATTGAGAAGCTATGGCTTGGCAGTTTCTTAAAGAAAATGCCGGAAATCATTTCTCATTTGTATGTCATGCTTCTTGTAATCATAAGCTTCGTCATATTTGATGCGCCTGATCTGAGTACATCAGCAGAACGGATTCGTTCCATGTTCGGGCTGAGCGGTCTGCCGCTTACAGGAGTCCAGTCCGCCTATTATTTGAGAAGCTATCTTATCATATTTGCGATAGCCATAACCGGAAGTACTGATTTGCCAAAGAGAATCATAGACAGAATCCGCAATACACCATTTGGAGCGATTGCCCTTACTTGGGCAGAGCCTGTGGTATGCGTGGTGATGCTTTTGCTGACAACGGCATATTTAATCGATGCTTCCTTTAATCCATTTCTGTATTTTCGCTTTTAAGGAGGGCAGGAATGAAGAATAGAAAAACAAATCGGATGATCGTGATTTTGGTAGGAACGGTATGGGTTCTTCTGGCGCTTTCTTCCTGGCTTTCACCGACACAGGAAATATCAGCCAGTGAAAGAAGAAAGCTTGCCGGGTTTCCGGAATTTACCCTTAAAAGCCTTGCCACGGCTGATTTTATGGAGAGCTTTGAGCAATATGCCAAAGACCAGTTCCCCGGCCGCTTTTTATACCGTACCATAAAAGCGTATGTCAAGTTTTATCCATTGGGTCAGAAGGATAATAACGGCATCTATATTCAGGATGGCTACGCGGTAAAAATGGAATACCCCTTGAATGAAGCTTCCATTCAAAAAGCGTCGGAAAAGTTCCGGTATCTGTATGATAAATATATGGCTGGGAAAGACGTAAAAACCTATCTTACCATTGTTCCTGACAAGGGGTATTTTCTCTCCCAGGCAAATGGCTATCCCTCCATGGACTACCGGAAACTGTTTGAAATGATGAAGGCGGATACAGGCTTTGCGAAGTATATAGATCTAACGGATATATTGGAAATCGAAGATTATTATAAGACAGATATTCACTGGAAGCAGGAGAGGATCACTAAGGCTGCAGATAAAATCCTTAATGCTTTAGGAGAAGAGAAGGAGAGCGCCGGGCTATATAAGGAAATCGAAGTGGAGAAACCATTTTACGGAGTATATTATGGGCATTCTGCCCTTCCCATGAAACCGGACAAACTGAAATACCTTACCAGTGACCTCATAGATGCCTGTACCGTGTATAATTGGGAGACAGGAAAAACTACAGCCGTGTATGATACCCAAAAGCTTACAGGAAATGATCCTTATGATGTGTATTTATCCGGTGCGGCGGCCCTTTTGGAAATCACCAATCCAAATGTAAAAAATGGAAAAGAGCTGGTGATATTCCGGGATTCCTTTGGAAGCAGCCTGGCCCCCCTTTTGCTTGACGGGTATTCCAAAGTGACCATGGTTGATATCCGTTACATTGCCAGTGATTTGGTCGGCGATTATATTACCTTTGATGATCAGGATGTGCTTTTTGTATACAGTACTTCGGTACTGAATTCCAGTGCAATGTTCAAATAGAGCGGATGATAATCTGCTTATAAAAGTCATCATCGCTATCATACGAAAGGAAGGCTGAGGGATGAAAAAACTAGACAGAGAATTCTATAACAGGGATTCGGTCCTGGTTGCCAGGGAACTATTGGGTAAGGTGCTTGTCCACGAGATTGAGGGACAGAGACTCGCGGTTAAGATCATAGAGGCAGAGGCATATATGGGCGTTGAAGATAAGGCTGCCCATTCTTACGGCGGAAAGAGGACACCAAGGGTGGAAGTGATGTATGGAGATCCCGGTCATGCTTATATGTTTCTTATCTATGGGATGTACTGCTGCTTCAATGTGGTAACAAAGGGGAAGGGGATTCCACAGGCAGTTTTAATAAGGGCTGCTGAACCATTGGAGGGAATCCAGTGGATGGCGCATAAGAGATTTGGAAAGGAGTATGAGCAGCTTTCCAAAAGCCAGCGCAAGGGTCTTATAAACGGACCGGGAAAGTTTTGCAGCGCATTATCATTGGATAGAAGCTTTAACGGCATAGACTTATGCGGGGATCAGGTCTATTTTGAGGAAGGCACAGACAAAAATTTCAATATCATTGCAACAAAACGTGTGGGAATAGACTATGCAGAGGAAGCCAGAGAGTACCTTTGGCGGTTTTGTATAGAAGGGAGCGAATAGGCTCCCTTTTTCTCTTTCTGAAAACGTTATTTTTTTCTTGATGAAATGATCAGTATTATGGGTTAAAATTCCGAACACGGATCATGGGTAGTCATATATTTTTCCTATCTCATTCTGCCGGATGACACATGGAAAAAAGGATGAATATATAGTATATAAGTAGGAATTACTATTGTTATTATATAAGATTTAGTGTAAAATTTATATAGCATTTATCCCATGGTTTTGGGGATCGGTCCATGCCCGGACTGATTTACAAAACACAAGCGGAAGGAGGCCATTATTCTGGAGAAAGAGCAATTTTCAATCCGGCGTCCCGGAATGATCGGAGAAGAAAAATTCATGCAGTATGCGGTTCTGATTCCCCTGATCCATATTTCAGGGGTTACTTATCTGCTATTTGAAAAAAGATCCAATGAGTTAAAGCGGCAGCCGGGAGAGATTTGTTTTCCAGGCGGAAAGCTCGAAACCGGAGAATCCCTTCAGGAATGTGCGGTACGTGAGACCGTTGAAGAACTGAACATATTGCCGCAGCAGATTGAGGTGATGGGACCGGGAGATATCTATCTGTCACCCTTTAACTTAATGATTCATCCTTTTATAGGCGTTATAAGTGATTATCAGGACACATTCAGCAGAGATGAAGTAGAAGAGGTCATAAAAATACCACTGAATTTTCTCCGCAGTCAGGAACCGGAGAGATTTGTGAGTAAACTGATTTCGGAGCCGCCGGAGGATTTTCCGTATGAATGGATTCCGGGAGGGGTAAAATACCCTTGGGCAAAAGGAACTTATGACGTCTTGTTTTATAAATATGAAGACTGGATCATATGGGGTATGACGGCTCTGATCGTAAAGTCAGCGGTTAAGCTTATGGAAGAATATCAAATCATTTGATTCCATGACAGAGAAAAAGGCAGTTTTTTATACTTTTAAAGAGAGGTGTTTTCTATGAAGAAAGAAATTTATCTGGCAGGCGGCTGCTTTTGGGGAACAGAAAAGTATCTGGAAAATATCCAGGGCATCCTGTTTACAGAGGTGGGATATGCCAATGGCAGTACAGAGAATCCAACTTACAAGGAAGTATGCAGCCATGATACCGGGCATGCAGAAACGGTAAAGGTGGAATACGACGACAGCATCATAGGTCTTACCTATCTGCTGCAGCTTTATTATGATGTGATCAATCCCATAAGCGTGAACCGCCAGGGAGGCGATGTTGGTTCCCAGTACCGGACAGGTATCTATTTTACGGATGACAGGGATGAGGCGGTGATCCAGGATTCGATCCATGAGCTTCAGAAAAAATATAAAGAAAAAATAGCGATTGAAGTAAAACCTCTTTCCTGTTACTACCGGGCAGAGGAGTACCATCAGAAATATCTGAACAAAAGCCCAGGCGGATACTGCCATATTGGTGCCGATAAATTTGAAAAGGCAAAGAAGGCGGAGGATAAAAGCAAAAAATACGGAAGAAGAACAACGGAAGAACTGAAAGAAAACTTAACGAGCCTGCAGTTTGAAGTAACACAGAACAGTGCAACGGAGCCTCCCTTTCAAAATGAATATTTTGATAAATTCGAAGAAGGAATTTATGTAGATATTACAACAGGGGAGCCGCTTTTTATGTCAACTGATAAATTTGAGTCAGGATGCGGCTGGCCCAGCTTTTCTAAGCCGATTGGCTCAGAGATTATTAAAGCTCATGAGGACCGGAGCTTTGGGAGGATTCGTACGGAAGTGAGAAGCAAGCTGGGAGATGCCCATCTGGGCCATGTATTTGATGATGGTCCAATAGACCGCGGAGGACTGCGTTATTGTATTAACAGCGCTTCTTTAAGGTTTGTTCCCAAGGAAAAGATGGAGAGGGAAGGATACGGAGATTATTTAAAGCTGTTTTAACCTCATCAAGCAGCGAGGCGGATTTCAAATATCCGTTTGACTGTCAGGACTGAAATAAAAATGCGGAAGAAGAATGAAGGATGATTAATGAAATACTGAAGTTTAATAAAGAATTTGTTGAAAACAAAGGATATGTAAAATATATTACCAATAAGTTTCCGGATAAAAAAGTCGCTATTGTATCCTGTATGGACACAAGATTAACGGAATTATTACCGATGGCCCTTGGACTGAAAAACGGGGATGCAAAAATCATCAAAAATGCCGGGGGAATTATATCACATCCATTTGGAAGTGCCATGAGAAGCCTGCTGATCGGTATTTATGAATTAGATGTCAAGGAAATCCTCGTAATCGGTCATACCGATTGCGGGGCCAGACATACGGACAGCAAGAAAATCATTGAAAAAATGAAACAGCGGGGAATTGAACAAAAGAATATCGACATGGTTAAATACTATGGCATTGATTTTGATACATGGCTGGGAGGATTTAAGGATCTGGATTTATCCATCAAAAAGTCCGTTGAGCTGATACGCAACCATCCCTTTGTCCCAGAGGAGATCATGATACACGGTCTGGTAATAGATTCTGTTACAGGAGAATTAAGAAAGGTCATTTAAGCAGCAGTTCTTTGCGGTTTTCGCATAAAAGTAGGATTTTCATGCTAATTTATGCAGTGGTATCGATTACTTTGGCATTGGTATTTTATACGATCGGCGTATGGAGCGAACGCATTGTACTTGAGAGGAGATTCGAATGAAATTAGGTATCATTGGATCAGGAAAGATTGTAAAGGAGTTTCTGCCAATCGTTCATTATTTGGATAAGGTGGAGATTGCGGCCATTTGCTGTACGAAAAGAAGTGAAGCAGTGGGAAGAGAGCTTGGTGAAAAATATAATATAAAACAAATTTTTACAGATTATCAGGACTTCTTAAACAGTGATGTGGATACGGTTTATGTGGCTCTGCCTAACCATTTGCACTTTCAGTTTACGAAAGAGGCACTGGAGGCAGGAAAGCATGTGATTGTAGAAAAGCCCTTTACCACAACCTTTAAAGAAGCCCAGATATTAAGCGTGCTGGCAAGAGAAAATCAGCTGTTTTTATTTGAGGCTGTTACAACCCTGCATCTGCCGAATTATAAAAGAATAAAAGAGCTTCTGCCAACCCTGGGAAACATAAAAATCGTTCAGTTCAACTATTCCCAGTACTCCAGTAGATATGACAGCTTCAAAGAGGGCCGCATTCTGCCTGCCTTTGATCCCAATTGTTCCGGCGGTGCGCTCATGGACATTAATATCTATAACATCCATTACGTTGCAGGATTATTCGGAAGACCGCTTAAGGTGGAATACTTCCCCAATGTGGAGAGAGGGATTGATACCTCTGGAATTTTAATTTTGGACTACGGCACTTTTAAATGTAGTTGCATTGGAGCTAAGGACTGCAAGGCGCCTGTCCCTAATTATATCCAGGGAGAAAAGGGGGTCATCCGTCAGGATACGCCTGCCAGCATCTGCAGAGGCTTTGAAATTATCATGAATGATGAAACTAAATCCCTTGTAAATGAAGATGATTTCGATCACCGCATGGTGAATGAATTTATGGAATTCCAGGATATGATCTGCGGTAATGATCTTGAAAGGTGCTATCAGCTTCTGGACCACACCCTGCTTGTAAGCGAAATCCAGACAACTGCAAGACATAAGGGTGGAATCCGCTTCCCGGCAGATGAGGAAATTTAAGACCGGGTTATCTGTTTAGATAAATTATTTTTAGTAATTGACAATTTCTCCTGCCTGTGTTATTATTGCGGAAATAGTGAAAAGGCAATGAAGAGAAATAGTACATATACAATAAATTTCAGAGAGAAGATGGTTGGTGCGAATCTTTATTTTAGTATATCGAAGCAGTCTCGGAGCTTTGAACCGAAAAATGGTTTCCCTGATTCCAGGGAGATGGTTTAGTAGGCTTCAACGTATTCCCACGTTACAGGGGCACGATATGATAGTATCGTAGAGAGTGCAGAGATTTCTCTGAATTTAGGTGGTAACACGGATTGTACATTCGCCCTAAACGTTTCGACGTTTAGGGCGTTTTTTTATTACCTTCACTTATTAAATTACATAGAAAGAGGAGAGCAATGATGAGAAATTTTGAAAAATCCAGTAAGCTGGATCATGTGTGTTATGATATCAGAGGTCCGGTCATGGATGAAGCAAACCGGATGATCGATCAGGGAGTCGATATATTAAAATTAAATATTGGAAATCCGGCTCCCTTTGGTTTTCGTGCGCCGGAGGAGCTGCTTCGGTTAATGAACGAAAACCTGTCCCATACGGAAGGCTACTCGGATTCCAAGGGTCTATTATCAGCCAGAAAGGCCATCGTAAAATACTGTCAGAAAAAAGGGATCGAACAGGTAACTGTGGATGATGTATACACAGGAAACGGCGTAAGCGAGCTGATCACCTTGGCCATGCAGGGGCTGTTAAACAGTGGGGATGAGATTCTGGTCCCTTCTCCGGACTATCCTTTATGGACTGCGTCCGTAACCCTTTCGGGAGGAACCGCTGTCCATTACATGTGCGACGAAGAGGCGGAGTGGTACCCGGATATTAACGATATCAAAAGTAAAATCACAAGCAGAACCAAGGGGATTGTCATCATCAACCCAAACAATCCTACCGGTACCCTGTATCCCAGGGAAGTCCTTGAGGAGATTGTGGAAGTATGCCGGAAACATGGGCTGATCATCTTTGCAGATGAAATTTATGACAGGCTTGTTTTTGACGGCCTGGATCATGTATCCATTGCCTCTCTGGCACCGGATCTTTTGACCATCACATTCAATGGCCTTTCCAAGTCACATCTAATTGCAGGATACCGCTGCGGCTGGATGAGCCTTTGCGGCGATAAATCCTTTGCAAAAGGCTATGTGGAAGGGATAAACTTATTGTCTTCCATGAGGCTTTGCTCCAATGTTCCGGCCCAGTCCGTGATCGAGGCTGCACTGGAAATGGAAGAGGAAACAAAACAATTGATGATACCGGGTGGGAGAATATACGAACAGAGAGAATACACCTTTAAGGCCTTAAATGAAATTCCGGGAATTTCCGTCATAAAACCAAAAGCAGCCTTTTACATGTTTCCTAAAATCAATACCAGTAAATGCAACATCTATGATGATGAAAAGTTTGTATTAGACTTTTTAAAGGATAAGAAGATCCTGCTGACTCATGGAGGCGGGTTCCACTGGGAAAAACCGGATCATTTCCGGGTCGTTTACCTTCCGGAGTTAAGCCAGTTAAAAGTAGCATGTGATAATCTGGCGGATTTCATGTCCTATTACATACAAAAATAGTGACTAAAGAGCATCGGAAACAGTCTGTATACCAGCTGCCCGATGCTCTTTTAATGTTAATGCTGTTCTGTCAGTTTGAGATAATTTTTAAACTCTTTGTTCCAGCCTGCAAACAGGTCATTCTTCCGGTGGTCTGGTAAGTCTGTGTGCTCTGATAAATATTTTCCCATATAGTCTGACACTTTTTTGGCTCCAAAGTAGTTTAAGTGATCACCGTCATCGCGGGAATCTTTTGCCCAGTCAATGCCCAGGGTATCGATATCTAAATTTAAGTCAATGTAAGTCAGCTGGTTTTCGTTGGCAAAAGCTGCAGCAGCATTGTGCTTAGCGTAGGACCAGCACTTTGGCGACGGTGCGCTGTATAGGATCAGTTTGATATCCTTATCCCTGCACAGGCCTGCGATTTTGTTTAAATATAATAAGGGCTGCTCATCGATCACATAAACATCGTCTGTTTCAGTAACATAAGGTCCGCGTTTGTAGGGATTCACAATTGCACTGTACTGATAACCCTTATAAACCGTAATTTGCTCCTGCCTCATCTTATGGCCTAAGGCTTTCAGCATATAAAAATGAAAATATTTCCAGTTGTCATGGAATTTGTAAATGGGAAATATTTTTTTGACTGCTTCCTCAATGGAGGTCTCAAGGGTATTGATGTATTTGAAATCCCGGTAAAATGCATTGGTTTCCAGGAAAACGACCTTTGGGTGCTGGTTTTTAAGCACCCGTTCCAGCAGATAGTAAGTATCCTGAAGCTGCTGGCTTGGGACACCGCAGTTATATCCTGTATAGCCGTAATCATTCCATATTTCCATTGGGGAAATGCTGGCACTGCATTCGCTGTCCCCGAGCGCCACATAGTCTATGGTGTTTTGGGGTTCCTTTAGGATGCCGTTTGCCTTTTTATACAGGCTGTCTCCCATGTTATTGTATGGAATCAGCAGGTAAGAGGCAATGTACAATAAAAGAAAAAGTCCGGTTAAAAATGAAATTGTTTTTATCCTGTTTTTGTTCTTCATCTCATCACCTCTTAAAATCCGGCATAAATTAGTTTTGCAGGAATATATCCGTCGCCGTAAGCCCCCAAAACAATGACAAGGAGGATTGCGGCGTAAAGAAAGCTCCAGCGGGCAAACGTATTCCAGCCGGAAATCCCTTCACGGATAGAGATCCCCCGCTCATGGAATACGCCTACGGTATATACCGCAAGAAAACCAAAGAATACCGCAATGAAATCCGGCAGAGACATACCAAGCTTAAGGAGTGAACCGTCAGTGACCGCAGACCAGTGGAAGCCGGTGAAGATGGACCGGAACATATTCATGCCGGTGGTCAGATTGTTGGCCCGGAAGAAAAGTTCTCCCGTAAATACAATGATAAGCAGCTTCACTGTCTGAAAACTTCTGTAAAAGCTGCAGGACCTGTCGATCCTTAAGGTACTTGTAATCCTTTGGACCTCCGGTTCCAACAGATTTTCCATGAGAATGAGGACAAAATAATACATACCAAAGAAAATATAGTTCCAGCCCGTTCCGTGCCATAGACCGTTTAAGATCCACACGCCAAACAGAGCGACAGAAGAGGAGATAATCTGCCCATAATGCTTTCCAAATTTAGCCCGTGATTTCTTTCCCAGATTTTTGACGAATTTGGTTAAGGATATGGGATAAAAAATATAATCCTTTAACCAGGTGCCAAGGGTGATATGCCAGCGTCTCCAGAATTCCGATGCGGTTTTGGAGAAAAAGGGCTGACGGAAGTTTTCGGGAATGGTTACTCCAAACATTTCTCCTGTTCCAATGGTCATGTCAATGCAGCCGGAAAAATCTGCATATAGCTGAAAGGTATATAAAACGGCACCTGCGATAACGATGATCCCGCCGTAATGATTAGGGGTATCGAAGATTGTTTCCACAAGTAGATTAAGTCGGTCTGCAATAACAAGCTTTTTAAATAATCCCCACATAATCCGCTGAAGGCCGTAAGTAACGTTCTTGTATTCCAAAGGTTTTCCCTGACAGAGGGCCTTGGCAGTCTGCGAGTAGCGGCAGATAGGTCCTTCCAACAGGGTTGGAAAAAAGGAGAGATACAATGCCAGTCTGCCTAGATTGTCGTCAGCCTCTATTTTTTCATAATAAACATCGATCAGGTATGAGATCGCCTGCAGGGTGTAAAAGGAGATGCCGATGGGCAGGGCGAACTTCATGGCAGGCAGAAGCCTTGGGAATGAGACTGCTTTTAATACCAGGTTAAAGTTTTCAAAAAAGAAACCGGAGTATTTTAGAATCAATAAACTACTAAGCTGCACTCCGATTCCAAGCCATAAGATCCTGCGGCGTTTGGCCTCATAGGCTGCTTTTTCTGCCTTCTTATTCTCAGGGGCGTGTACCGCCGATAGAAAGTCCTTTTTACAGGAAGTAAGCCATAGACCGATGTGGTGAATGGAAAGGGTGGAAAAAAGCAGGTATACCAGCAGCTTTCCGCTAAAGGATAGGAAAAAGACATAACTGGCAGTAAGAAGTACTTTATAACGGAAGCTTTGGGGCGCAAGCTGGTAGGCCAGCAATACAACCGGCAAAAAGATGAATAGGTACAGGAGTGAATTGTAGGCCATCTTTTATTCCTCTTTTAGCCGATGGATCATATCCCAAATTGCCTGTGCAGAGTTAAAATTAGCGGGTATCATGTCTATGGGAGTAATCTCAATGTCAAATGCATCTTCAAGCTCCGGGATGAGAGAGAGAATGGAAAATGAGTCTAAGAGCCCTCCGTCAATGAGCCTTGTTTCTGTTTCGTAATCAATGCCTGGGTTAATATCGTTTAAGATCTCTAATAATTGTTCCATAATTTTGTCTCCTTTATAGTTGAAAATAATTGAAAGTATTCGTTTGTAAATGAGGTCTTGCAATGCGGAAGTTCTCTTTTGCAGAATAGAGGAGGATCTGCGGTAAATCCCGGCTTAAAAATAAGGACATGCCTTCTGTTGCCGAATAAGCGCCGGTTTTTTTGAATATGATCCGGTCTCCGGTCTGCAGGTTTTTGAAAGGGTATTTCTTAACAAGCACATCATTCACCGTGCAAAGAGAGCCGCAGACTGTCCATTCTTTTTTTTCTCCATCCCGTTGATTAAAATGAAGGACAGGCGGTTTTTTCATGGCCAGCATTTGCCCGTAATAATTCACCTGGTGGATACCGCCGTCAACAATGCAGTAGGACTCTCCCTTGTTTGTTTTACGATCCACCACGCTGGTTACGTAGAAACCACAGGGGGCGGCGATAAATCTGCCCATCTCCAGTGTGACCCTGCCGCCGAACGTAAGATTTTTGACAGACTCCGCAAGACCATTTAACATCTGATCTTCCTCATTTTTCTCTTCTTCAAAATAGCAGACAGGAAGCCCGGGACCATACTCCAGCCGTTTGACAGGAAGGCCGCATTCCTGATTTAATTCCCGGCAGAACTGGTCCAGCATATGAAGTTCGTTTTCCAGTTTTGCTATTGATTTTTTTTGGGTTCCGGAAAAGTACTGAATCCCTTCAATGGTTATAAATTCATGGGTGCCGCCTTCCATGATTTGCCGGATCAGGCTTTCATCCATACCGAACTGATTCCCGGAAGTCAGGCGGAGGAGGACGCGGATGGGTGCTTGAAGCTTTGCGCTGCAGTCTGAAAGAAGCTGCCAGTGGGAGAGGGACTCGGCAGTATAAATGATCTTATCTCCATAATGTTTCAGCGCATATTCTATGTCCTCAGGCTTCTTATGTACACCGGACATAATAACTTTCCCCATGTTTATTCCGGCTCTTTCACAGATGGCGAATTCGCCGGGAGAGCAGACCTCAAAGGAATCCACCACTTCCTCTAATTCCTTAATTACAAATGGATTGGCCTTCATGGCATAGCATAATTCCACGTCCTCTCCTAGGACACCCCTGATTTTTCTGATCTGTTCAGCCAGGATATCCGTATCAAAAATGTAGAATGGGGTTTGATACTCATGAATGTCATATTCAAATCTTATCTCGTTCATGGCTGTTTCCTTTACATACTTCCAATAATTTTTTTCTGTCTATTTTTCCGTTGGCAGTAACCGGCAGTTCCGGCAGGGAATAAAACGCGGATGGAATCATATAAACCAGAAGGGATTCTCTCATCCGTGATGAAATTTCCTTTCCCTCCATCTCGCCAACATAAAATGCCCGGATCCGGTTTTTCTCCTCGTCAAAGATGCAGCAAGCCCGCTGAATGAGGGGGAAGCTGTTCATGAGGGCTTCGATCTCTTCCAGTTCGATGCGGTGTCCCATGTGCTTGATCTGAAAGTCCTTTCGTCCGGCAAAGCAAAGGTCCCCGTTCTCATGATAGAAGGCCAGATCCCCGGTCCGGTAAATCGTTTCCAGGCAGTGAGTGTTAAGGGGATTTTGGATAAATGCCTTTTTTGTCTGCTCAGGATTGTTATAATATCCCAGGGCCAAAGCGGTTCCGGACACGCAAATCTCTCCAATCTGGTCCTTTTCTGTGACTAGTTTGTCAGCCTGATCCAGGAGGAAGACCTTTTCATTGGGAAATGCCTTTCCTATGGGAAGGGTTTCATGGGCTTCAAATTTCCGGTCCACAGAATAGTAGGTACAGTTGCATGTGATTTCAGTGGGTCCGTACAAGTTTACGTATTTCACATCAGGAAGGTATTTCTGCCAGGTTGTTAAATGCTTAACAGGCATTGCTTCACCGCTGAATAAGATCTTATTAACCCTGGAAGGAACCTTATAGGTGAACCCCTTTAATTGGGGAATCAGGCACAGGGCGGAAACCGCCCAGATCAGGGTCGTTACCTGGTGTTCGCATAAGAAGTCAAGGAGCTCTGTCGGAATGGAGAATAATTTTTTCGGGATAATGACCATGGTGGCTCCCACTTTAAGGGTGGAGTAAATATCCTTAACAGACACATCAAAGTCAAAGGGGGCCTGATTCCCGATTTTGTCTTCCACGGTTATGCCGAACATGGAAGGAAAGTATTCCATAAAATCAATCACCGACCGGTGGCTGACCAATACCCCCTTAGGAACGCCGGTAGAGCCTGAGGTAAAGTTACAGTACAGAGGATCAATATCCAGGGACTGATCACGGATAAGCGTTAGTGGCTCCTCCTTTATTTCGCTTTTTACAATCTCATGGT
>DEYX01000211.1 GCA_002365025.1 Hungatella sp. UBA3147 | reverse complement strand
CTTCCTTAACTCCTGGAATAGAACTGAATTCATGCAAAACGCCGTCGATTTTTACCTGACTGACTGCAGCGCCCGGTAAGGAAGAAAGCATGATTCTTCTCAAGGAATTTCCTAAAGTCGTGCCATAACCTCTTTCAAGCGGTTCAACTACAAATTTGCCATATTTCTTGTCTTCTGAGATTTCAGCAATCTCAATGTTTGGTTTTTCAAAATCGAACACTAATAGCCCCTCCTTTTGGGTATTTTGTATCGAGGGTCTTATACTCAAACCTTGCCCAGGGGGTAGCCCCTGGGCGAAAGCCGGCTTCAATCAACAGACTTTCAATTATTTGGAGTACAACTCGACGATAAGCATTTCATTCACCGGAACATCAATCTCATCTCTTGTTGGAAACTCTTTTACAGTACCACGTAAATTCTCATGGTCAACATCAAGCCATGCCGGAACCATACGTCCTGCGGTTGATTCCTGAACACTTTTGAATCTTGCATTGGCTTTGCACTTCTCTTTAACTTCGATCACATCGCCAGCCTTAATTAAATAGGAAGGAATGTTTACGCATTTGCCGTTTACAAGAATGCTCTTGTGGTCAACCATCTGTCTGGTCTCTCTTCTTGTTCTTCCGAATCCCATACGGAATACTACATTGTCAAGTCTTCTCTCAAGAAGGATCATCAGGTTTTCACCCACGAGACCATTCATTCTGGAAGCCTTCGCATAGTAGTTACGGAAAGGTTTTTCAAGAACTCCGTAGATGAATTTGGCTTTCTGCTTTTCTCTAAGCTGAATGCCGTACTCACTCATCTTTCTGTTAGCTCTTTTTAATTCTCTGTTTGATTTTTTATCTATTCCTAAATAGATTGGATCAAGACCAAGGGATCTACATCTTTTAAGAACAGGAACTCTATCAACTGCCACTGTAATTACCTCCTAATTAGACTCTTCTACGTTTTGGTGGACGACAACCGTTATGTGGAACCGGGGTTACATCCTTAATGCTGGTTACCTCTAATCCGCATGCCTGAAGTGCGCGAATAGCTGCTTCACGGCCTGAACCAGGACCTTTAACCATAACGTCTACTGATTTTAAACCATGTATAAGAGCTGCCTTAGTAGCAGTTTCTGCCGCCATCTGAGCTGCATATGGAGTAGATTTCCTTGAACCTCTGAAGCCAAGACCACCAGCACTTGCCCAGGATAATGCATTACCCTGTGTATCTGTTAATGTCACGATCGTGTTATTAAAAGATGACTGGATATGTGCTTGTCCGCGTTCAACGTTTTTCTTTACGCGCTTTTTTGTCACTTTTTTAGTAGTGGACACTTTTTTAGCCATTTTAAACTAACCTACTTTCTTTTTACTTGCATCTGAATCCTGTTATTCCTGTTTTTAAAACATGTAACGTGATTCGCTGTTGTTGGATAATGAAGTTCTTTCACACTGATCTTGTGAGATAACTCACTAAATGTTCAATGCTTATTTCTTCTTGTTTGCTACAGTCTTTCTAGGACCTTTACGAGTTCTTGCGTTGGTCTTTGTCTTCTGACCACGAACTGGCAGGCTCTTTCTATGACGGATTCCACGGTAGCATCCGATTTCCTGAAGTCTCTTGATGTTCATAGCGATCTCTCTACGTAAATCACCTTCAACAATCTGAGAATCAGTAATTACTGATGAAATTCTCTTTACTTCGTCGTCTGTTAAGTCCTTAACACGAGTATCAGGACTAACGCCAGCCTCTGTCAGGATGCGGTTTGAACTTGTTCTGCCGATACCGTAGATATAGGTCAAGCCGATCTCAACACGTTTTTCTCTTGGTAAATCAACACCTGAAATACGAGCCATTTGTGTATTACACCTCCATTAATTTTTTTAACCTTGTCTCTGCTTATGCTTAGGATTTTCACAGATTACTCTGATACTGCCTTTTCTCTTAATGATTTTGCATTTTTCGCAAATCGGTTTGACTGATGATCTAACCTTCACAGCAATTCTCCTTTCCGTTATGCGCCCTTTCACATGAAGCACTTGCCGTCTATTAAAAGACGTTTCCGCGCGAAAGCGCTCCCCCGCACCCGGCCGGCTCAGTTACGAGCCTGGTGGCGATGGAGCTCTTTTTGGAAAGAGCCTTCTGAGTATACCCGCAGTGTGTTTTATCGTAAAACCAGTGCTGCCCATAAGGGCATAATACACCCAGTATTTCAACAAAGTCGCTATAGCATTATAACACTGTTTATTTTAAAATGCAAGCACTTTTTCCTATATATTTATTAACCCTTTACCCTGGTGTGTCGCACTAGGGTAACAGGCAGTGTTTAATAAAACAACGCCTTATTTGTCTCTCCAGATGATCCTTCCCTTGCTTAAATCATAAGGGGACATCTCAATGGTTACTTTATCTCCCGGTAAAATACGAATGTAGTTCATGCGAAGTTTTCCGCTGATGTGAGCAAGTACCTGATGGCCATTCTCCAGTTCTACCTGGAACATGGCGTTTGGAAGCTTCTCCACAACGGTTCCTTCAATTTCAATAACATCTGCTTTTGACATAAAGCTTACCTCCTAACAACCTGTTCTTCTCTTTTGAAACATCTGATGAAATGTTTGATTTCTTCATCGGTGACTAATTTATTTTCCCGGATCTTTACTCCGGGTGAATGTTTCTCCCATAAAAGGGCTTCCACATGCTTTTTCTTTTTCTTCTTCGGGCAGTTTAAACGTCTGCTTTTTCCGTCCACCAGATATATATATTCGCCTTCCTCCCGCAATATGAGGAAATAACCGCCTTTATCATGACCTGCCGCAGACTTTACGAATGCTCCGGTAGTTAATTCCATGGGCATTTCCTCAGCGGTCACAGGAAACCAGACTGAGAATCTCCGGTTCACCTTCTGTAATCAGCACGGTATTTTCATAATGAGCGGAAAGGCTGCCATCCTCTGTTACTACGGTCCAGTCATCATCAAGCCATACAACTTCCGGTGTTCCCCCATTGATCATGGGTTCGATGGCCAGAGTCATTCCCGGCTTTAATTTGATTCCCCGTCTTTTCTGTGCAAAGTTCGGCACCTCCGGCTCCTCATGGAGATGAGTACCGATTCCATGGCCTACCAGATCCCGTACAACTCCAAATCCAAATTTTTCCGCATAGATCTGGATTGCAGCAGATATATCATTCAGATGATTGCCAGATTTTGCAAATTTAATCCCTTCAAAGAAACATTGTCTTGTCACTTCTATGAGCTGCCCTGCGAAAGGAGTGATCTCCCCGATTCCGTAAGTCCTTGCCGCATCGGAATGATATCCTTTGTAAATAACCCCGGCATCCAGGCTTACGATATCGCCCTCCATTAAAATCCGTTTCTTGCTTGGAATCCCATGAACCACTTCATCATTTACAGAAACGCAGATGGAGGCAGGATATCCGTTATAGTTCAGGAAAGAGGGCTGACAGCCGTAGCTCCTTATGATTTCTTCTCCCAGATGATCAATATCCCAGGTTGTCATTCCCGGCTTCAAGGCTTTTGAAAGCTCTTCGTGAGTTTTACAAAGAATCCTTCCTGCCTCTCTCATAAGTTCTATCTCTCTTGCAGATTTAATCGTAACTGACATAAACTATGCTCCTAATAGGTCAGCGATGCCCGAGAACACCTTGTTTAATTCCTGTGTTCCATCAATATTCACCAGCACACCAGCTTCCTTATAATATTCGATCAGAGGCTTTGTCTGATCATGGTAGACCGACAAACGCTTTTTAACGGTTTCCGGCTTATCGTCATCCCGCAAAACAAGCCCTGCTCCACACACGTCGCATACATCGGGAACCCTGCTTGGATTATACACAATATGATATGTAGATCCGCAGGCAATGCAAGCACGACGGCCTGCCATTCTGTCTATAATTATCTCATCCGGTACATCCACATTAATCGCAAAGTCAATCTTCTGTCCCATATCAGAAAGCGCCTTTTTAAGGCTTTCCGCCTGGGGAATGGTTCTTGGAAAACCATCCAGCACGTATCCGTTTTCACAGTCATCACTCTGAATACGGTCCATCAGCATGCCAATGGTCAGTTCATCCGGCACAAGAGCGCCCTGATCCATGTATTCCTTTGCCTTCCTGCCTAACTCTGTTCCCTCTTTAATATTGGAGCGGAAAATATCTCCAGTAGAAATATGGGGAATCTGATACTTTTCAGCAATTTTTTTTGCCTGGGTACCTTTGCCGGCACCAGGAGCACCTAACATGATAATTCTCATAAACAGTCCCTCCCTTGCTTCCTTAAGGTTAAATAACACAAATTCCAAGAAAAACACGCCGTGCGTGTTTCTCTTGGTTTGTCCTCTAATCGTTTAAAAATCCTTTATAATAGCGCACAAGCATCTGAGATTCAATCGCCTTCAACGTCTCTAAGACTACACTGACGATGATGATTAAAGATGTACCTCCAAAGGATAAACGGCTTACATTAAATAAACCGGAAACCATAATAGGAATAATACAGATGATCGTCAAGCCGCATGCGCCTATAAATACGATATAGTTCAAAATGGAGTTGAGATAATCACTGGTTGGCTTACCTGGACGGATGCCCGGGATAAAGCCACCGGACTTTTTCATGTTATTCGCAACTTCAAGCGGGTTAAACGTAATTGATGTATAAAAATAAGCGAACACGATGATAAGAGCCACGTAGACGAGCATACCGATGGTATATAACGGTCTTTCCGGTTTAAACCAGCTTGAAGAGTTCAGTGCCGATAAAATGTGGCCTCCAATGCTGTTGTAGTTAATATTGGCCCCAAAGAACTGGGAAATCACTACCGGGAACGACATAATGGAGGAAGCGAAGATAACCGGGATAACGCCGGCTGTATTCACCTTTAACGGAATGTTGGTGGCTTGACCGCCGACCATCTTCCGTCCCTGCATCTTTTTCGAATACTGCACAGGAATTCTTCTCTCACCATTCTGAAGGATAACAACAAATATTACAATCGCTGCGATAACAGCAGCGATAATAATGGCTGCAATTGCAGCTACGGCAACCGATTTTCCAGACATGAATCTGGTATATAAGGTTGACATATCCGAAGGAAAGCTGGAAATGATGTTAAAGGTCAAAACAATGGAAATACCATTTCCCACACCTTTTTCAGTAATTCGCTCACCGATCCACATCAGAAGAGCACTTCCTGCGGTCATAGTTGCAACAGCAATAATAATACTTAATACATTAAATTCTTTTAACAGCCCCTGGCCGCCGAATCCAATCGCCATAGCGACGGACTCGATTAAAGCCAGACCAACTGTTACGTAACGGGTGTATTCTGCAATCTTCTTTCTGCCATCTTCCCCATCCCGCTGCATTTCCTCAAGCTTTGGAATCGCTATGGTCAAAAGCTGCATGATGATGGAAGATGTGATGTAAGGGGTAATGCTTAAGGCAAATACGGACATATTGGTAAAAGAGCTACCAGTCATTGCGTTGAAAAATCCAAACGCATCGTTATTCTGCCGAGCAAAAAAATCTTTAAAAAAGCTTGTTTCAACTCCTGGAATCGGCAATTGAGAACCGATTCTAGTAACCACCAGCATCAAGAATGTAAAGATGAGTTTCTTTCTTACATCCTTGATCTTGAATGCATTACGGAGTGTTTTTAACATATTAGATCACCTCGCAGGTTCCACCTAAAGCCTCGATTTTGGTTTTTGCGCCTTCGCTGAAAGCACCTACCTTTACTGTAAGCTTTTTGGTTAATTCTCCATTTCCAAGGATCTTAACACCGTCACGCGGATTCTTAACGATACCGCTCTCTAACAAAGTTTCAACAGTAACAACTGTATCATTGTCAAAACACTCTAAAGCGCCTACATTGATACCGATAATAATTTTAGTATTTCTATTGGTAAAGCCTCTCTTAGGAATACGTCTGTATAAAGGCATCTGACCACCTTCAAAACCTGGTCTAGTTGCACCGGAACGTGCTTTCTGTCCTTTATGACCCTTACCTGCTGTCTTGCCGTTTCCTGAACCATGACCGCGGCCTCTTCTGAAGTTGTCGCTGTGTTTGGAACCTAACGCAGGCTGTAAATTTGATAAATCCATCGCTTGCACCTCCTTACTGTATTCTCTTAAATCTCTTCAACTTTTACTAAATGACGCACGTTTGCGATCATACCTCTAACCGCGTTATTATCCGGCATCTCAACTGTTTTATGAAGCTTCTTTAAGCCTAATGCTAAAACGGTTGCTTTATGCTTCGGAACTGCGCCGATCGGGGATTTCACCAATGTGATTTTTAATTTATCTGCCATTTTCATATCCTCCTTAGCCTAAAATCTCTTCTACAGATTTACCGCGAAGCTTTGCAACTTCCTCAGGAGTTTTTAAACGGTTTAATCCCTCGATTGTAGCTAAAACTACATTGGTCTTATTATTAGAACCTAAGGACTTAGAATGGATATTCTTAATACCTGCAAGCTCTAAAACCGCACGAGCAGGACCTCCTGCAATAACTCCTGTACCCTCATTAGCTCTCTTAAGAAGTACAGATGCACTTCCGAATTTTCCGATTAAGTCATGAGGAATACTGTTGTTCTCATCGATGGGAATAGCAACCATATTCTTAACAGCAGCCTCTTTTCCTTTACGGATTGCTTCTGGAACTTCACCGGCTTTGCCAAGACCCGCACCTACGTGGCCATTGCCATCACCTACGACTACTAAAGCAGAGAATCTCATGGTACGTCCACCCTTAACGGTTTTAGATACGCGCTTGATAGCAACTACTCTGTCGTTTAATTCTAACTGATTTGCATCAAAAATTGTACGTTTCACCTTTGTCTTCTCCTCTCTACTTAGAATTCCAGACCAGCTTCTCTGGCTGCGTCTGCTAATGCCTGAATCTTACCATGATATATAAAACCGCCTCTGTCAAAGACAACTCCCTTAATTCCTTTTTCAAGGGCTCTCTTTGCTACTACGGTACCTACATATGCTGCAGCATCAACGTTGTTAGTTTTCTCTAATTCTGCCTTTACTTCTTTTTCTACTGTAGAAGCAGCGACTAAAGTCTTACCAACTGTATCGTCAATAATTTGAGCATACACATGATTATTGCTTCTAAACACAGCTAAACGTGGTCTTTCTGCAGTGCCTGCAAAACGGTTACGTATTCTGTTGTGCTTTTTAACGCGAACTTCGCTTCTTGACTGTTTGCTAACCATCTTTACACTCTCCTTAATTATTTCTTACCAGTCTTACCAACTTTACGTCTGATAACTTCGTCAGCATACTTGATACCTTTGCCCTTATACGGTTCAGGTCTTCTCTTATCTCTGATTTCAGCAGCGTACTGGCCAACTTTTTCTTTATCGATACCTTTAATAATGATGACGTTCTGGCCTTCCATGGTTGCTTCGATACCGTCCGGATCTTCCATTTCTACCGGGTGGGAATAGCCAAGAGAAAGAACCAGCTTCTTGCCCTGCTTCTGTGCTCTGTAACCAACACCATTGATTTCCAGCTTCTTCTCATAGCCGTTAGTAACACCAACGACCATGTTGTTTACTAATGTTCTTGTCAGACCGTGTAAAGATTTCATCTTCTTTAAATCGTTCGGTCTTGTAACAACGATATGACCATCTTCTTCTTTGATTGTCATCTCAGATGGTAACACTCTTTCAAGAGTTCCCTTAGGACCTGTTACAGTCACTTTATTATTTTCTGCGATTGCAACAGTTACGCCTGCCGGAATCGCGATAGGCATTCTTCCTATACGTGACATGCCGTTTACCTCCTTAAATTTTCGGAAGAAGCTCTGCGCTTCTTCTGTTTTCAGATGCTTCTCTTAATTACCAAACAAATGCCAGTACTTCTCCGCCGATGCCAATGGTACGTGCATCCTTATCGGTAATAACGCCCTGGTTTGTGGAGATAATAGCAGTTCCTAAACCGCCAAGTACTTTTGGTAACTCTTCCTTGTTTGCGTATACACGTAAACCAGGCTTGGAGATTCTCTTAATACCTGTAATGATTTTCTCATTTTTATCTTTACCGTATTTTAAGGTGATCCGGATTGTCTGGAATGCACCGTCTTCTACGAGATCGTATTTCTTAATGTAGCCCTCTTTTACAAGGATATCAGCAATAGCTAATTTCATCTTAGATGAAGGTACATCTACTGTATCATGTTTTGCAGTATTTGCATTACGGATTCTTGTAAGCATATCTGCGATTGGATCGCTCATAGTCATTTTGAAATTGCCTCCTTCCTTATTTTACCAGCTTGCTTTTTTAACGCCTGGGATCTGGCCCTTGTATGCTAATTCACGGAAGCAGATTCTGCAGATTCCGTATTTTCTCAAATAAGCATGTGGACGACCACAGATTCTGCAACGATTGTATTCTCTTGAGGAGAACTTTGCAGGTCTCTGCTGTTTGATCTTCATTGAAGTCTTAGCCATGGATTATTCCTCCTACTATTTTGCAAATGGCATATTGAATAATGTCAAAAGTTCACGGGCTTCTTCGTCTGTCTTAGCGGTAGTAACGAAAATAATGTCCATACCTCTTACCTTGTCAACTTTATCGTACTCAATTTCAGGGAAAATAAGCTGTTCCTTGATACCAAGAGCATAGTTTCCTCTGCCGTCAAATGCATTAGGATTTACTCCTCTGAAGTCACGTACACGAGGAAGTGCAAGGTTGATCAGGCGGTCAGCAAATTCATACATTCTCTCACCGCGTAAAGTTACTTTACATCCGATCGGCATACCTTCTCTGATCTTGAAGTTAGCAACTGATTTTTTAGCCTTTGTTAAAACTGCCTTCTGACCGGAGATGATTTCTAAATCTCTTACTGCAGAGTCTAAAATCTTGGCATTTTCCTTTGCTTCACCAATACCCATATTGATGACAATCTTATTTAACTTTGGCACTTCCATATTGTTCTTATATCCAAACTTCTTGACCATACCTTCTACGATCTCTGTCTGGTATATCTCTTTTAATCTAGCCAATTTTTATTCCTCCTCTCCGAATTAGTCAATTACTTTACCGGTTGCCTTTGCAACACGGACCTTTTTGCCGTCTTTAACTTCAAAACCAACTCTGGTTGCTTTTCCGTCAACAACAAGCATAATGTTGGAGATATCAAGTGCAGCTTCTTTCTGTACGATACCACCCTGTGGATTGCCTGCGCCTGGTTTAACATGCTTTGTAATCATGTTAACACCTTCCACTACCACTTTGCTGTTCTTCGTATCTACGTGAAGAACTTTGCCCTGTTTGTCTTTATCTTTTCCTGCGATAACCTTTACCAGGTCGTCTCTTTTAATTTTATGCACAGTCCGACACCTCCTTATAATACTTCGGGAGCTAAGGAAACAATTTTCATGAACTGTTTCTCTCTTAACTCTCTGGCAACCGGCCCAAAGATACGAGTTCCTTTTGGAGTCTTGTCATCTTTGATAATTACGGCAGCATTCTCATCGAACTTGATATAAGAACCGTCTTTGCGGCGTGCGCCCTTAACGGTGCGTACAACTACGGCCTTTACAACGTCGCCTTTCTTCACAACACCACCAGGCGTTGCATCTTTTACGCTGGCAACGATAACATCACCAATATTAGCATATCTTCTTGTAGAGCCGCCCATAACACGGATACAAAGAATCTCTTTTGCACCGGTATTGTCGGCAACCCTTAATCTGGTTTCCTGCTGAATCATACCTGTTACTCCTTCCTGGAAATAAATTAT
>DEYX01000081.1 GCA_002365025.1 Hungatella sp. UBA3147 | reverse complement strand
GCAACTTTTTTGCATCTGAAATCATCTATATAGCAGAACGGCAAAAATGTCTGTTAAAAGACAGAAAGGGTAACAAATGAGACAAGAGAACTATGATAAGATGACAGGCTACATCATTGAAAACCAGAAAAAGTTTTACCGGCTGGCATTCAGCTACGCCCAAAACCAGGAGGATGCACTGGATATTGTTCAGAATGCGGTATTAAAAGCGCTGGATCATTATGAATCTTTAAAAAATACAGATGCCATTAAAACATGGTTTTACAGGATTCTTGTAAACGAGAGCATTTATTTCCTCAAGAAAAATAAAAAAGAGATCGCCTCAGGAGAAGACCTGGGTCAGGAGATCCCCTATTATGAACAGGGCTTTGAACCATCGGATGACCTTTATCACGAGATCAACCGGTTGGATATAGAAGTACAAAACATCATTAAGCTTCGTTTTTTTGAAGAAATGTCGCTGAAAGAGATTGCAGAGATCACCGGTGCCAATTTAAACACGGTAAAGGCAAGACTGTACCGTGGCTTAAAATTGTTAAAGCAGAATATTCAGGAGGTAAATTTATGAACCAGTTGGATGATGCAAAAAAAAGATACGATGAGACTCCCATTCCCGAGGAATTAAGCGGACGCATACAGGGTGCCATTGAACAGTTTGAAGGAAGAAAGGCTGCAAGCACCAGAAATCATAATAGGGATGGAAAGAGACGGTATTATAAATGGGGACTGGGAACAGCGGCAGCTTTCCTTATTACATTTACAGCGGCGCTGAATATAAATACAGCTTTTGCAGAGGAGGTACACCAGATTCCAGTAGTAGGTGCCATCGCCCGGGTCCTGACCGTAAGCTCCTATAAAAAGACTGTTGGGGATGAAAAAATTTCGGTAGAAGTGCCGGGAGTGGAATTTATCCAAAACGACACTCATGGACTTTCCAGGCAAATAAATGAAGAAATCCAGGAAATCTGCAGCAAATATGCGGATGAATCATTGGAGCGTGCACAGGAATATAAACAGGCATTTTTAGATACAGGAGGAACAGAGGCAGAATGGGCGGAACATAAGATCGAGATTAAGGTGTGGTATGAGATCAATGCTCAAAGCGATGACTATCTTTCTTTTGTGGTGAGAGGAACAGAGAGCTGGACCTCTGCCTACAGTCAGGAAAAGTACTATAACATAGATCTAAAATCAGGAAAGCTATTATCACTAGGAGATGTCTTAGGAGAGGATTACATCAAGAAAGCAAACGAGAGCATTAATAGCCAGATGGAGGAAAAATCAAAGGAAATTGGTATTCCATTTTTTACTCCTGAGGAGGGCGGTTTCGAAAGCATTAATGATGAGACAAAATTTTATATGAAGGATAATGGAAATCCGGTTATAGTTTTTGACAAATATGAGATAGCGCCCGGAGCTGCCGGGTCAGTCGAATTTGAAATAGCAAGGTAAAGAGCGTATAGATTTTATGGCTCTGTAAGGCAGGCTGACTGGAAAGCAAGCATATCGTTCCCGATGGACGATATGCTTGTTTTCTTCTACAGGCAGGCTGATATCATCTTCGCCTTGCACTTTTTATTCTTATTCGTTACAATAGAACTCTCCACTATAACACCAGACTTTTAAATGATGCTATAATGATGGAATAGAATGGTGGTGACAGATTAAATGAAAACTTATAAGACATTTGAAATTGCACGTAGTATGGGAATCCATTCCAATACAGTACGGCTTTATGAAGAACTTGAGCTTATTCCCAAACCAGAGCGGAAGGAAAACGGTTATCGCATTTTTACAGATTTTCATATGGAACAAATTAAATTCGTAAGAATTGCGCTAAAGGTCGAGGTTTTGCAAAATGGATTGAGAAAACAGGCAATTACGATTATTAAGACCTCAGCTTCCGGAAATTTTGACAAGGCAATTGCCTTAACGGAACAATATTTGCAGCAGATAAAAAATGAGCAGGGGAATGCGGAAGAGGCTATAGAGATTACCCAAAAGCTGTTATCAGGCAGTAACCAGGGACAAGAATCCGGGACTATGGTTTTAACCAGAAAAGAAACGGCCGATTATTTACAAATTTCAATGGATGCTTTAAGAAATTGGGAAATGAATGGCCTGCTCACTATAAAACGAAAACAAAACGGCTACCGTGTTTATACGGATGAGGATATTCGGCGGCTCAAAATCATTCGTTCCCTGCGTTGTGGGAATTACTCCCTTTCGGCAATTTTACGAATGCTGAATACATTATCCCAAAATCCAAAAGCAGATATCCGGCAGGTGATTGATACACCAGACGAAAGCGACGATATTATATCCGTATGTGATAAGCTTCTCACTTCTTTGCATTATGCGGAGGAAAACGCGAAAGTTATGCTGGAGCATCTTGGGAAGATGAAAAAAAACTTTGAATCAAACCCTACACTTTGACACCAGACTTTGCTCTGGTGTTATTCTTTTTGTGAAAAGAAAAAGGAGGGATTTTATCACATGGAAATAACCATAGAAGTAAAAGGATTGTGCAAGTCTTACGCCCAAGTGAAAGCAATAGAGAATATTAGTATCTCAATTTGCAGCGGGGAAGTGTTTGGCTTGCTGGGAGCAAACGGTGCGGGTAAAAGTACGGCAATCGAATGTATCCTGGGAACGAAAAAGCAGGATAGTGGAACAGTATCAATTCTGGGAATGAATCCGCAAAAAGACCGGAAAAAACTTTTTGAGAGGGTCGGTGTTCAATTTCAGGAAGCCAATTATCAGGACAAAATCAAGGTAGATGAACTTTGTGAAGTTACTGCTTCGCTTTACAAAAGCACCCTGGATTATGGTGTTCTACTGGAGCAGTTCGGGCTTTCGGAAAAGTCAAATAATCTGGTCAGTGAACTTTCAGGAGGTCAGAAGCAACGGCTTTTTATCGTGCTCGCGCTGATTCCGGATCCCGAAGTCGTATTTTTAGACGAACTGACAACCGGATTGGATGCCAGGGCACGTCGGGAAGTGTGGAAGAGTCTTTCCCAGTTAAAAGAAAGAGGTATCACCATTTTGCTGACCTCTCATTTTATGGATGAGGTGGAAGCCCTTTGTGACAGGATCATGATTTTAAAGAACGGGAAGAGCATTTTTTGCGGTTCCATAAAAGAAGCGGTCACAGCAAGTCCTTATGAAAAGCTTGAGGATGCATATCTTTGGTACACAGACGGGGAGGGTGTATATGAGAATATTTAAAACGTTACTAAAAACAGAAGGAAAGTTGTCCCTTCGCGGGCTGGACATGTTTATCTTTGCTATTTGCATGCCTATTGTCGTGGTTGTAATCTTAGGAGCAGTTTTTAGAGACAAACCCGCTTTTGATGGTGCAGATTATACGTTCCTGGAACAATCCTTTGGTGCGGTATCAACCATTGCCATATGTGCCGGAGGCGTGATGGGGCTTCCCCTGGTTGTATCTGATTATCGAAGCAGAAAGATTTTAAAGCGGTTTAAGGTAACGCCCGCTGATCCTGCACTTATCCTGGCGGTGCAGGTTGCTATTTACACGCTTTATTCGATTGCATCCCTTATCCTGGTCTATACAACTGGAGCGCTATTTTTTGGATTTCAATTAAAAGGCTCGTGGCTTCCGTTTCTAGGGGCATACTTGCTGGTTATGTTGTCCATGTTCAGCATTGGGCTGCTGGTGGGCGGGATAGCGCCGAATACGAAAATAGCCGGTGCCGCTGCCAGCCTTCTGTACTTTCCAATGCTGATTTTTTCAGGTGCCACTCTGCCTTACGAGGTGATGCCTGCTGCATTTCAAAAAGCAGCAGACCTCCTTCCGCTGACACAGGGAATTAAACTTCTTAAGGCTGCCTCACTGGGGCTGCCAATGGATAGGGTTTTCATTCCGGTTATGGTGATGATCGCCATTGCGGTGATATGTATCAGTATTTCCCTACGCTTTTTCAAGTGGGAATGAGAGGTTGGATTCATCGGCCTGACAGAGCTTACCTCGTCTATAATTTATGGCTGCTTTTTATTTTTTACACTACTTCCTTCACCCGGGCGAACATGATATAATGACAAAAGAATCGGGGCAAAGCAGGGGGTTAATCATGTTAAAAGTATTGATTGCAGATGATGAAGAAAAGATCTGCCAGCTGATCGAGAAGCTGATCGATTGGCAAGCACTGGATATGAAGCTCAGCGGTGTGGCAAATAATGGGATCGAGGCGCTTGAAAAGATAGAAGCCCTTTCTCCTGATGTAGTGATTACGGATATCCGGATGCCGGGATATGACGGCCTGGACCTGGTAAAAAAGACCCGGGAACTGAATGTAGGCGTGGAATTTGTGATCATCAGCGGATACCGCCATTTTGAATATGCCCAGACAGCGATCAAATATGGGGTCAGCGATTATTTGTTAAAACCAATCAAAAAACAGGAACTAACAGAAACTCTGGAAAAGATAAGAGTAAGGTATAATGAAAAAAGCGAACAACTGACCTTCGAGGAGCGGGTCAGGCTGGCAAGGAAAAGTGACGCAGAGAGGCTGCGGACCACTTGGTTTTCCAATGTCTTGTACCGGGACCGAAGTGAACAGGACTGCTCCAGCCTGGAAGAAATTAATAAGCTGTATTATTATCAGTTAAAACAGGGGTGCTTCCAGATCGTTTGTGTCAAATTTGATGGAATTTCCATGCCTGACGAGAAAAACCTGGAATTTCTGACAGAAAAGACAACTCAGATTGCTGAGCAGATGCTGAAAGGCCATGTATATGACTGGGAATTGTATGTGGAAAACAGCCATATTTATCTATTCCTGAATTATGGTGAGGAAAACAGGAAACTCATCCGCCGGCAATGCAAAAATATATTAAATGAGCTTGCTGTGCTGGAATCTATTCTGGAAGGGCTTCGAGTGACCATTGGGTTTGGAGCAACTGTATGGAATATCGTCCAGCTAAGGAGTTCCCTCAAATCCGCCAGGTACTTAGTGGAGCAGCGCCTGGTGGCCGGAAACGGCAAACTCCTGGAAGGTGAGCTGCGCAGCTCTTTTCATCTGGCATCAAGCCAGTGGTTCACTCAGTTTAACCAGAACATGAATACGGCTTTGGAAAGTCTGGACAGGCAGCAGGTGGGGGATTGCCTGATGAAACTGAAAGACGGGCTTTTGGAGCAGCCGGATATGACCGGGCATGAAATTCTGCAGATGTGCAGAGAGGTCTGTAACCTTTATCTGTTTTTTATGAAAAACCATAAGATCCCCATTGAACAGAATTTTATGGAACGGTTTAATCAGGGAGTGGAATTTTGTTCTTCTGCAAGAGAGGTCCTGCGCTATCTCATAAAAGAGATTTCCGCTTCCTACGATAAGGCCGTTGCCGGAAAGATGCAGGAGAATAACCGTCCCATCCGCATAGCCAAAAAATACATCAGGGACCATTATAGGGAAGCCATTACCTTAGAAACAGTCAGTGAAGTCGCCGGATTCAATCCTACATATTTCAGTTCCCTGTTTAAGAAGGAGACAGGAAAGAACTTTCTGGAATTCCTATCCGAGGTACGTATGGAACAGGCGAAAGGTCTTCTAAAAGAAACAAATTTAAGTGTAGCATCCATATGTGAGGAAGTGGGCTACAGCGATGTAAAGTATTTTACAAAGAACTTTACTAAATATTCCGGTTTAAAGCCAAATGAGTATCGGAAGCTTTATTCCTGATGGGAGGCGTATTATGAAGGAAAAATTACGGTTTCTGTCCGTCAGAGTGATTCTTCTATTGGCAGGTATTTTGACCGGATTCATGCTTTTGCTTTGCTATGCCCTGTACTTAACCAGGGGTCAGCCGGAGCAAATTTGGCTTATAATGGCGGCTTCCGTTCTCCTGGTCTTATTTTTCTACAACGTATATTATGGAATTTATAAGCCCATGCAGGAAACCAAACGGGTGGAACGGCAGTTTGCCTCTGGCAGTGTATTAAATGACTTATTAAAAATACGCTATCCCTACTGCCCGGAAACTGAGAAAGTAAATCAAAGGTTTTTTGAAATGCTTGGGACCAGGGAACTGATTAATGTTTCAAAAAAGCAGGCGGAATATCTTGCCCTGCAAAACCAGATCAATCCTCATTTTTTGTACAATACTCTGGAAGGAATACGGAGTGAGGCGCTGAGCCTGGGCGTGGACAGCATAGCGGAGATGACGGAGGCCCTTGCTACCTTTTTCCGCTATACTATTTCCAATGTAGACCATCTGGTAAACTTAGAAGATGAGCTTGCAAATATTGAGAATTACTATTATATCCAACAGTTCCGCTTCGGAAAAAAGTTACAGCTGAATATCCAGTACGCATGTTCTGAAGAACTGGATGAAATGGAGATCCTGCAATACCGTCTGCCAAAGCTGACTCTGCAGCCGGTTGTTGAAAATTCTATTTATCACGGGATTGAGAGGAAAATAGGGGAAGGGCATCTGATCATTAAAATTTTGGTAACGGATTCCCGGTTGATCATCAAGATATCTGATGACGGACTTGGGATGGAGGCCGAAAGGGTAAAAATGTTAAATGAAAAACTTAAAAGCTTATCCTTAGACGATGTGAACCCTGATTTAGACCGGAAAGGCGGCATTGCAATCCAGAATGTCAATAACAGAATCAAGCTGCTCTTCGGAGAGGAATATGGCATCCACGTCTACAGCCAGGTGGAGGCTGGAACGGATGTGGAGATATCCCTTCCTCTGGTAAAGGATTAAAAGGAGAGAGAGGTGATGAGATGAGAAAGGAAATTCTCCGGCTGAATCATGTTACCCTGGAAGAAAACGGAGAGCGTTATCTGGATAATCTGGATTTTTATATTCTCCAGGGAGAAATTATGGGGCTCATCATATCCGATGCAAAGGGCTGTTCCCAATTGATCCGCCTCATCTGTCATAACATTCCCATAAGCTTTGGCGGAGTATACTATGAAGGAGACCGGGTAAATCATTATTCCCACGCGGACTTTACTGACAACCGGGTTTATGTCATTGAGGAGAGGGGGCGGCTCATAGACAGCCTGACCATATCTGATAATCTGTTTGTTATGCGGAAGGGATTTAAAAAGTATATTATTAACAGCAGAGTGCTGGATCATCAGGTGGAGCTTTTGATGGCGGAGCTGGGACTGTCCATTGATCCCAAACGCCGGGTTTCAACCTTAAGCGCCTTTGAACGCTGTGTGACTGAGCTTTTAAAAGCCATTCTGGCTGGGTGCCGGTTCATTATTCTGGACAGGATCAGCAATTTCTTAAGCCAGATGGAACTAAAACAGTTTCAGGACATTATCAGAGAGCAGGCAAAGAGGGGGACCGCATTCCTTTATATGGGCAACCATCATCAGGAGGTGTTCCAGATTGCGGACCGGGCGGCTCTTTTTCATCAGGGAATCATATGGAAGGTGTTTGAAAAAGAAGAAATGGTGGAAACGGCCCTTCAGCCTTACACCATATCGTTTGATTTATCCGGCAGCCAGATCCGGGAACCTAAGGAGGAGGCTGTTCTAAAATTAGATGGCGTACATTTGAATGGAAAAGAGCCAGTGGGTTTTTCTCTGAGAAAAGGGGAATGTCTGATGATACTGGATACGGATAATCAGACCTGGGAGCCTCTGGTAGAGGTTCTCTCCGGCAGCAGGGGAATCAGGGCCGGCAGGATTTACCTGGGAGAAAGGGCCTTTGCAGGAGAGGAGCCCACGGACTTTTTTAAGGAGGGAGTAGCTGTTATTCCTGATGATCCGGCAGAAACCTTTCTGTTTAGGGATATGAGCTATATGGAAAACCTGACGTTTCTTCTGGATCGGAAGGTGTTGTTCGGGAATTTAAAGCGAAGCCATCTTCGCAGTGTACGGAAAGAATATATGAAAAAGGTGGGGCCCTGTATTGATGCTGGAAAGATTGAACGTTTAAGCCTGCGGGAAAGATACGGACTTGCCTATTACCGGATCCATCTCCTTCACCCTAAGGTCGCCGTGTGTGTACAGCCGCTGGCAAAGGGGGACATGTACTTAAGACGTTACGTGCTGGATCTGATCCAGGAGCTGAAAAACAGTGGGATCTCGGTACTCATTCTCACAAGCAACCTTGCCGACAACATGGATGTATCAGACCGGATGATAATTCTGCAGGATGGAAAGGTGGCGGCAGAATACGCGAAAGAGGAATTTTATAAAGTAGGCTGGTAATGAATAGAATTAACAGGCGGTCCGGCTGCCTGTTTTTCATTGTTAGGCCAAGGGCCTGTT
>DEYX01000185.1 GCA_002365025.1 Hungatella sp. UBA3147 | reverse complement strand
TGCCCCATTACCTCCTCTGTATTCCCGGAAATCTGGAGGCGGTTGCGGTCCACAACGGCACAGAGATTATCCAGCTTAAACTGGCTGGCAGCCATGGCCCCTTCCCATACCGATCCTTCCGCCAGCTCTCCGTCGCCCATAACCGTATAGACCCGGTAGGTCCTCCCGTCCATCTTTCCTGCCAGAGCCATTCCTACACAGACAGGCAGTCCATGGCCCAGTGAGCCGGAATTCATCTCAATGCCCGGAAGCTTGTTGTTGGGATGCCCAATAAACCTGGAGCCGAATTTTGAAAAATTCTTTATAACTTCTTCCATAGGGAAAAAACCTTTTGCCGCAAGAACTGCATACAGAGCTTCCACGGAATGCCCTTTGCTAAGCACAAACCGGTCCCGATTATCATCTTTCATCTGCTCCGGGCTTATGTTCATCTGGCGGAAATACAGCACGGCCAATATATCCATGACGCTCATATCTCCGCCGATGTGGCCCCCTTTCCCTTCCATAATCATATCAACCACCGATTTTCTCAGTTCATAGGTCTTTGCCTTTAGTCCATCCATATCATTCTCCTCTTAAATAGGCCCTGATCTCTTCCTCGTTGTCATCGTATAAATCCGGTTTCACGCCTATGTACTTGCAGGCTTCGTACAAGACTGGAACAATGTCCTTATGGATTCCTACGCAGTGATGAATATAAGGCCCTTCCACCAGCTTTGCTTCCAGCTTCTTTAAGTTCGCTACCTCCACCCATACGTAAGTGCCTTTCGTATATGGACCATCAATTCCCTTCGCCTTTCCAAGTAAAAGAGAGTATTCCCCGTTATCCCCGTCGAACCGGCACAAGGTCATCTCACCATGCTTTGCCTCTGCCTCCACAGCTCCCGGATGGTTAAATGCCAGGGGGTAACCCAGGGTCGGCTTTTCTTTCGCTACGGAAACAGGCCATGGACCGCAGTGCTGAAGCAATTCTCCATTTTCGTTATCCGGATGTCTTACGGTCCAGTCCGCAAAGAAACTTCTGCATTCATCCATGCCCGCTGCCTCTGCGATCACTGCGGTAACAGCCCCGTGAATGTCTGTCTCACAGACCACCGGGATTCCTTCTTCATTTAACAGGGAATTGGCACCGCATGGCATAATGCCGATCTCTCCCTGAAGGGCATTCCAGCACTGAATGGCAATCGCGTTGCACCCGTACTTAACCGCCAGATTTTTCATGGCAGCCTTTAATGCCGCTACATTTAACAGTGCCTCTTCACTGATTTTAATATTCATGGACTCCTTGCAGCCCTTTACGATCTTTTCAACCTCCGTCCTCTCCTCTTTCATCTGTCGTATCTCGGAGGCTAATTCAGGCATAGGAATAGGAGACAATTGTATGTTGAACCGTTCCAGTAACTCGCCTTCGTTGCACATAGTGGTCCAGAAATCAAAAGGCCTGGGGGCTATTTGCAGGATTCTTGTATTTTTAAATACTTTTACTACGTTACAGACCGCCAGAAAATCACGGATTCCCCGCTCGAATTCCGGGTCCGTCAGGCGGCAGTTGGTCATATAGGTAAAGGGAACCTTAAATCTTCTCAGCACCTTTCCTGTGGCAAAGAGGCCGCATTGACTGTCCCGCAAGCGTATTCCATTCTCGTCCGGCCGCTCGTCTCTGGGCCCCCAAATCAGAACCGGAACCCCAAGTTCCTTTGCAAGTCTTGCGCAAACGTATTCCGTACCGAAGTTACAATGAGGGAGAAACAGGCCATCGATTCCTTCAGCCCTGAACTTTTCAGCTATAATTTTCACGTGTCCGTCATCGTAGAGAAGCCCTTCTTCGTTAATATCAGTAATGTCCACGAAAGAAACTCCCAGTTCCTCAAGTCTCTCCGCCGTTAAATTCCTGTACTTTATTGCATCCGGTGCGCTGAAAATGCTCCTTCTTGTGGGGGCGAACCCCAGTTTTATAGTCGCCATAACATCCATCCTTTCTGCTGAACAATCTTTTAATATATATAAATTATACAGATTATATAACTTAATTTCATTATGATATTCAGTCTTTATTAATGAATTTTTAACTTAATTCTTGCCTTTTTCCACTTAATAGATCATAATAATATCAGAACGATCAGGAGGTACCTCTATGGGAATTACTGCAAAAGAACTGGCGGAAATTTTAAACCTTTCAGCCGCCGCCGTATCCATGGCTTTAAATAACAAACCAGGAGTCAGCACGGAAACAAGAAGGAGGGTCATTGAAACTGCCCAGAAGTTTGACTATGATTTGACGCGTCACACATTCCGCCCCAGGGATGTGAGTAGTATTTACTTAATTATTTACAAAAAACACGGAGCTATCGTTGGAAGCAATCCTTTTTTTCAGGAGCTTTCCGAAGGAATCGCGGCCGGTTGCCAGAAAAACAATTACAAGATGGAAATCCGTTATTTATACGGAGAGGAAGGGAATATAGAAAATCGATTAAAAGATATGCTCTACTCCGGCTGTACAGGAATCATCCTTTTGGGAACCGAAATGACGCCTGAAGATTTTCTTCCTTTCCGGGCCCTCACGATCCCAATCGTCTTACTGGACAGCTATTTTGAAACGGTTCCCTGCGACAGCATCATTATCAACAACATCCAGGGAGCTTTTCTTGCAGCTTCTTACTTAATTAAAACCACCGAAAAACAGCCCGGCTATCTCCATTCCTCATATCCGATCGGAAATTTTGCGGAACGATATTCCGGTTTCTTTAAGGCAATTCATACCTATGGAATGGCCGCCTCCAACAGCATCGTCCACTCGGTCACTCCTTCCATTGAAGGCGCTTATGCGGATATGCTGGAAATCCTTAAAAGGCAGGAACCTCTGGCCCCCTGCTACTTTGCTGATAATGATTTAATCGCCCTGGGCGCACTTAAGGCATTTAAGCAGCATGGCTACCGGATACCGGAGGATATCTCCATCGTGGGCTTTGACAACATTCCTGCAGGAATCATTGTGGATCCAGCTCTCACTACCATTCACGTACCTAAACACTATATGGGAAAAATGGCTGCTAACAGACTCATTAGCCGCTTGGAAGAGCCGGATGCTACCTCAGTGAAACTGGAAATTGCTACTACATTAATCCGGAGGAATTCTGCCTAAAAAATAAAAAACAGCAGGCAACGATCATATCTCTGATTATTCAGTGACTTATCGTTTCCTGCTGTTTCATGATTATATATTTTATAAGAAATTCCTTCGATATGTATTTGGATCTTATGATACAGCTTTATTTAAGCTAGATATCATTGTTATAAAATTGTTTTACTCCGCCAAAGCCTTAATCTCCTGATACTTCTTATGATCCGTATATAATTCTCCGGTATATGGATTTCTCTTAGTCTTATACATTCTGTAAATCATATAGACAAAGACTCCGATATTTGCGAGGAGAGCCAGCAAACTCATAACAAACAAAAAAGTAGTATCCGGTGATACACCTGCCACCGGTTGGATTCCTGTTCCGGTCAATACCGTATACCCGTCAGGGGAAAGCATTCCTTCCCGTATCGCTGCTTCTGCAATAGCTTTACTGGATCGGGAATGCACCAGATAACTACTGGCATCCTGAAATACAGGAAACGTCTGGGCAAACATACACCATAGTGCCAGTGTCTGGGCACGATGCTGCAGCCATGCCCCCTTGCCCACTGTAAATGCACAAATTGTGGGGGCCAGTAAAAGTGCTAATCCGCAATACCATGCATGAGTCGGAAGGCAGTTATAGGTATAAGCGAAATTCCATAAATCATAGGCGATAATCCAGAACCACATCATATCAGGCCAAAGCATATCCTGGCTTTTATCCTTACTGGTCTTTTTTCGAATACAGATTCCAAACCAGCCTGTGATGGTCACAATATTTAAGAGACCTGCAATCCCGTTCATGACATTCCATGAACCACCGATATAGTACTGGACCTGGTTGTTCATAAACTCCATAACCGGTGTCACATACTGGCTTACTTCAAAATCACGGATACAGGCTTCCAGAATATTGATCGCCAGAATTAACGGCGGGAAACACAACGCAATTTTATAATGCTGAAGCTTTTTGATATGACGGATACACCAAAAGCCAATACACCCCGCCGTAGAGGAGTAAACCTTTGCCAGATGAAACCAGTCCATATAAGAAGTATCCTTTAACGTCGTCAGCCATAATACTGTTAAAACAACCGGTAGCACAACAAAGCAGCCAAACCCCACCCACTTAAAACGACGGCTCAATTCATTTGCGGCAAACAGCGATATAAACACCCCAAGCCATACCAGTAAAACCAATATTGCAGGAACACTTTCTGAAAACACAAACATACCCATTCCTCCTTGTTTCACACGCTTTTATTTCCTTCATATTAAATTCATGAGAACGTTCTGGCATTCACCTTTGACTTTTAAATTGCGGCTCCTTCTTCCACAATCTCCGCCGCTTCTTCGTTAGAATCCTTTAGTTACACACAATTTCCTTAATTATCATGTCGTCGCCTTCCAGGATTTCCATATCCATACTGCCGCAGCCAGGACAATTTAAATCACTGTAAACGGCATTAAATACCCTGCCGCAGCCTTTACATTTAACAATACCGGGAATGACGATAAGTTCCAGTTCTGTTTTTTCCATAAAAGTCTTATAGGAGGCAGCCGGCCAGCTTTGCTCTAAGTATCTGGGCACGATACCGGAAAGCTCGCCAACTTCGATGACAAGCTTGCGGACCTCTGTTATATTCTGCTCCTTTACGATACGCTCAATGGTGTGGACCATAGAGTTTAATACACCAAGCTCATGCATTGTTGCCTCTCCTTTTCTTGTTAGCTTCTTATGCCAACGCTTTCTTTGAGGGTGGTTGCAGCAATCTTTCCGGTACGAACAATGGCGTTGGCGGCAATCTTTACAGGAAGTTTTTCATAGGTATTTGGAACCGTGTTATAGGTGCGCTCTAAATGAATTGCATCAAATTTGCATTTGGTAGTACACATTCCGCAGCCAATACACATATAACTGTCGATTTCTACCGCACCACAGCCAAGGCAGCGTTCCGTCTCTTTCTTTAACTGTTCCTCGGTGAAGGTCATACGTTCATCATAGAAGCTGCCCTTTTTCTCAGGAGAATGGCCTGGTCTCTGGCGGGGAGTCGTATCAAAATCCTGTAATCCGATAGCAACGTTATTTTTATCAAACGCATGGTATTCCCGGCGGTCACGGCCAAAGACGAGAGACTGTCCCGGCTGTACATAACGGTGAATAGAGATTGCACCTTCTTTTCCGGCTGCAATGGCATGGATCGCAAATTGGGGTCCGGTAAAACAGTCACCGCCAGCAAAAACGTCCGGTTCCGAAGTCTGTAAGGTCAGACTGTCAGCTTTGGCAGTACCGCCGCGTCCAAGCTCAACCTTACTTTCTGAGAGAAGTCCGCCCCACTCAATGGTCTGGCCAATGGAAAGCAGTACGGTATCAGCTTCCACAGTAACGGTATCATTTTCATCGTACTTTGGAGCGAAACGTTGGCCTTCATCGAATACACTGATGCAGCGCTTAAATTCTACACCGGTCACCTTACCGTCTTCTGTCAGGATACGCTTAGGGCCCCAGCCATTATGAAAGGTAACGTTATCTTCCTCAGCCTCTGCAATCTCATCCGGTAATGCCGGCATTTCACTGGAACTTTCCAGACAGTAAAGATTAACAGCAACAGCCCCCTGTCTTACCCCTGTACGGGCTACATCAATTGCTACATTTCCGCCGCCGATCACAACTACATTACCGGAAAGCTCTGCCTTTCTTCCAAGGTTTACATTGCGAAGGAAATCAACGCCGGAGATAACACCTTCAGCGTCCTCCCCTTCAATGCCAAGACTTCTGCCGCCCTGTGCGCCGATTGCCAGATAGAAGGCTTCGTAACCTTCTTTCCGAAGTTCATTAAGCGTAATATCTTTTCCGACTTCAATTCCGGTTTTAAAGGCAACACCCATTTCACGCAGAACGTCTATTTCAGCATTAAGAACCTCCTTTTCCAGGCGGAAGGAAGGTATACCAAGGGTAAGCATACCGCCAAGTTTTTCTTCCTTTTCAAATACGGTTACCTGATAACCATCAATTGCCAGGTAATATGCACAGGAAAGACCGGAAGGACCAGAGCCGACCACTGCGATTTTATTTCCAAGGTGATAACGCATAGGCGGGATATAGGGGATCGACCCATCCAGCTCTTTATCTGCAATAAATTTTTTAATTTCATCGATGGAAACCGGTTCATCAATATCTCCGCGGGTACACTCGCTTTCACAGCTATGAGGACAGATACGTCCGCAGACGGCAGGGAAAGGATTTTCTTTCTTTATCAGCTCCAGTGCTTCATGGTAACGGCCGGAAGCAGCAAGCTTTATGTAACCCTGTACGGAAATATGAGCAGGACAGGCAGTTTTACAGGGAGATGTACCTTCTTCTGCAACATCTTTACGGTTCTCGCGATAATCCACATTCCAGTTCCTTTCTCTCCAGACATGGTCACGTGCGGTAGGTTCTGACTTTATGGCAACAGGCGTTTTGGAACAGAGTTTTTGGCCAAGTTTTAAAGCATTAACCGGACAATTTTCCACACATTGTCCGCAGGCTACACAGTTTTCCTTTTTTACCTTGGCAGTGAAGTTGGAACGTATGGAATCCGGAGTATTAAAAAGGGTTGCAAGACGCAGGGAGAAGCAGGAGCAGCCACAGCAGTTGCAGATTGCCGCTGATTCGCCAAGTCCGTCGGTATGGGGCATTTCGTGCATCAGGCCGTTATTTTCTGCAAATTTAATAATTTCTTTTGCTTCTTCCCGTGAAATCCGGCGGCCTCTGCCTGTTCTTATGTAATATTCGGCACCTTCACCCATCTGGATACAGATGTCTTTTTCCAGATGGCCGCAGCCCTCATCCAGTACACGGCGTGACTGGCGGCAGGAGCAGTCAGATACCGTGAACGTATCATATTTATCCAGGTAATAAGAGAGACGTTCCCACGGCTTTGTGCCAGGGATATCCTTGATGGCCTCTTCGACTGGAATGACACGCATCATTGCCATGCCTTGAGGGAATTTTGCTGCCATAGGCGCAAGCCGCAGTCTGGTATATTCCTCGAAGGCTTTGCCGATTTCAGGATGTTCGTTAAGCTGTTCACGGTTATTTACCATCATTTCTAACATACCGGGGGCAAATATATTCACAAAAAACCGTTCTTTATGATCTTCCTTATCCTTCCATACTTTGGCGACTCCTGTGTAGGCCAGCTGCTCTAAGAGGGCCTTTGTCTCTTTTTTACTCTTTCCGGAGCGCTTGGCAACATACTCGAAGGTTCGGGGTTTACGCAGCCCGATAATCATAGCAATATCAGCCATGTCATCTGTTACGACACAGTTTAGAGCGTAGTATTCGGGAGAATTTTCATCGATTTTGTTCATGGCTCCGGCTATACCGCCTACCATCTTCGCCAGTCTTACAATTTTAGGTCTTAATTCACTCATAATTTCCTTTCCCGCGCTTGTCTTGCGCATTTGAAGTTTATGAATACCTTTTTATGATAGTTATGCTTTTATTATTCACACCAGGATTTTACTGCATTGCTTAACCAGTCGGTCCATTCCTTTATACCTTCATCTTTTAAGGCACTGATGGGTATGATCACAGCGTTGGGATTACGAAGTCTGATATTAGCTTTGCATTTTTCCATATCAAAATTAAAATACGGCATTACATCCATCTTGTTAATCAGTATCACATCGCAAATAGAAAACATCAGCGGATATTTAAGCGGTTTATCATCTCCTTCCGGTACGGAGAGGACCATAGCATTTTTTACTGCGCCGGTGTCAAATTCTGCAGGACAGACCAGGTTGCCTACATTTTCTAATATTACAAGGTCAAGTCCTTCTGTATCAAGTCCCTCTAACCCCTGACGGGTCATTTCCGCATCCAGATGGCACATACCGCCGGTATGCAGCTGGATAGCCTTTGCACCAGTTTGCTGAATGGTACGGGCATCCACGTCAGAATCAATATCCGCTTCCATGACACCAATGTTAAAGTCGTTCTTTAGGGCATTAATCGTACGTGTCAGAGTCGTGGTCTTCCCGGCTCCGGGACTGGACATCAGATTAAGAAGAAAAACCTTCTTTTCCTTTAATTCTTCACGAAGCTTTCCGGCTTGTATGTTGTTATCAGCAAAGACACTTGTTTTTATCTCAAGAACTTTAAAATCTTCCATGTGTCAAGCTCCTTTCTTTATATTCTCTTTTCTGTCTTCTGTTGGCTTTAAATCACATTTTAGAATTTTCCTTTTTTCAGTGGTCTTTCAACCGTCAGGAAGAAGGAAGTGTTCTGGTTCAGCCAGGTGAATCGCTTAGTTTATTTTTTAACAATATTATTATAAAATATTCTATGGAAACTAGCAATATTGTAAAAAATTATTGTCACTATGACTTATTTATTTGTTGAATTTTTGTAAGAATGTATGATAAAATGGTATTGATTTCTGGTATGGCCAGAACCAGAACAAGGGGGGGAAACGATGGAATTTCAGAAACTTAGCGCTTTGAGCCTAAAAGAAATGTTTATTTGTCAGATTCGGGACAAGATTTTATCAGGGCATATCCCTGTTGGAAGTAAATTACCTCCTGAAAGGGAGATTGCGAGGCAGATGCAGGTCAGTCGTGCAGTGGTTAACAGTGGGTTCGCAGAACTTGAAAAACAGGGTTTTTTGGAAGTGCATCCAAGGCAGGGGGTATTTGTAGCAGATTATGGCAAGAACGGAAATATCAATACCTTAAATGCCATTATGGAATATCACGGAGATACGCTTGGGCAAGCAGAAGTTTACTCAATTCTTGAAGTACGCCGGGCACTGGAACATCTGGCAACTGATTCGATTATAAAGAATTCAACGAATGAGGATATTCTTGGATTAGAAGGATTATTAGTGGAAGTTGCTGATGCAACTTCGATTGAAGAAACGGTCTCAGCCACCTTTTCTTTTCATCACAGACTTTCCGTTATCAGTGGAAACAGTATTATACCTTTAATTTACATATCTTTTAAACCAGTTGTAACACAGCTATGGAAGCGCTTTTGTCTGCGTTACGGGAAAGAGGCACTATACGACAGCGTACTTTGTTTATATAAATGCCTCAAAGAGCGTGATGCAGAGGCCGCAAGAAGATGTACCGATAAACAGCTGGATGAGGCCTTGGAAGGCGGGCATCAGATATATTAAGCGAAGACTATAAAAGGGTTCGGGGCGGAATGATACGAATGAGATGACCGTCCAGATAAGAACATGGGGAGTATACGACTATTTCAGAAAAACACAAACAAGTTTCGTATCGCCTTGTTTGTGTTTTCCACATAGAACACTTAGCTATTTAGATTTGTCTGATAAGGCCAATATCTCCCGGAATAATTCCTCCAATCCCAGCCATGGATAAATAAGCCCTAGCCCCTGAATGACCGGGAGATTCGTAGCCACTTTACCGGGACCTGCTATAACGGCCATATCCATTCCATCTTCAAAATCCAAAAGAGATTTATGCTCATACGTATTTACAAATATTACATTTGCTAAAATCTCTCTTTTCCGAAGCCCCTCTTTTAAAGACTCCACCGCTTTATCCGCCTTACTCTCTTTAACGCCGCTGGCTAAAATAATTCCAACTTCTTTCATATAGAATAGCTCCCCTCTGATACCGTCACTTAATTCACAGGAAATAAGGCAATCATTTATAATGCATCTAGAAACTGTGCTGTCTCTTCATCTGTAATTAAAACATCAATATACCCTGCATCTAAGGCTGCTTTTACTGCTTTATGTTTTTCTTTTCCTTCAACGATGCAGATCTTTGTAGGGATCTTCTGCAGTTCATCTATGGTGATACTAATGGTTCGGTCGGTAATATTAGTGCAGCAGACTTTATGATTATCATCCAGAAAAGCAATGGATACCACATCACAAATCGTTCGCTCTGATTCCAACTGGAATAGATCTTCTTCCGACAGATAACCCGACTTGCTTAAACTGCTGTCTTTGGCAAGGGGCGAACCCAAACTAAACAAAGCATAATCCGCCCCACGTGATTTGGATAAAACCTCCCTGATTTGAGAATCATTCAGCAGTATCTGCTTTTCAGCCACAGTCTTGACCAGAGCCGGAGCCAAAAGAGATAAAGACCGGCATCCGGATCTCTTTGCAAGATTGGAGGCTATGGTGGTGGCATGCATATCCAGCTCACTTTGTCCATGGCCTCCTATTATGGGAGTAAACAACAGATCCAACTGACTGAGATCCTGAAGAAATAAGGGCACCTTGCACATAGTCGCTCCCCATCCTACAGCTATTACCGTACCCTTTGGCAGATTATTCTCCAGGTAATAAGCTGCTGCACTTGCCACTAGGTTCTTGGTATCATTTCCTAAAGAACCATCAACAATAATTGTTTCCTTTAAACCATACTTCTTTGTTATCAACCTTTCCTGTTCAATAAAGGAACCTGCATAATCTATAATAATTCGTACTACTTCCTGCTCTTTTGCCTTTTGCAGTAATCTGGATACTTTCATTCGTGAAATATCCAGAGCTGCAGCGATTTGCTGTTGTGTCATGTTTTCAATATAATACTTCTGACATACTGTGATTAACAATCTTCGTTGCATATCCATTGCTCATTCCCCCTTTTCGATCATTTGAACAAAAACTGTTCTTATGCCCAATATATTATAGGGGATATAAACTGTACTGTCAACTGGCTAGTGGCAATCTCTATACTTTTCTTGTATAAAAACTCCACCCAATCTTTTTACACCAAACATAGCAACAAACCAATCGCATTTGCATAGAAACAGATAAAAGATATTAAGACCGCAGCCATACAAGGATTCATAATTACCCTGCCCTTTGGAAATAATTAAATCTGCCGAAAGCAGCCTTTCCCTGGCTTCGCTGCTTAAATCCGGGATACTGGTGCCACCGATACCACTGCCGCTTCCAATTACTTTAAACTGCCCGCTAAGCCCTGTCATTTCAGCATCTTCCATTGTTGCATCGTTAATAACAGGTTTTCCTCTTACAATAATACAAATATCCAGCTTCGGAAATTGTTCTTTTATCTGGCATAGTAAAATTTTATCCAAAACAATTTCACCACAATTATCTGTCAGATACACCATCCGACGTGCACTTTCCAAACAGTTCCTGAATTCATGATAAACCTGCTCATCTAAATGTTCATGAGGAGCCTCCTCCAAAAGCTGATCAAGTTTTCTAAGATCCATTTCCTCCATAGCTGCCAAATCAATATAATTTCCTGCTCTGGCGAATTGAACCGCTGTTTTCAGCCTGTCTTTAGAGTCCATAATAATCTTACTAATATCTCCCTCTTTTTCCAGCAGGATCTTGTTATGCCTGTGCTTTATATCATAGTAAGGGTCATCTAAGTTCATAAAAGTTTTTTCATGGAGTTTTTTAATCTTGTATTGGATAACCGGTGCAGATCTATTCTCATCCTCTAAAAAAAGCATTAAAACTTCTTTCATATGTAATAACTTTTTATCTTCATCATCGTAACTGCCGAGCCGTTCCGACTCTTTATTAATCAGGCAAGTGACACAATGATGGCTGAATTTCACAAATATCCCTCCTTTTCCATAATATATTATAAAGTAGTATACAAGAATCCATCTCATATGATAAAATAACTTTGTAAAAGAAATGCTTCTGTTTCTATTCTTCGGCCGAATGAAGTTTATATGGAAGTGTTTCTTTTTTTATGTAATTTATCATAGGTGCTCCTCCTTACAAAATTCCCTCAAATACCTGATTGAGCATATCCATTGTTTCCTGTTTTGTTGAAGTTCGTTCTAATCTGCCAATAAGCTCTTTATCAGTAATAATTTTTACCAATGTACTCAGCACATCCACTTGTTTCTCCGGTTCCTTTATGCACAATACAAATGCAAATTTTACCGGAACTATAGTTTCTGAATCACCCATTTGCGAGAATATCACAGGTTTTTCAAACCGGACAAATGTTATACACTGCGCTATGACGTATTCAATATCTGTATGAGGAATAGCAACACCATAAGCCTCTGTCATAAGCCCTGTAGGATATTCCGCTTCCCGCCTCCTTAAAGCATTACCAAAATCCTTATTTACTTTTCCTAATGAGTACAGATACTCTGCAATCTGATCAAAAAAGTCATCTCGATCTTTATAGCTTTTGTCAAGCAAAATCATTTCATTATTAAATATCTGATTTGTAGTGCTCATCATTTTCCTTCCTCACAAGTTTATGCGTTTACTTACCCGATCTTATGTAACGTTTTTTAGAGATATCAATTAATCAAATTCTGCTAAAATAGCCTTTGTCTTACTGATACCGATCCGGTCTGACCCAGCTTCAATCAATGCAATACAATCTGCCAGTGTATTAATGCCCCCTGCTGCCTTCACTTTGATCTTAGGGGAAACTGCCGCTCTCATAATCCTAATATCCTCTGCAGTTGCTCCGCTGGGTGCAAAACCGGTTGATGTCTTTACGTAGGCAGCACCCGCCTGCTCTACCAATTCAGATGCAATTTTAATCTCTTCTTTGGTCAAATAAGCATTTTCTAAAATAACCTTTACGATACCGGGAGTTGCATCTACCACTGCTTTGATGTCTTCCCGAACCGCATCATACTCACCATTGCGAAGTGCACCGATATCAATTACCATATCCAGCTCCACTGCTCCTTTTGCATAAGCATCCACAGCCTCTGCCACTTTGGAAAAGGTAGTGTGTGCTCCGGATGGGAATCCGATTACTGTACCGATCTTTACATCAGTGCCTTCCAGAACCGCTCTAGCCATGTCCAGATTACAGGGATTGATGCAAACGGACGCACAATGATTTTCCTTGGCGAACTCTAATCCCTCCATAATTTCTTCCTGGGTAAGCTGTGGTTTTAACAGTGAATGATCCACCTTACTCAGCAATTCTCTTTTTGTGATCTTCATAACAATCTCTCCTTTTTCTTAGAATTTATATAGTAATTATGTTACCTGGCAAAAAATGAAAACAATTTTATAAATATCCATGAAAGCAGGTTTGCCCTATCCAAGTTACCGATCAGGGAAGCTCCTTCCGGAATGGTAATACCGGCTTTGAGTGCCATTGATGTCTCAATGGGTGCAAGGTTGGTTGCAAATAGAAGTACACAAGTCATAACCACAGTTCCAACGATTAAAGAACGAATGACATTACCTTTTGACATTGCCGTTATTAAGCATACAATAAAGGGAATAACTGCTAAATCTGCAAATGGAAGAAGCTGATTTCCTGGAATTACAACGGCCAGCAGAATCGTAATCGGTACCAGTAAGAGACCTACTGCAATGACCGATGGTTCTCCTAATGACACGGCTGCGTCAAGACCAATATAAATCTCCCTGTCTCCAAAACGTTTTGCCATAAAGGTCCTGGCTACATCTGAAATAGGTATTAATCCCTCCATCAGGATTGCCACCATCTTAGGCATCAGATACATAACTGCAGCCATGGTAACTCCCAGCTTAAGAATTGCATCGATTGACTGGCCTCCCAGTGCTCCTAATGCAATACCGATGATTAATCCCATTGTCATTGGTTCTCCGAAAATACCAAATCTTTTTCTTATGGTATCCGGATTCGCATTTAACTTATTAATACCCGGAATTCGGTCAAGCAGCCAATTAAGAGGCAGCACCAGCGGCAAAAATCCCAAAGCAGTTAAATGGGGGAAAGAAATACCCGGCATTCCAAAATAATTTTCAATGTAGGGCTGGGTATAGTCTGCAAGAACCAACGCTAATATAGAAATTGCACTTGCCGCAATAACACCAATGATCAAGCTGTCTGTCAATGTAGTCACTGCATACCCAACAAATGCAAACTGCCAGTAATTCCAAATGTCAACATTCATGGTCTTTGTTAACTTTAATGTCAGCATAGCAAAGTTAATAATTAATCCAATGGGAATCATAAGACCTGCGGCAGCCCATGCCCAGGAAATAGAAGACATCGCCGGCCATCCAATATCAATGATCTGCAAATCCAATCCCAGCCGTTCTGTCATCGCCTTAGCCACCGGTCCCAACTCTCCTGTCAAAAGCGTAATCACTAAATTAATGCCCGTAAACCCTATACCGATTGTAACACCAGACTTAAATGATTTTGACACCCCAGCTCTCATAATGAGTCCAAAAACAAAAATAATAATAGGCAGCATAACGGTAGAACCTAAGCCCAATATAAAATTGAGTATTGCCATAAATACCTCCTCCTTTTCGCTCGACGATGAAAGAAACCCTCTCCCTATGGTACTTTGTGCCCCTTGACCGCAGTCCAGATCATAAACCACTGCTCCTGGGTCAATTTATATTTCAAAGCCTTTACCGGACGGCTTGCAAGTTCAATCTCCCCTGAGCCGGTAATGGGTATTGGCTTAGCAGGATGAGAAAACAGCCATGCAAATGCAACCTCATCAATATCTTCAGCGCCGATTTCCTGTCTGATCTCCTCCAGGGTCTCTCTCAGCCTTATGGCAACTTCACTCTGTTCTGTGAATATCCTTCCACCCGCAAGAGGGGACCAGATCATGGGATGAATCCGCTCTTCCAAACATTGGTTTAATACTCCATTTTCCAGATTGGTCATATTGAGAGGTGACAATTCTATTTGATTTGTAACCATTGGTACCTTCAAATATGACTTTAGCATTCTAAACTCATTTGGCAGGAAGTTTGATACTCCAAAACTTTTTACCTTTCCTGACTGGTGCAGCTGTTCAAATGCAGCAGATACTACTTCCGGATCCATGAATGGACTTGGGCGGTGGAGCAACAGGCAGTCGATATAGTCTGTTCCCATATAATTCAGTGACTTTTCCACTTGTCCCATAATATAATCTTTCGAGTAATTGTAATACTTCACCCGGGCAGTTTCAGATTTATATACGATTCCGCATTTGGTTATGATCTGCATTCTGCTTCTTAAATCGGGCCTCTTGCGAAGTGAATCTCCAAATAATTCTTCTACCGTATAATCTCCGTAGATATCTGCATGATCCATAGTAGTAATACCCAGGTCCAGGCACTCTTCTAGAAAACGAATCAATTGATCAGTAGATAACTTCCAGTCATGCAGTCTCCAAAATCCCAATACCACCCGTGAAAATTCTATACCCTCTGTCATCTTCACATATTCCATGCTCTCACCTCATTCTTATTGATCTGCTGCGTCAAACTCTTTTAACTTTGTAATAATTTCCTGGTCAGTTGCCTCCTGTCTCACGCCAGTCAAATAGCTGATGGCAAATACATAAGGGGTTTCTATTCCTGCCGGAATCCTTGTACTGGCTACAATCAAATCGTACTCCTTAGCCAGTTTTTCAACCTCAACTACCTTTACCTGGGAAACCTTAACCTGAAAGCTATTGCTTTCACAAAGATTCTTAACCCTGTTGGCAATGACTGTACTGGTTGCAATACCACTTCCACATGCTATTAAAATCTTATACGTCTTCAAACCATATACCTCCTTCCTCTTTCATTTAGTAATATATTAATGAATTAAATAATGCCCTGTTTCCTGATCTATAATCAGTACATCTATATAGCCAGCATAAAGAGCTGCTTCAATAGCACTGTGCTTCTCCCGGCCCTCTGCTACGCATATCTTAAGGGGAATCCGCTTTAGCTCCTCTTTTGTAATTCCAATGCTTCTGTCTGTTATATTGGCACAGCACCCACTGTATCCTTTATCCAAAAATGCAATGGATATAATATCGCAAATAGCCTTTTCCCTTATCAGCTGTTCAAAGTCTTTATCCGACAGATACCCTGATTTGCTTAGGCTGCTGTCAGGAGTTAATGGTGAGCCTAAACTAAATAGTGCATAATCCGCTGTTCTGACTTTAGAAAGTACTTGATTAATCTGAGCATCATTAAATAGAACTTCTTTTTCTTCTTTTGTATTAACCAATGCAGGAGCCAAAAGGGATAAGGACTGGCATCCTGTTTTTTTTGCCATATTGGAAGCAATGGTGGTTGCATGAATATCCAGTTCATTCTGCCCATGGCCTCCTATGATTGGAGTAAATAAGAGTTTCTGGCCGGATAGATTCTGCAGGTAATCAGGAATTCTGCACATAGTTGTTCCCCATCCTACCGCTACGGTAGATCCTTTAGCCAGATTGCTATTGAGGTAAAATGCCGCGGCACTGGCTACTAAGTCTTTGCTATCACCGCCAAAAGAATTGTCTGCAATAATTGTTTCTTTTAACCCAAATTTCCTGCTTATCTTATGTTCTAACTCTATATGGGTTCCCGTGTAATTTATAATAATCCTGACTATTTCAAGGTCTTTTGCCTTTTGCAATAATCTGGAAACCTTGACCCTTGATAATCCCATTAATGCTGCTATCTGCTGCTGAGTTTTATTTTCTACATAATAAAGCTGGCAGACAGCAACCAATTCCCGTCGGTGCATATCCATAGGTATTCGCCTCCTCAAATCGTTCATTTGATCACTATATGTTCTTATGCACAGATTCATTATATGACAGGGTTTCAAAAGTGTCAATAGATTTCTATATTTTTATTATATTTTGTGCAACCTGCACGAATAAATGTTTTTATTACGAAAAGATTTTAATTTAATAAACTTTAGATTGTCTTTTTATACTCCTACTAATCTTTCAAATTTCATTTTATTCAACTATAAATTTAGAGCACCATAGGTATAATAAATATGTATTTATTCACTTTTTCGGCATACAATTGTTATAACAATATATAAGGGCATAATTATGGACCGAATAAAAAAATATAGAAGTATACTAAAAAATATACTATTGATCATTGCATACAGCCTATTATCTGTTTCCATAATCAAAAGTATATATAAAATCCATACTGTCACTTCTATACAACCTGTTGACGGGATTTTAGTTCCGATTATCATGTACCATCAAGTAAAAAACAGTGGTTTTGGCAATGATGTCATTAGTCCCGATGAATTTGAAAGTGATTTAAAGTATTTAAAAGAAAATCATTACAATACTATAACAATGACGCAATTAATAGATTATGTTCACGATAAAAAGGAATTACCCCAGAATCCAGTCATTCTTTCTTTTGATGACGGGTATCTTAGTACCTATTTAAA